>JALWOJ010000164.1:8915-15927 GCA_026995555.1 Acidilobaceae archaeon | reverse complement strand
TATCGCTGCCGCTCTCTACATATACAGCGATACTTTTAGGCTATGTTGTTGGAGGGGCTGTATTCACTGAAACTGTTTTTGACTGGCCAGGCGTCGGAAGGCTAATTTACGAAGCTGTAATGAGAAGAGACTATCCGTTAATTCAGGGAACGTTCTTTATAATAGCGGTCAGCGTTCTCCTGGCAAACTTTATTGTGGACCTGATCTACGCTATCCTAGATCCTAGAGTTAGACTTCAATAAAAGGTGTATATCATGGGAGTTAGGAAGTTCCTTTTGTTCTTAAGGCATAGCAAGATAACCCTCTCAGGGTTGATAATAATCCTTGTCTTATCAATAATGGCAATAATAGCACCTTATATAACTCCCTACAACCCTCATGCAATAACAGGGCCTCCTTATGCACCACCAAGTAGACAACACCTGCTCGGTACTGATGATATAGGGCATGACATATTGAGTCAGCTGATATACGGCAGCAGAACAAGTCTGTTGGTGGGAACGTTAGGTGCTCTCGGTTGCGTCTTCGTCGGAGTTGTTATCGGACTTGTTGCAGGGGTTGCTGGGGGAGCTGTTGACGAAATATTGATGAGGCTTACCGATATAGTTCTTGTGATACCATATATAGTTTTCGTGATAGTTCTAGTGGCTTACTTAGGGCCAAGCATATGGAACATAATACTTTCAATAACCATACTGGGATGGCCTAGCATTGCAAGGATGGTGAGGTCTTATGTAATGTCGCTTAAGACAAGCCTTTACGTGGAGGCAGCAAGGAGTTTAGGCGCTGACAGGTCCTATATAATGAAATATCACATATTTCCAGGCCTCATACCCCTCATAATTCCAGTGTATGTCCTAACTATAGTAGATAGCATCCTTACAGAGGCAGGTCTAAGCTTCTTGGGCCTCGGCGATCCCACGAAGGTAAGCTGGGGCATGCTCCTCTACTATGCTCAAATACGCGGAGCCTTCGTGAGAGGCATGTGGTGGTGGGTCGTGCCTCCAGGGCTAATGATAACAATAACTGGTTTGGGTTTCCTGTTGCTTGGAACGGGCCTAGAGGAATACTTCAACCCAAGGTTCAGGAGATAATAATCTTTTTACTTCGTTTCAGGTATCTCGACTCTAGGATCCTCTTTTATTATATCAACTATTACATGAGTAGAAGTCCTCTCTATCTCCTCTATCGAGAGGAATGCGTTTATCATGTTCCTTACACTGTCAAGATTCTTATGTCTGGCTAGGACGACAAAGTCTATCTCGCCCAGAATAAAGTAAACCGCCCAAACGCCCGGAATCTTTGCCAGTTTTTCACCAACCCTTTTATGATATCCTGGTCCATATTTAGCTCTAACGAGTGTTATAGTCAGATAGTCCTGGTTGAGAGCCTCCGGATTGACTTTGGCATAGCATCCTTGAATAACTCCAGCCTCTTCAAGCCTCTTTATCCTATAATGTATTGTGGACTTGTTCTTGTTGAGCCTCTTAGCTATGTCATTTATTGTCGTTCTGCAGTCCTCCTGCAGGATCCTCAGTATTTCAAGATCAGTTTCATCTAGGGTTATGTCCTTGACCACCCTTTACCACCTAAAGCTCCTATTCAATACATTTTATAATAAAGTCTCGATTTATAGTTATAGGTGCAGGGCATGAGTTCGAAGAACAGCAAGAAAAAGCTGTTCTTAAGCATATTAGTTGTTGTTATAGTTATCTTAGCTATAGGCATTTCTTGGACAACTTTTAGGTTACATAGATCGGAGTCAACTACAAGCAAAGAGGCTTGTCTGCACTCAATAAGCGTAGCAATATATAATGGTACAGGAGTTTGGAGATCGGGCATAGATGCCTTGGAGCTCTATCTAAAGTCTAGGGGGATAAACTTCACGCTTGTCAATGCAACGTCCATAAGGAACGGCATACTGAAGAATTATAACGTATTGATAATGCCAGGAGGCTGGGCCTATGATTATTGGCTTGCCCTTGGACCTGAAGGAAATGCGATGATCAAGAACTTTGTCAAAAATGGGGGAGGATATTTAGGTATATGTGCTGGAGCTTATTATGCAGCTAGAGCCATAATGTGGGAGGCAGGCATTTACCATTATTCTCTTGGTATAGCTGATTTGGTTGCTATAGGACCCAAGAAGGGATATCCGTGGCCAGCCGAGGTCGTGTTGAGGATCAATTCAACGAAGGAAGGAATGAGGTTAGGACTCAATAAGACGTATGCGGCAGTTTACATAGGAGGACCTGAGTTCGGGTATCTTTCTGGAAATATAACGGTTTTGGCTGTTTATGGAGACGACGGCAAGCCAGCTATAGTTTTGGCTAGATACGGCAAAGGTAGAGTCGCTTTAAGTGGAGTTCATTTAGAAGTGAGGGAGAGCACTTGGCAGGTCCTTGACGTTCTCTTAAATTATCTTGCCGGTTGCAAAAAATAGTTTTATCTTTTTATTCAATTCCATACGAATGGTGAGAGGCTTGTCGGCAATTCCAGAATGGAAAAGAAGGTGGTGCTTGAACAGGTTAAGCGAAGAGGGCGTAAACAAGGTAAGGGAGCTGTATAGTTCTGGAGTGCCTATAAGGGAAATAATGAAACGTCTAGGCATTACAACTCCCGATTGCATCTATGCTTTTGTTGATAGAAGAAGAAGGGGGAATTATAGAGGAAGAAGAAGGATAGATGATGACATAGTTAAAGAGGTTGTCAGGCTCAGGGAGAGGGGGCTTAGCCTGTCAGAGATAGCTAGAAAGTTAAACATAAGTGTTGGAAGTGTTCATAGAATATTAAAGGAAAAAGGACTTGTTGGAAAGAATAGGGAGACTTCTTAAAATAACTAGGTTATTTTTTAAAGAATAAGCGTATATTTGCCCTAGCCAGCATTGTATAATAAAACTGAGGGTGGTGTGTGGATTTGATCAAGCCCTCTTCATACAGTTTTGGTCTCGTTGAAGTAGGATTTAATGAAATAGTGGACTTCTTTTACAAGCTTGCTGAGGCAGCTGATAGGCTTAAGGAGGAGGGCCTCTTCTCCTATCAGCCCTCCCCTCTGCCAGAGAGGATAACAATACCTGAGAGAGGAACCATATCGGTCAAGCTAGGCTTCCCTGTTTACCAGAAAGGAGGAGTTGTTATGGATGTTACAAACGTTGAGCAGGCCGAGATCGCCGAGGACGCAGGGGCTGTCGCGGTCATGGTTCTTGACAAGCTGCCGTATGACGTGAGGAGAAGTGGTGGAGTCGCAAGAATGGCCGATGTTAAGGTTATAGAGGAAGTTATGGAAACCATAACTATACCTGTTATGGCTAAGGTAAGGATAGGCCATTATATGGAGGCTAGAATACTTGAGCAGATAGGTGTTGACATGATAGATGAGAGTGAGGTATTAACCCCTGTCGATGAGAGACATCATATAAACAAGTGGCTCTTCAAGGTTCCATTTGTTAACGGCGCTAGGGAGCTCGGCGAGGCTCTAAGAAGAATAACCGAGGGAGCCGCTATGATAAGAACCAAGGGGGAGGCAGGTACTGGAAACGTTGCTGAGGCCGTTAGACACATGAAGATAATAATGGGGGAGATAAAGCAGTTAAGGCATATGCCTGAGGAGGAGAGGTTAAGGAAGGCTAGGGAGTACGGAGTTCCCTATCAGCTTGTCGATCTCACAGCAAAGCTAGGAAGGCTTCCTGTTGTGAACTTTGCTGCAGGAGGGATAGCGACGCCTGCGGACGCTGCCCTGATGATGTGGCTTGGCGCGGATGGAATATTTGTCGGTTCAGGGATCTTCAAGAGCCAAGATCCTCCTGAGAGGGCAGCAGCGATAGTTCTTGCAACAAGCATGTGGGACGATCCGGAGTATGTCGCGGAGGCACAGAGGATGATAAGTGAACAGAAGAGCATGATGGGAATTGATATAAGGCAGCTAAAGCCCGAGGAGCTGCTTCAGACGAGAGGTGTCTGATGAATGGTAAGAGTTGGGATAGTAGCACTTCAGGGCGGGATTGCTGAACATCAACATATGGTAAGGCTTGCGGCCCAAAAGTTAGACCTTGGAGTTGAGGTTGTCCTTCTCAAGAAGGCAAGCGACGCAAAGGACTTAGACGCCATAATAATCCCTGGAGGCGAATCGACAACTATAGGCGTTCTTGCCAAAAGGACTGGCCTTATGGACAGGCTTAAGGAGATGATCTTAGAGGGCACTCCAACCCTGGGCACTTGTGCAGGCGCGATCTTGATGGCTAAGAAGCTTTCAGGGACGAGGGGTCAGCAGCCAACGCTAGGAGTGATGGACGTGGAGGTTCACAGGAACTACTTTGGAAGGCAGAGGGAGAGCTTTGAGATCGATCTTAACATAGACTTCCTTGAAGGACCTCCATTTAGGGGGATATTCATCAGAGCTCCCGCATTTACAGACTTTTGGAATGGGGCCAGGTCGGCAGCTTCGATAAATGTTAATGGGAAGAAGGTTGATGTCGTTGCTGTTGAGGGGTCGATGATAGCAACAAGCTTTCATCCTGAATTAACAGGGGACACTAGAATTCATGAATATCTCATAAAGCTAGCTAAAAAGTAATTTTTAGATTTATTTTTTAATATTTTAATATAATTTGGTTATTTTTGTTCATAATAAATTATGAATGAACATTTAAAATTAGAACCTTTTTCATGCGTAGCTAAAAGGTGAGCCCAACGGATCCGGGGCTCATTAATAGTGGTAATACGGCATTTGTCCTGCTCTCAGCGGCCCTTGTAATGATAATGACTCCAGGGTTAGGGTTCTTTTATGGAGGTCTAGTAGGAAAGAAAAATGTTCTAACGATACTGATGGAGTCGTTCTTCTCATTGGGATGGACAACAATAATATGGGTTCTTGTCGGCTTCTCGCTGGCCTTCGGACCGGACGTGGGGAAGGTTATTGGAAGTCTTCACTACGCCCTTCTAATGCACATCCATGAGACAACGCCCTTAGTAGCCTATAAGATACCTCTTCTAGGATATGTCATGTTCCAACTGATGTTCGCAATAATAACTCCAGCGCTGATAACTGGCGCATTTGCCAATAAGATGAAGTTTAAAGCTTATATAGCGTTTCTGACATTGTGGCTCTTCCTAGTCTACTTCCCAGTTGCCCACTGGGTCTGGGGAGGAGGATTCCTTCATCAGTGGGGCGTCGAGGACTTCGCAGGAGGAATAGTAGTTCATGAGCTCGCTGGGTTTTCAGCTCTAGCAACAGTGTTCTTCTTGGGTCCAAGAAAGTACAAGGATAAGCCTCATAACATCATGTTTGTTGCTCTAGGAACTGCACTTCTATGGTTTGGTTGGTTCGGATTTAATGCGGGAAGCGCCCTCAGGGCTGGAGGAGATGCTAGCGTTGCCTTTGCCAACACTCAGATAGCTGCAGCATTCGCGGCTGTAACCTGGGTCCTGCTTGACGTGGCCAAGGGTAAGAAGATTTCTACTATAGGCTTCTGTACTGGAGCAATAGCTGGACTTGCAACAGTTACACCAACAGCAGGGTACATACCTCCATGGTCAGCTATGATCGTTGGAATAGTCGCCGCTCTCGTCGCATATGCTGCAGTAAGTTACAGAGCCAAGAAGAACTGGGATGACGTTCTTGACGTCTGGGGAGTTCACGGAATGGGAGGACTAACTGGAATAATACTTCTAGGGATCTTTGGCTCCGCTAAGGTTTTAGGATCCAACGGTCTCATCTACGGAGGCTATGCGTTCTTTGGCAAAGAGCTTGCTGCCGCAGCGATCGGAGCGGCCTATCCATTTGTATTGACGTACATAATATTGTGGATAATTAGCAGATTCACTGAGGTAAAGGTTCCGGAGGAGGAGCAGAAGGAAGGACTTGACATGTTCGAGCTGGGCGAGAGTGCCTATGAGCCTTAGAACGCCTTAGAGCAATAGCTTCTTTACCTTACACGTCATTTTTATTAGTAATTTAAATTTTCTTTTTAAGTACAAAAACAGAATTTTTATTAAGAAACTTCTTTATTCCACTTAATTCCCACCAATCTATGGTGTGAAACTTGTCAGAAGTCCCAAGTTTTGAAGATCTTTCATCTTTATCAAAAAGATTAATGGAAAGCCTAAAGTTAAGAACGCTTCCAGTAGGCATTAAGCTTCTAGACAGAAGCCCTGATGAGGAAGAGCTTCCCCTTTTCAGGCCTCTCAGAGACTTTAGAAGAAGGATGACACTTTGTCAGGCAATAGGTCTTGCTAGATATTACGGATGGCCCATGGGGCTTAGCCTCGACGACATGTCATGTCCGGGTTCCATAGTTATTTTTGGCCTTGCAGAGATGCCAGAATACTTTAAAGATGGGAGTATAAGTGCGGGGCTTTATACAGAAAGTAAGGAGCTTGGAGCCAAGCTAGACAGCCACCTTCCCGAAATCCCCACTGGAAGGTTTAAGGGAATAGCTGTCTTCCCCATGTTAAATCCGGTAACCGTTCCCGACGTAATAATAATCTATGGAACCCCCGGACAGATGATGAAGTTCGCTGCGGCAGTAGCTTATAAAGCTGGCGAACCCGTAAAGCTTGAGGCCATGGGTAAGGCCGGTTCATGTAGCGCGATAGCGAGGGCTTTTCTAGACAAGAAGCCCTACCTAGCGCTTCCGGGTCTTGGCGACAGAACCCTTGCTTGGACAATGGATGATGAGATGGCAGCTACCTTTCCCGTTGAATGGCTCAAGGAGCTAGTTGATGCTATGAATTCTCAGGACAAGACAGACGTACTTACCTATCCTCCCAAACCATTCCTATTCTATGAGTTCAAGTTCAAGAACCTGCCGATAATTGGCGTTTACTATGATAAGTTCCTTAAGGAGCTCAGGGGTGAAAAGAAGTGAATGATAAGGATTTTGAGGAGGTCCTTAAGAGGGCTAAAGACAGGGCGGCTGAGCTTCTTGCAAAGACTTGGAACTGTGGCTACAGTCCCTTTATGGCATTAGCTGAAACCCTGGGTTTAGAGGTAAATGAGGAGCTTATAGGGGCC
>JALWOJ010000164.1:0-8905 GCA_026995555.1 Acidilobaceae archaeon | reverse complement strand
GGCCTCTATAGCGTTTGCTGGAGGGATCAGTGGTAGTGGTCATATTTGTGGGGCTCTCTGGGCCGCCGTAGCTGCTGTTGGAGGCTATGCTAGAAAAAGAATGGTTCAGGAGGGTAGAGCTCCTAAGAGGGCTGAGGGCTTTGAATTCATACAAGCTAACAATGAGATTCACGAGCTTGCCTCAAAGGTCTATAACGAGTTCGTTAAGATGTTCGGCTCTCCCAACTGCAAGGACCTCAATCCGAAGTTTGATCTTGTCTCTCCAGAACAACAGAGGCTGTGCAGGGCTCTTGTGAGGAAGGGGGTTGAAATAGCGCTGAGGGTTCTGAAGGAAAGATATGGACCTGAGGTGGTGAAGAAGAGGTGATGGAAAATGGCTACGTTATCTCCGAATGACGTTAAAGGGAAGAGCTACGACTTGATAGCCATAGGTTCTGGAATGGGAGGCGCTGCAGCAGCTCTTAGAGCTTCAGAGCTGGGACTTAAGGTAGCAATAGTGGAAAAGGGGAAGCTCGGGGGTACGTGTGTCAATGTTGGCTGTGTTCCAACTAAATATCTCTTAAAGGTGTCTGAGGAGGTAAGTGACGTAAGGCTCATGTCTGCAAGGGGTCTTTTAGAGGGTGAGATAAAGCCGAACATTAAAATGATTATGGGCAGAAAGAATGAGCTTATAGATCAGGTGATAGTCTGGTATCAAGATTATGTATTCCCAAGCTATGACATAGATGTGATTTCTGGACATGCTCGCATTAAAGATCCTCACACTGTCAATATAGACGGTGTTGATATCAGTGCTAAGAACATAGTGATAGCGACAGGCTCTGCTCCTGTACTACCCCATATCAAAGGGTTGGAGGAGGCAAGAGAGAAGGGTTTTGTTGTGACGAGTGATGAGGCCCTTTCCTTCGAGGAGGCCCCGAACCACTTAATCATTATAGGAGGAGGAGCCATTGGCGTTGAACTTGCAAGCGTGTGGCATGGCTTTGGTTCAAAAATTACGATAATTGAGATGATGCCTAGGATATTGCCAAATATGGATGTAGACGTGAGCAAAACGTTGAGAGAAATATTCGAGTCTAAGGGTATTAGAATACTTACTAACAATAAGGTCCAGAAAATAGATCCAGAGAAAGAAGAGGTTGTTCTGGAGAGCGGAGAGAGTATCAAAGGCGATAAGGTTCTAGTGGCTACGGGCAGAAGACCTTTAACTGAAGGTTTGGGTCTAGAGAGGGTTGGAATAAACCTTGGTCCAAAGGGAGAGATAGTAGTAGATAACCATTCCAGGACAAACATAAGTAACATATATGCTGCTGGAGACGTTACTGGAGAACCTTATGTGGCAAGCTTGGCAAAGATTCAAGGAATTGTAGCAGGAGAAAACGTTGCAGGGATGGAGTCAACCTACGACTCCAGCTTAGTTCCAATATCGATCTTTAGTGACCCCGAGGTTTCTGGAGTAGGGGTTTCTGCCGTTAAAGGAGATCCTCGATACATAGTCAAGAGGTTTCCAGCTGCTGTAAACTACAGGGCAATAGCTAGCGAAAGGCCATTTGGAATAGCAAAAATAGTCGCTGACGCCAGAACTAAAGAACTTCTAGGATTTCACATGGTAGGTCTTAATGCGTCAGAGGTGGTAAACGCTGCGGTAGTTGCAATAAAGAAGAGAATGAAGATAGATGAGGTAAAGGAGTATATCTTCAGTCATCCCGTCATGAGTGAGACATTTCTCGATGCTATACACTTAGTAAACGGGGTCAATGTATATTTACCAAAAAAGAAATAGAATAGATCATCAGTCCTTTTCTAGCAATATTTCAGAATATTTCTCTCTAAGCAACCTCTTATTTATCTTTCCTATGCTGGTCTTCGGCAAACTTTCAACAATAATCACCTTATCTGGCAGCCACCACTTCGGTATTATTCCTTTATCGACGAAGTTCTTCTTCAAATGATCAATTATGTCCTCTGGCTTAAGCTTCTCCCTCCAGTCAGGCCTTGGGACTACTAACGCCACGGGCCTCTCCTGCCACTTGGGGTGCTTGGCTGCGATCACAGCAACCTCTCCTACTCCCGGATGAGTGCTTATTGCGTTCTCAAGCTTGAGGCTGCTTATCCACTCACCCCCGCTCTTGATTAGGTCCTTGGCTCTATCCTGAATTAGTATAGATCCGTCTGGGAACCATACAGCTATATCTCCTGTATGGAACCAACCCTCCCTCCAGGCAGCTTCAGTTTTTTCAGGCTCCTTATAATATTCTGGAGTTATCCACGGCGCTCTTAACACAATCTCACCCATAGTCTTCCCATCTTTAGGCACAGGGTTCATGTTCTCATCAGCGACCATAATCTTCATTAAAGGAACGGGGTAACCACTTATCTTCAATCTCATCTCAACGATCTCCTCTGGACTTTTACCTCTTGCCAAGCTGTGCGGGATCTCTCCTAGAGCAACGGCTGGAGCTGTTTCAGTTAATCCGTACCCACCAACAATATTAATCCCTCTCTTTAACGCTAAGTAGGCCAATCCTTTAGGTAGCGCAGCTCCACCCGTTATGAACTTCAGTCCCTTAAGGTTATACTTCTCGCTTTCCGGATGGGTTAACATCATATATAGAACCGTAGGAACTCCTCCTGTGAACGTAACGCCTTCCTTTTCTATTAGTTCTAAAAGGGCCTTTACATCGAGTTTATTTGGAAAGACCTGTTTCACACCAATCATTGTTGCTGAGTACGGAAGTCCCCAGCTATAGACATGAAACATAGGCACTATGTATAAAACTACGTCATCACCACTAAGCCTCACAGGACCGAAGGTTGCCAGGTGAAGTGCCATTGCCAGTGCATGTATGACAAGCATTCTGTGAGTATGATACGCACCTTTGGGTAGTCCTGTGGTTCCACCGGTATGACACATTGCAGCTGGGAGGTTTTCATCAAGTTCCTCTGGCAGCTCATAGCCTGGGCCCAGTTCCTTTATAAAGTCCTCATAGTGATATGCTGGGATCCCTGATATCTTAGAAGGTACTTCATCGCTATCAACAACTATTATATGTTTAAGGCTCTTAACATGTTTCGCTACAGCTTCAATTAACGGTATGAAGTCCTTGTGTACTATAGCAACCTTGTCCTCAGCGTTATTCATAACATGAACTATCTCAGCTGGCGAGAAGCGAATGTTGACCGTATGAAGAACAGCACCCATCATGGGTATGGCAAAATAGGCCTCGTAATGCCAATGTGTGTTCCAGTCCAGGGTAGCGACGGTATCCAACTTTTTAATTCCTATGGCGTTTAAAGCGCCTGCAAGCCTTTTGATGCGCTCAGCAGTTTCTATGAACTTAAACCTTTTTATTCCATTTGATGTTCTGGAAACTATTTCCATGTTGGGAAAAACTTCGAGGGCCCTGTCATAGATCATCCTTAAGTTAAGGTTGTACCCAGGCCTCCATATAGGTTTCTCGGGCAAGCCCATGAAACACACCCCAAGAATTCTTTATAGCCATTAGAAAGTTCTTTCTAAATCCCCTTATTAACTCTATAAAATATAGGATTTAATATTGGTAAAATTATTTGTATAAATTTTTATACTGAGAACAAAGAGCTTACAGTAGGATAAGATAAATGGAATGGCTTACTTTATCTTTTAATTATATTATGCTGTTCGAGGGAGTATGTCTTGAGTAAGGCTGTACCTTTTAACTTTGAAAACCCTCCCTGGACCGCAAGTTATGATCCTCACGTACCAGCAAGGGTAAAGGTTCCTGATATAATGTTACATGACATGTTAAGGATCAGTTCGGAGAAACATCCTAAGGCCATTGCCGTTACCTTTATGGGGGAGAGAATCAGCTACAAAAGGTTGTATGAGGAAACGTTAAAGGTTGCCTCTGGTCTCAAGTCCCTGGGTGTTGGGGAGAAAGATTGCGTGGCCATAATAATGCCAAACGTTCCTGAATACATAACTGTGTCCTACGGAGCAATGGCATTAGGTGCTAGGGCCTGTCTTTTGAATCCTCTCTGGAGTCCCATAGAGATAGAGGAAAGTCTGTCGAAGCTCAAAGCTGATGTAGTTGTGGTACAAGATCTTCTTCTTGACAAGGTTGAAAGGGTCATGGACAAGTATAATATTGTTGTCTCGGAGATTGATGATTACGGATCGTTTTCCTTCAGGTTTAAGGTTGGCCTTGGAAGGTTTGTTGGAAGGTTAACCAGTGTTCCTAAGGGGATTGTTAAGTATAGGGACCTCTTGAAGAGAGGTATGATCAGAGAAACCTTCAAAGGAGATCCTGAAAAGACTGTCGCTGCCATGCTATATACAGGTGGAACTACAGGAATACCAAAGGCGGTAATGCTTTCACACAGGAACGTAGTGGCCAACATAATATTTCAAAGAGTCTGGTTTAATAGGAGCGAGGCTAAGGATGTTGTGCTGGGCCTTCTACCGTTCTTCCACGCATATGGGTTCGGCAGCATCCTTGGCTTAAGTTTAAACATAGCTGCAAATTTAGTCTTAGTTCCACGGTTTGAGCCCAAAAAGCTCGTTGACTTAATAATTAAAAACAGGATTAACTTAATTCCTGGGGCCCCAACCGTTTACATAATGCTACTTAAGGAAGTCCCTGAAGCCAAGCTAAGAAGGCTTAAGGGAATAGCTGAGATATGCTTCAGTGGCGCAGCTCCACTTCCTGTAGAAATAATAAAGAGGTGGGAGGCAATAACTGGCTGTAGAATCGTTGAAGGTTATGGATTAACGGAAACAAGCCCTGTTGTAGCTGCAAATCCTATCTATGGAAGGAGAAAGCACGGTAGCATAGGGCTTCCTATGCCCAGCACTCTTTTAGCAGTTGCAGACCTCATGGAGCCTAAGCTAATAGATGGCACAGGTGAGATTGTAATAAGTGGCCCTCAGGTCATGATAGGATATTATGATATGCCAGAGGAAAATAAGAACGTCTTCTTTGAATGTTGTGGAAAGAGGTGGCTAAGAACAGGGGATATAGGCTACATGGATGAGGAGGGATACTTTTTCATAGTTGACAGAAAGAAGGACATAATAAAGTACAAGGGTCACAGCGTCTACCCAAGGCATGTAGAGGAGGTTCTTTACCAGAATGAATGTGTTGCCGAGGCTGCTGTAATAGGCGTTCCAGATCCTGTTGTGGGGGAGAACATTAAGGCGTTCATAGTTTTAAGGCCAGAGTGTAAGGGTAAGGTTACTGAGAGGGACATAATAGAGTGGAGCAAGCAAAGGCTTGGAGGTCATGAGTACCCAAGAATAGTTGAGTTCAGAGAAGATCTGCCTAAGAACCCTGCCGGAAAGATATTAAGAAGGCTTTTGAGGGAGGAGGAGCTTAAAAAGGTCAGGAAGACGAGCAGTAGCTGATATTGGATAATAATCTAACTATAAATTAAAACTGTCCAGAAGAGGTGCTCGTTTTGTCGTTTGAAGAGGCAGAGATACTTAGAAGAAGGGCAGAGGCGTTCCTGAGAAATGCAATTAGACTTTTAGAAGAAGGAGAATATGATTTGGCAATTTTCAATATAGAGCAATACTGTCAGTTAATTCTTAAGTACAAGCTTTTGATTAAAAGGGGAAGTTATCCTAGAACACATTCAATAAGAAGACTTGTAAGAGAATTGGGAGAGGTGAATAGCAATGTTTTAAAGCTTGTTAATGATATTAAGAACCTCCACTATATTGCTAGGATAGAGGAGGCGTATATATCCGCGAGATACTTACCCATAATATATGAGAAGGAGGAAGTAGAGGACTTGTTAAAATTTGTTCTTGAGGTGTTTAAGCCTCTTGTTGAAAAGGTATGATCTTAAGATCCTTGATTACTTAAAAAACTATATGAATGTTGCGAGGAAAGTGAAAAACATTATTAAAAATGTAGATCCTGGGGCGAAGGTCTACGTTTTCGGCTCAGTGGTTAAGGGAACTTATACAGGAGCTAGCGACATCGATATCCTTGTGATAACAGAAAACGTTCATAAAAAGCACGAAATTATGGTTGAAGTTTATTCAAGGACAGAAGCCCCAGTAGAACTTCACATAGTCACACCTAGGGTCTTTGAAAGATGGTACAAAAGGTTTATAGATGAAAATTCGTTGGTGGAAGTTTAGCTTGTTTAAAGCTCAAAGTTCTTAGATATCGAGCTCTCATAGCGTTTTACTAGATCATCAATGCTAGGCTCCTTTCTACCTTTAAAGTATTTTTCTAAGATGAGACAGGCACAATATTGTCCACACATATTGCACGCTTGTGTTTGCAGGCCGAACTGTGCGTAGATCCCTTTTGCCCTTTCCGGATCGAAGGCGTAGGAGAACATCTTATCCCACCTGAGCTTAGCCCTAAAGAGGCTAAGTTCTAGATCCTTCCTAGCAGCCCTACTTCCCAGCTTCACTAGATCGCCTGCGTGGGCAGCTATCTTTGCAGCTATAAGACCCTCCTTGACCTGCTCAGGGTTTGGAAGGCTTAGATGTTCTGCAGGTGTTAAATAGCATAGGAAGTCTGCTCCTGCTGCAGCAGCTATTGCACCTCCTATTGCAGCCGCTATGTGATCATATCCCATGGCAATATCTGTGACCAAAGGTCCCAAAACATAGTAAGGTGCCCCTCCTGTAAGCGATTTCATAAACTTGATGTCTGCAACCACCTGGTCTAAGGTCATGTGACCAGGACCTTCAACTATCGTTTGGACTCCCTTCTCTCTGGCGGATCTGACAAGCCTAGCTGCCTCTATGAGCTCTCCAACCTGGAACTCGTCATGCTGGTCTGCTATAGCTCCAGGCCTAAGGGCATCTCCTATGCTTATAACAGCATCATATTCCGCAAAGAGCTCTAGAAGGTAATCCCAATGTTTTCTGTAGGGGTTTTCCTCATCGTTTTCAAGCATCCAAGCTGTTAGGAACGCTCCTCCCCTACTCACTATGGGCATAACCCTGCTGCTCTTAACGACCCTCTTCGCCAAATCCTTTGTTAAAGCCGCATGAATTGTCATGAAATCAACTCCGTCCTTAAGCTGTTTCTCAACAACCTTGAGGAACCAGTCATCGGGCATTGAGATTCCATATTTCTTTACACCCTCTATCCAGGCCTGATAGGTTGGAACGGTCCCTAGCGGCAAATTAGGGGCCGCGTCCATTATCATCCTTCTTATCTCATCGAGAGGTCCCCCTATGCTTAGATCCATTATCGCATCAGCTCCATATTCAGCTGCTATTCTAGCCTTCTCCCTTTCCATCTCGGGCTTTATCACAGTCCCGCTGGTTCCAACATTAACATTAACCTTTGTGCTCAGACCCTCTCCTAGGGCAACGATCTTAAGATTGCTTCTCCTAAGGTTTCTTAGAACGACCACTCTCCCCTCCGCGATTCTCGTTCTAAGCTTCTCAGGTGCTATACCTTCTATCTTAGCGATCTCCCTAATTTCCTCAGTGACAGATCCACTTCGGGCT
The DNA here is from genome assembly GCA_026995555.1 of Acidilobaceae archaeon. Classification (GTDB taxonomy): domain Archaea; phylum Thermoproteota; class Thermoprotei_A; order Sulfolobales; family Acidilobaceae; genus JALWTO01. Next base: position 1,443 of record JALWOJ010000164.1, on the reverse strand, counting down.
TGAAGCATGATCGTTTTCTCCAATATCATCACCTATTAATATTTGTTGTTGGAAGTTTAATAAGGTTATCTTAATTAAAATAACTCGGTTATTAAAGGTACAGATGATTTCAACTATAAGTGTAAAGTGTAAGTGTACTTAAGCCTCCGGAGGTCGCTGAGCCACATAATTATTGTGAGGCCTAGGACGGCATATAATGCTGGGCCAGAGACATTGGTTACTATTAGAGAAGCTATTGCATATCTTCCGACAAGATCTAGTGCAGCGAACCCCCAGGCGGCGTACCAGAGAGGCCAGACAGGCCATCCCCCAGGAGGCTCTTTGGGCTTTTCTTTAGCAAGAACTTTGGAAATACCTATTATGTTAGGGAGAGCGAGAAGCGCTATGAATGATAAAAGAGAGTCAGTATAATAATATATCCCTAAAGCTTCTGTAATTAGTGCTATGATAGCTAGCGATGATGCAAGCGTTCTGGACTTTCTCTTTCCAAGCCTTATGGGTAGAGTCCTTAGGCCCTTACCGAGATCATGATCAAATTTATCCATGTGCTTTCCTATAAGGACTAAGCTGACTGCAGTAGCATAGGGAAGGTAAACGTATGCCTGTCTTAGTCCATATTTACCTGTTAGAGCAAGATAAGTGCCTCCTGCAATTATAGGCCCCCAGACTATTGCCACCAGAACCTCTCCAAGGCCAAGTTTCTTTGCATCGATAGGAAATCCTCCATAAAGACCCATGACTAAAGCTCCTAGAAAGGCCAAGAGAGGAACTAACCAACTTACAGAAAATCCTAAATAAATGGCAAGAAGAAGGTCAGCAAGAAGTATTGAGCCAACAAGAAGCTTTACTTCGCTTGTAGTGACTATATTATCTATTATAGGATGTGGTCCATAAAGGCTTCTGAAATAACCCTGCTCATCTATACCTTTCCTAACGTCAGTCATGTCATTTAAGAGGTTATCAGCTAGGTGCGCCAGCAGAAAACCAAAGAAGATCAGGGTGAAAAGAAGCCAGCTAAACGATCCGTCTATCCAGGCCATTATACCTCCTAGTGCTACAGCGTAAGCTGTCATGGGAAGTACGCAGAGTCTCGATGCAGCCAGTACTCTTATTGGTGATGGTAACTTTCTGAGGTTTTCGGAAACCCTGCAATACATGAAGGACTCTAACAGAGCTCTTGCTACACCCAAGTTCTCTCGCCATGATTCAGAGGCTTTGAGAAGTTTATGAGCTTACTCTATTAATAATCTCCTTTCATAAAATAGGTTTAATTAGGAAGTATGAGACAAAGTTTAGTTGGGCTACCCGTCTTATTAAGGGAGTGAAGAAAATGGAGAGCACCTATGGTAAGTTCCTTTTAATAGATCTCTCCAGCGGGAAGGATGAGATAGTAAATGTTGATCCGGATGTTGTAAAGGCTTTCATAGGAGGCAAGGGTATAGG
>JALWOJ010000163.1 GCA_026995555.1 Acidilobaceae archaeon | reverse complement strand
GAGCCAGGGAGGCCGCCGGAACTGGAGCTAAAGTTGTGGCCGTTGCCTGCCCCTACTGTAACACTATGCTCAGAGCTGAGGCCGATCAATTCGGCTTTGAGGTAAAGGACATTGCAGAGCTTCTTGGGAGTTCTTTAGGTGGCGATATAAAAAACGCTGATAGTAAAAAGAAGGCATAAAATTAAAAAAGAAAGTACATAACTTTCCTTCCAACTTCTTAACATCAGGTGAGGAGTTCATGGCAAAAATAATTATAATTGCTGATACTCATATACCCGAGAGAGCGTCTTGGATCCCTTCAAAAATTGAATCCGCTTTGATGAATGAAGTTAAAGATGCGGATCTTCTGGTCCATGGAGGAGATCTCGTGTCCAAGGAGGTTCTAGACTGGGCAAAATCCCTAGCACCAAGATTTTATGTTGTTTCAGGGAATATGGACTATTTGGACTTGCCTGAAAGCGCAAAGTTCTCTGTGGAAGGGGTTGAGTTTGGGGTACTTCACGGTCATCAGGTTCATCCAAGAGGCAACCTGGACCAGCTCACAGAGCTTGCAAGGGAAATGAAAGTTAAAGTCCTAGTCTCGGCACATACCCACAGACCTTGGGTTAAAAGTTATCGAGGAGTGATACATCTCAATCCAGGAAGTTTGACGGGAGTGTGGGGAGGAGGCGGAGGTTCTATGAAACCAAGCTTTTTAGTTGTTAATGTTTTAGATAGCAAAAGAATAAGTGTAGTTCTTTACGAACAGGAAGGGGAGAATGTTAGAAAGGAGAGGTTTGAACTCAATATCTCTTCCTAACTCTTATTATAACCAGGTCACCTTTAATTTCATATCTAGCAGTTGAAGGGTCTATCCTAGAAGGTAGCGGATAGACGCCCCTGTATTCTCTCAAAGTTGCATATCTATAAGAGTATCCTAGGGCCTTTGAGACCTTTCTTAGATCCATGGACGCAACAATTTCGACTCTGTCCTCAAAAACCTTGACGTCTATTGTCTCCCTCCTTGCTCCTGGTACAGAAACGGCTATTATAACATAGTCTCCCTCCTCATATATTGAGGCTAGAGGTTCCTCACGACCGCTTCTTAGCGTTTCCATTGCCCTCTCGTAGAACATCTCATAGGTCTTCTCCGAGGAGCCGAGCAAATTCTGTAACATTTCATCCATGAGTCTTTCAGTCTCCTGCATCCTTCTTCTCATGTTTCTTATCATGTCCTCGATTACTTTGAATGGATCCCAGCTCAACGAGCTACACCTCGTCATGATTGCTAGTTTATAAATCTTTTCTTCTCAAAGCTCCTTACGAGTAGATTAGAGGCGGTCTGTACTCAAATCCTTTACCCATCTTGGCCAACGTTTCTCTGGTCTCTTTCATTAGACTATTAAGTCTCAACTTTATAGTCTCGGCCTCTTCAAGAAGTTTACTTACATCTATTTCAACGCTCGTTATTTTCGAGAACACCTTAACGGCCTCAGCGGCAGCCTCAGGATCAGGAAACTCCGGATACGATTCAACCATTATAACGAGGTTCTTTATGTAACGCCTTGCCGCCTCCTTTAGGACTATGGCATAGGGTCCGACAAGTATGCCCTCGTTCAGTTTTTCTAAACCATCAATTCCTTTAACGAACTTCTCGACCTCAGGATCCGAGCCCAGCCAATACACTGATGGAGGTTCTCCTTTGAGTCTCCTAGGAGAGCCTAGGCCTGTCACGCTTATTATCAGCTCTATGCCTCTCCTTCGTGAATATTCCACTATTGCTGAGGCTAAGGGAGCTATCCCAGGAGTGTTGACTGGCACGTCGGTAACTAGGACAGCTATCTCTCCATTGCTGTATATTCTCATAGGATACTTAGGTTCTCCACCAGTTATGACAACGACAGGCGGTAAAAAGGCGTAACTTTCAACGCCAACTACATCCTTCAGATTTAGCGTCCTTACAATGTGGGCAGCAGTAATTGTTCCAACGAGCCCTACATCAGGAAGGCCTAGAATTAAATATTTAGGCCTTCCCATATCCTCAAACTCTCTAAACTCAAATCCGTTTATTTCCTCTTCAAGAATTACTCTCTTCAAAAGCACCACCTTCTACACTTTATAATGTTATAAGAAGTTCCTTAAAAGAATGCCTTTTAAGAAGCAGTTATCAAAACCTATGAGGATAGATTCTCGCCTTGAAAGGCTTATTCAGGTCACCCTCTATGATCTTGTAGCTGAACCCCTCAACCATAATTTCTAGAAGTTTTAGCATGGTATGCGCATGCATGGTCAACTTTGCTCCAAATATTTCTGAAATTCCAGATGCGAAGGCTAGATATATGAGAATCATGTCTGACATGTGTCTGTCCAGGGGAGCGCTCGTTGCAAGATCCTCTAAAAGGATCTCAGCAGCTTCTCTTCCTACAACCTCGGCCCTCTTCCCCTTAGCTCCTAATGAGTCACCTCCAAGTTTTGATCTCTCGCAGATGGCTTCGACGAGAACCCCACTCCCCGGGCCTAAATGAGGATCTTTATCGGGGGGATACCATTCAACGTTCACCTTTGGTTTAACCCTGAGCTTCTCTTCAATAACGGAGGAAGCTGCCTTACCCTGCCTCTCCGCCACATGTTTGGGCAACTTAACAGCGTGAGAATATATGTTGATTTCCTTAATTTCCCCTCTCTCAGTAAAACTGCTTTCTCTAAAACCTTTCGGAGGGTCTTCAATAAATACTTTAACTATCCCCCCACCTCTTGGATAATGCCCCCTTCTTAGAAGTCTTAGTTCCACGTGGTAGCCGATGGCATCGAGGTACCAGAGGAATATTTTTCTGAAATAGTCTATTGTTGGAGCCATGGGGACATCAGTTCCACCTCTCACTTCAACTTGAACACTCTTTGGAGCAAAAGCTAGGACAGGTAAAAGTGCTTGAAGCACCAGCGAAACGCTTCCAGCCGTCCCTACATCGAATCTAAAGTTTCCACCCTTTACAGTTCGGGGCTCAAATATCAGATCTCTACTTCCTACATAAGCTCCCTTTACTTTGGCATCAGTAATCTCAGCTAAAGCTTTTACAGCAGTAAGATGTTGCGGCCTCAATCCAGGATTTCTCCTTTTAGCCCTTATGTTATAAACTCTAACAGGAATTCCCATTATAGAAGCTATAGAAAGAGCGCTTCTAAGTATCTGTCCTCCGCCCTCTCCCATCGAGCCGTCTATCTCGAGGAGCGACTTTTTCATGTTAGTGCCCACCTGCTAACCTTTTGAGCCTCTCCACAAATCCTATTCTCTTCAGGTCTTCAACTATATCCTTCGGAACGCACTCAGTCCAGTCCTTTTCACCGCTTATTATTCTTCTTCTTATCTCAGTTCCGCTGCATACCTCTCTCTTGAACATGGGGGGTTTAATCGCGGCCAAACCCATATCCTCGAAAAGTAGAAGAACCAGTTCATTTCCAGAAACGACCCCATCGAAGGGAGGCAATAACATCCTTAAGTATTGAACCCATATTTTGTTTGAGTTTATGTCCATTATTGGTACTATCCTTATCTTTTTGCAGTAGTCCTCTCCAATGTATTTTTTGAGAAGCTTATCTAAAAGTATGATGCGCTCTCCAGCTGTCAATGGATTTTCTAGGGAGAAACTATCTTGAGCAGAACCAATAACTACTATAACCTCCTTGGCAAGGCTCAGGGCATATTTTATCGTTTCCAAGTGACCAAAGTGAGGTGGCTGGAACCTTCCAGGAACTACAAGTCGTTCATATAAGTTAGCCTTGTTTTCTTGGCTCAAAGTTAACACCTTCTTGAAAAACTACTATAAAGTCTATATAACTCTGTCTCTTCAAAACCTAATCAATAGAGAAAGGAAGGTAGAGAAAAGGTACAGTGGTGATGACAGCCAAAAAATTTTCAATAACTAAGGACTATGAGAAAACGCTGAGAGACATAATTCCTGTTAAGGTTTCAAGGGAAGCTGAGAAGTTAGCAGAGGAATACGGCTACTTGCCATACATGGTTGAGAGATATCTGAGGATGTTTGGAAGGATTGAGACCATGGAGCTTCTAGAGGCAAATGAGGTCCCTCTACCAGAAACTATTAGGTGCAATGATTATCTTATATCCTGCAAGGAGCTTAAAGAGAGACTTGAAGAAAAGGAGTTCACACTCTATCCTCTTCCCTTCTCTCCTCACGGCTTCGTTGTTGAAGGTGGCAAAGTATCCCTAGGTGCAACACATGAATATTTAAATGGTTATTATTATATTCAAGATCCCGCATCTATGCTCCCTGTCTACGAG
>JALWOJ010000162.1:52296-53249 GCA_026995555.1 Acidilobaceae archaeon | reverse complement strand
AAATAGTCCCTCAAGATCTCTCCTAACCTCCTTGCACGTTTCTTTCAACATAATTGACAGCTTATCAATAACAGATTCTAACTCGTCTATTTCGTCAGTAATCGATTCAAAACCTTCGTCTTCAGCTTTCTCAACCAAGATGTCTCTTGCCTCGTCAGACGAAACTTTTGTGTAGACCTCGCATTTATTATCGGAAATTTTTATCTCAATATTGATAGGCAAAACTTTGTGTTGAGCAAAGATGTGCTTATTATCACTACTTGTTATATTAAAGTCGCTTTCTTTGAGTAATGTTAACATTTTTTCTAGTATTTCTTTCATAAAGTTTCACCTGTTTTGCCAGAGTTCATATTTTTTGAGAAGGTTAATAAGTACCTTCCCGATATAATAAAAGTAGGAAACCTTATTATTAGTCAATTCGCCTAAGAACGTCCCGGGCCCCCCATCGAAACCTTGAGGCAGACCTGCCTAGGCATCATTCCCTGCAAGGCCGGGCCCGGTACCCATGGCCTCTCCAAGACTCAGGAGATTAGTGGGAACCTCAAGGCCGGACTCTAGGCGGCCTCGGGTTCAAGGTCCGGTACCAGCTTATGGGGGCATTGGTATCCCCCTACGCCAGCACCGGAACCCCTAAACCCTCAGCCGCCTAGATGTCCGACCCTTCTTAGCTCCCCTCCCTGAGTCTTGGAGAGGCCATCTCCTTGCAGGGAATGCCCGCGCGGAAGGTCTGCCTCTCGGTTTCGATGGGGGTTTCCCGCGTTCTTAGGCCTTCCAGAAATAAGATTCAAAAAGAGATTAAGAAATTAAGGGATTAGGGTGGGACTTAAAAGGAATTTGGTGGGAAAGTCAAGGAGGTAAAGGCTTTTCTTTTAGCTCTTTAATAACTTCCTCCGCGTTGTTCATAATTTCTTGCATCCTCTCCTTGTAGTAATTTCTCCCTGTAGTGTCTATTG
>JALWOJ010000162.1:0-52286 GCA_026995555.1 Acidilobaceae archaeon | reverse complement strand
CGAAATTTTCAACTTCAAAAACCCACATTGCCTCGGGAATCCCAAGCTCGTCGAGCCAATACACGTCCTTAACTCTTTTTATAGCTTCGGCGGCGAGAGCACCAGCTCCCCCAGTAAACACTGCGTAAACGGCCTTGTACTTCTTCATAGCTTCAGCCGTTCTATCTCCCATGCCTCCTTTACCTACTATCATCTTAACACCCGTCTTCTCTATGAACTCTGCTTCAACGCTTTCCATTCTCATGCTGGTTGTGGGACCAGCTGCAACTATCTCCCAGGAACCGTCCGGTCTCTTCCTTGCAACAGGTCCGCAGTGATACAGGACTAGGCCCCTAAGATCTATGGGAAGCGACTCCCCTTTCTCCAAAGTTTTTAGAACCTTTTCGTGTGCTTCGTCCCTCGCAGTAACCATTATCCCCGTTATGTAAACTATATCCCCTATTTTAAGCTTTTCAACATCTTCATCACTTAGAGGAGTTCTTAATCTATATATCTTAGGCTCAGACATTTTAAATCACCTCACAACACAAACATCTCCTTCACGTACTAGATGCTTGCTTGTTATAACGTATGAACCATCAGATCTCACGATCATTCTTCCTCTTCTAGTCGCCCAACAGCTTGTTATGACTCCTATAGCAAACGTTGCTGGATGCCTATAAGCGTATTCAAACTTAACATCAAGCACGCTAAACTTTCCTCCAAATCCATGAGGTCCTACCCCTAACTTGTTAAGGGCCTCGAGGAGCTCCTCCTCCATCTTGGCGACCTTGGGATCAGGATGTCTTTCCCCTATGGGCCTTAAGATCGCCCTCTTGGCTAGGGTTAATGCCATATCAGCTCCAGCAGCCACTGCAACTCCAACTATTAGTGGTGGACATGGTAAGGGGCCAGCTTTGGCCACGGTTTCGATTACAGTCTCCTTAAGAGTTTCCCAACCTTTTAATGGAGGAGACATTACTAAAGTCGAGGGAGCCTCACTCCCTCCTCCTTTAAACATAATATTTACTTTAAGCTCGTCTCCGGGGACTAAGTCTATATGAACCCAGGGTACAAACCTCCCCGTGTTATCACCGCTATTTCTGGCATAAATGGGATCGACTGCATTTGGCCTTAAAATGCCCATTTCTTTAGTGACATATCTTAGCGCATCTTTGAATATTTCAACTATCTCACTTTTTATAGGGAAGTTATCTCCCACCTCGAGGAACAGATAAGGAGTTCCCGTATCCTGGCAGATGGGCCTAGTTCTTTTACAGGCAAGTTCCATATCCTTTAATATTGCTTCAAACTGAGCCTTTGCCACGGGATTTTCTTCAGACTCATATGCTTTTCTAATATAGTTATAAACGTCCTCAGGAATACCCGTTGCAACTTTTACTATTAGTTCTTTGAAGGCCTCAGTTAGGTTTTCCTTAATATTCAAGAACTCTCCCCCGCGTTTTGTTACTATTCAGAAAGATTACCGAACTTGATTTTATCTTTGAGTTCTAGACTGATACAAAATTCTTATTGTGTCCGTTTTTCAATATAATCCATTATTATTTTCTTAAAGTTTTCAGGTATAGGCACTGCTCTTCCAGCCCTTTCATCATAAAATGCAGCTACTATTTTGCATCTTGCCGACTCCCTGTCAAGATCCTCATTATATATCTCCCATACATATTCAATGCTCTTGTTGCCAAAATTTAGATCGTTGAGTTCAACCCTATAGTGATCCCCAGGCCTTAGGGGAGCAAAGAAGTCACACTCCGCATGAACCCTAGGGAGAAGAATCCTTTGTCCGGTCGGCTTATCCCTATAGCTTAAGAGGCCTATGCTCTCTAGAAAGTCCTCCTCAGCTCTCTCGCAGATTCTGAAGAAATTTGAGAAGTGCATTATCAAGGCAGCATCCGTTTCGCTCCAGTAAACTCTGTACTTTGCTGTATACAGTGGTTTCTTTTTCATCCCTCTTTCCCTTGACCTCTCAATGACGTACTTTGAGCTATCAATCTGTTTCCTTCGTCAATATTAATCCATCTGCTATTAAAAATTAATAATGCAAGAACTTTAACGGTTGTGAAAAACATGTAATTCTGGGTAGGTTCGAAACTCTTTATTGGAGGCTTGGGATAAATGACGATCAAAGGAAAGACATTGATGGCTTATGTGCTGAAGAAAACGGGATGTGTTCATCCTTTCAAGCTAAGCAGAATATTGGCGTTCATTGAAATCGAATGGCTTAAGAACAAGGGAGAGAGGCTTACAGATATCAAGTACGTTAGGGGCCCTGGAACCTTTTACATAGAGGGCCTTAAAGAGGCTGTTAAGGATGATCCTTGTTTCAATAAAATAGAGGGGGATCCTAAGATTAAGAGAAGAAGTTGTATAGAATATAGATGTGAAACTCCCTCCCTACCTAAGGAGGTAGTGGATTTTGTTAATAAAGAATTGGAAAAAATCCTCAGTGTAGAGGAACAGAAGCTTAATGAGATTGTTGTTAACAACGAGCTTTTTAAGAAGATCTCTGTTCCTGGGTGAAAAACATGCCCTTTATACTGGGCGTTAGCGGGGGAAAGGGAGGTACTGGAAAGAGTTTTGTTGCAACAAACTTAGCTGCGCTTCTCTCTCAGAAGTTTAAGGTGGTATTAGCTGATATAGATGTTGAGGCACCTAACGACTTTCTTCTTCTAGGATTGGAAGATCCTGGAAAATCTGAGGATATCAGATCGTTTTTCCCCATAATAGATTATAAAAAGTGTACCGCCTGCGGTGCCTGTGCAAAGGTTTGCGATACGGGAGCAATAGTAATGGCAAAGGGAAGACCTCCTATGATAATGCCGAGACTCTGTAGTGGGTGTAAGGCATGTATCTATGCATGCCCTTACGATGCTATGCTTCCAGGAGAAAGGGTTATAGGAAAGCTTTTTGTGAGAGACGTCTCTACAAAAATAGGATCCTTTAAGCTTGTCACTGGGATGCTAAAGGAAGGAGAAGAACATACCCCTCCAGCAGTGGTTTACACCAAAAGAAGGGCTTTAGAAGAGGCCAAAGATAAAGATGTTTTGATCGTTGATACGGGGGCAGGTTCTGGGAACTCTATTGCAGCAGCTCTTCAAGGAAGTAAAATCTTGATAGCAGTTACAGAACCTACGCCTCTTGGTGCTCACGATCTTAGAGCAATTCTGGAGATAGCAAGAGGGAATGATATAAGGACATGGATGATTATTAACAGATCTAACATAGGTCCGGAGGACGAACTCTTGAAAATAGCCGATGAGTATAATGTAGAAAAAGTCTTTAGAATTCCCTACTCGAAGGAGGTGGTTCTCTCTTATGCAAAAGGAAAGCTTGTCGTCATTGAAAACCCAGACTCGGAACCTGCTAGGGTCCTTAGAAGGGTTGCTGAGGAAGTCTCAGCACTTATAAGGAGAAGTCTTGTAGAGGTGAAGAGTCCATGACAGTAGTTGAACTAGTTATTGCTAGCGGGAAGGGCGGTGTTGGTAAGTCAACGATCTCTGGAAGCCTGGCAGTACTTTTGGCTAAGAAGGGTCTCAAACTTGTTGCAGCTGATGCGGATGCTGAAGAACCAAACCTTCATATAGTTCTTGGAATAGACAGGTGGGATAGGGTAGAGGAGTATTACGAGGGTAGGATAGCTTACATACTTCAGGATAAGTGTACTAAGTGTAATATATGTGCTGAAGAATGTCCTTTCGGGGCAGTCGAAGTTATAGATGGCAATTATAAGATAAATGAGTACATATGCGAAGGCTGCTTGACGTGCAGTTTAGCCTGTCCGGTCAAGGCTATAAGATATAAGTTTAAGGTCGTTGCAGGACACATAATGTTAGCTGAAAAGACTAGATATGGATTTCCTCTGATATCTGGAGAATCAGTTCCTGGTAGGCCTAACTCGGGAAAGTTAGTCACTGAGATCAAGAACAGGGCAAAGGCCCTTCTAGGTACTGAAGGTGTTCTCCTGCTTGATGCCGCTGCTGGCATTGGTTGCCAGGTGATATCAAGTCTTACAGGTGCTCAATTTGCGTTACTAGTTGTTGAACCGACAAGGGCTAGTCTTAGCGATCTGAAAAGAATTCATAAGCTTACGAAGCACTTCATGATAGCCCCAATGATAGTTATAAATAAGTTTGACATAAATCCCGAGATGGTAAATGATATAGAGGAATATGCTAAGGAGGAAAACATTCCAATCATCGGTAAGATCCCCTTTGATGAGTCGGTGCCTAAATCTATAAATATGAGAAGACCCGTAGTCGAAGCATTCCCAGACAGTTCAGCTTCTCAGGAGTTGAGAAGAATAGCTGATTTTGTGGCAGAAAAAGTTCTAAGCGATTGGAGGAGCTGGTATTCTAGATATAGACCTAAGAAGCCTGAACCCTATATACCGGTTATAGTTAGGCCTCAGAAGGGGTGAGGAGAATGGCCACGATCAGGATAGCTATTCCCACGGAGAAGGGGGGACTTGACGATCTGGTTTATGATAGACTTGGAAGGGCTCCAACCTTTACCATAGTGGAGGCTGATCTTGATACTGGAGAGATAAAGAAGGTTGAAGTTATAAAGAACCCTGGAGCTGAGGCTGGAAGTGGTGCTGGCGTCAAGGCGGCTCAAGCAATAGCTGACGCTAAGGCAACGGTATATGTGGGTCCAAATCCTGGTCCCAATGCCTATGCAGCATTACAATACCTTGGAGTTAAGATTTTTACAATAACAGGAGTTAAGGTAAAGGATGCTGTCAAAAACGTTATAGAGGAGCTTAAATCGTAACTCATTAAATTTAATAAAAATTTAAAAATCTTCAGAACAAATCTAGTTAGAGAGGTACTCTTAAATAACTTTTCTAGTCTAAGTATTTACAGCTAAAGCCCTGCGGTGCACAAGTTTGGTAGAGCTTGAGGCCTGCGTTAAGGAGCTTGAACACATAGAAAGATCTTTAAAGGTTATAGAGGGAAGGGTAGAAAGGCTTGAATGGAATAAGGCTGGAAGGAAGAGAGAGGTTGTAGTACTACTTAAAAGCCTCAGATTCCCGAGCCTTGATGAAACACCTATTATTGCAGCGGTCATAGACTCCTTGGCCGATAATCCTGAAGTGAGAAGAGTAGAAGTTTATGAGTATGAGACAATTAAGGGAGAGATGGGCAGAAGCGAGAGAGCTGCTGCAGTGCTTGAGAGTGCCTTCAAGAGAGGTTCAGGCATAATTGCAATAACTCCAAGCCTTCTAGGCATATCTCTTGTTTCAAGACTTGCCGAGAAAGTTGCAGAAGAGCTTGAAAGGGGTGCAGTTGCCAACATCGATGTCAAATTCGAAAACATTTTATATTTACCATCTCCTGCAGTCATAAGTTCAATAGAACTTCTAGCAAAAAAGAATAGCAAAAGTAGCTATGAGAGGGTCACATGGATAAAGGAGGTTGCCTTAAAGAGGGGTCTAAAGATATCCAAGGTTCTATATATGGAGGATAACAAATCGATAATATCATATATGACGTCTAAGGGGAGCAGAGGAATTTATGAAGCCGTACCCGTGACGAAGGTTTCGAAATTAGTGCTGGCAATTTCCAGATGTGCCAACCTGAAGGGTTTAGATGAGCTAAAGAGGGTCGAGGAAGCTTCTCACACAATATACGCTATAGATGTTTCTGAGGGAGTTATAGAGGACATGTTAAAGAGGTTAGATGAGTTACTTTCAAAGACATGGAACCCCCTTGATCATCCAAGAGTAGCCCCCTATGTGAGAGAGGGTGTAAAGGAGTTAATGGAGGACCTTGGTAAAAAATTCTTAGCTATGGTGACTTGATCGCTTGGCTCCGATGAGGTGAGTCATGCCCGGTACGATGAGCCCCTTTGGGCGATGAGAAACTCTGGGGTAGCCGAGGAGTTTCCGATTTTTCATATAATTTTCCTCAGAACACTCTCTCTAGCTAGGGGATGCTCAAGGTTTTCAGAAACGGATGACTTTTCTGGTATTACCACTTATATTGTATTATTTAGGTAGACGAAAAGGTAGAGAGAGTTGGACATAGCATCTACACTGGAGAGGCTGATGGCCATAATAGGTAGGTTAGGAAATGGATACTCTGGAGGACCTTCTGTTTTAAGGCTGTCTGATGCCATAGAGGTCAGGATGCCTGTTGAGGAGTCAGGGCTTGCTGAGAGTGAGGTTTATGAGTTTCAGTCAAAGCCTCTGTCTCCCAGAACTCCCCTCCCTCATACAGATTGGAAGGAAATCAGGTTTGTTGGAGTAGACTCCAGCAGTAGAAGAATAGATGTACCTCAGGCAAGTATAGTTATTGCGGCTGTCAGTACGTCTTGGGGTGCATTTGAACTTCTTGATTGGCCCTCAGTATATGATAACTTTAGCAGTTCTGGCCCCCCTTTTATAAGAATGCTTCCTAACGCTCGGGGACCCCTAGTCCTAGAGACCCCTCCCTGGATGGATCTGAAGAATCCAGCAGGCATTCCATATGATAGGGACTATAGTGTTGCCCAGGCCTTAGATGAGGCCAGGGTGTTCCTTGAGAACTGGGCCCTCTCAGAAGCCATACCTAATCTTTTAAATGGAATGAAGAAAACTGTTGTTATGGTTGACGGACCTCTCTATTTAGTTCCTGGAGCACTTGTAGGTATAGGTGCTCCTGAAAAATATATCGAGGCTTGGAGATTTCTTCTAGCTTCAAGAATAGAGGCAGTAAGAAGTCTTGAGGAACAGGGGATCCCTGTTATAGGTGTTGTAAAAAGATTATCGAGGAGTAGGATCCTCTATAGAACTCCTCAAATATCATCAAGTATAAGTAAATGTATAGGGATTAAGGACTTTAGCGATGAAAACGCCCTTTATCTGCTTTACAGAAGTGGTTGCGTCAAGAGGAGACCTGGCTTTATATATAAAACCCCAAAAATAAGGGTTAGAAGTGATGTTGGAGAAAACATAGATAAAATAGTTGAATACTTGGTCTTACCTCCTGGTAGACTTCAGGAGTCCTCGGGTCTAGGAAGAATGGTTAGAATAGAGTACAGCGAGAAAACTTTAGAGATCGTGAGGTCCTGGGGGATGGAACCTTATCAAATATATTCAGTAGCGAGCCTTGCTAACGATAGCCTTCTACCGCTCTGTATACAGGCTAGTGATAGAAGAGCAAAGATGATAACGAAGGCGCTTAAGTATATCATATCATCTATGCTCGTGGCCAGAGGAAGCATACTTGATTATGAGGATTTGGGTGAGGTTGAGGTTAGATGGCCAGGTATGAGAGTTTAGATGATCGAGAGAGGAATTGGATATCGTCTACAGAGGACCTGGCGTCTCGAGTATCTGAGATGCTGAGCTCAGCCTATGAGATGGCTAGAAGGTATGGAAAGGTTGTAGGAAGGATAAGCAGGTTTGGAGAGGTTAAGGTTGAGGAGGGTGCTAAGGTAGAGTTTGAAATAGATCCTCAGGTATATTATTCTGAGAAAGATGCCCCTTTCCACAAGGTCGGTGATTATCTTGCAGTGATCGATCCTAAGAATTTGAAAGTAGTCTTAGTAAGAGTCTCCGCCATAGTGAGAAGAGATGAACTTGCTCAGCTTGGCCTAGAACCTCCCCTCTCAAGTTTTGTTAACACTCCTGATCCCAGAGGCCTACTTACAAGGACTGTGGTGTATGGTGAAGTAGTTGTTGAAATGGATCCTGAGAGCGGTGAGGTAAGGCCTGCAACCACAAGTCTAGAACCGCAAAGCCCTGTAGTCGACCCTAAACCTGAGGTACTTGAAAGACTCCTCGATTTACCCAAGGAGGGCGTGCCTTTAGGTGCGCTGGCCACGGCTGGCTCTCTAGTCAAAAACGGCTCTGTAGTTGTTCGTCTTCCTCTCAAGGCCTTTTATCAGCATATACTTATCATAGGGACTACAGGATCTGGAAAGACAACGGCAATTAAGAATTTGGTTGCAAGCCTTTACAGTCTGCTTCCCAGAGCTAAAAGACCTGTTGCCGTTATTGTTGATATGAATCAGGACTTTGTTCAGCTTCCTCTGCCTCCACAGCCACAACCTCCTATTGAGCCTGAACAGACGATAAAGGAGAAAGTATTTAGGGGAGTAAGACCTCCTAAGGGCATAATTGCTGTTGTTCCGATAACCCTCTATGAGATCTCAGAGGCCCTGAAGGCTCTCATAGAGGAGAGGGGTATAGCTACATATCTAGGCATAATGGAGAAGATTGCGGAGTGGTATTATTTGGAATCGATATCTCCGCTGACCGGCGGAGGACCCCCAGCCAAAGTTTTGGCAAGGAAGAGCTTAAACGAAATAATTGTTGAGATAGAGGGACCAAACCTTAAGGTGATTTTCGTTCCTTATGTTGTTAATACCGTTTGTACGGAAAGCGACTCCCTCTCGGGACTTATGCCGGGTCTCACCCAACTTGCAAGGGACTTAATGAGAAGGCTTAGAGAGAGAGTGAGGAGAAGGGGACCAGTAAAAGGTTGTGCTGGCCCTCTTCAGGTCCTTTACGGTTCTCTTCATGCTTATCACGAGTCAATGCTCAGAAAGGGAGGCCTTGATAGACCAGAGGAGATAGAGATAGCTAAGGAGGCCATAGAGAGCTGGGTTGTCCTTAAAGAGCCTCTAGAGTCCTCAGAGAGAACTGCAGACCTCATCATAAACAATGAGAGAACATCGTTTGAGGAGCTCTCAGACTTCTACTTAGATGCCCTTTACGAGATAAAACCTCATAAGGGAACCCTTGAAGCTCTTATGAGAAGAATCGGAAGCCTCCTTGATAGCGGTATAATCGACGTTATAATGAGCACTGACGATGATAAAATGGAGGTCCTCCCAGAGCCAAGCTGGGAGAGGGTGATAGATGAAGCTTATAATAATGATATGCCTATTGTTCTGGATCTTAAGTGGTCGTCGGAAAGGAGCCTAAGTAGCATTGAGGGTCCAAGACTTGCTGCCTACAGGATGTTGGAGAGACTGATAACTTGGAAGCAGAGGGCTTGGGCAATGAGGAGAAGGACCCCTAACGTGCTCGTTATCATAGATGAAGCACACCAATTCTTCCCCCAGGAGAAGGGGGCTCAGGAGGAGAAGGAGGCAAGCAGGCAGGTCGCTGGAATGATAGCTAAGGTTGCAAGGCTCGGAAGGGCTAGAGGGATAGGAATTTTGTTCTCGACTCACAGCCCTAGCGATCTTCACGACATTATTCTCCAGCTGACAAACACTAAGATATTGCTAAGGACTGATAAGGTTCAGGCAGAACATATGGAGATCCCTTCAGAGGTAAAACCTTATTTACCAAGGCTTCCGGATAGGCACATGTTGATAATGAGTCATGTTTTTAAGGAGGGCTATGTGTTCGTAAGAACTACAACCCCGCTAACAATGCACTATGATATAAGTGCTGGAGGTTTTGACTTTACATAAATACTTCCCACCTTATTTCATTGTGCGGAGCATGAGGCATTGGAACCCCATAAGAGGCCAGGAAAGGTCTTGCTCTCTTTAATAGTTGTGATAGTGTTTTTCAGCATCTCCTCAGCCTCAATTTTAGTCTTACTTTCAGGGGCCCCCTTCTATGCATGTGCGTTCTGGAGAATGCTCATCTCAACACTTCTAGTTTCAATACCTTTGATTGCTTCTAGAAGCTCACTAAGCTATCTGAACTCTCCCCAAACAATTCTCTTAACCCTGGCAGCAGGCATCGCTTTGGGTGCCCATTTTCTCCTGTGGATGAAGTCGTTATTTCTCGTGCCAGTGGCCGTTAGCGTAACCATAGTTTCGACATATCCGTTCTTTAACCTTATAATAGACTTCAAGGTTTTTAAGGAGAGGATAAGCAAGAGGCAAATAATCTACATGATCTTAGGTTTTGTTTTCTTATCATTCTTTGTCAACCCAAGGTTTTCTGGCTCAAAACCCGAAGGCTTCCTTTTGGCGCTAGGAGGGGCCCTCGCAGCCTCCACATACTTTTCCATAGGAAAGTCGCTAAGAAGGACCTTAAACCTGTCCGAATATGTAACTCCAGTCTACCTTTTTGCAACCCTAACTATATTGGCCTACTCTATTCTCACAAGGGCAAATCTTATACACTACGGGATCAAGTCTTACATATATTTTGTTCTCCTGGCAGTGATCCCAATGATGGGAGGTCACACCTTGATGAACTACCTTCTAAGATTTATGAAGTCAAGTACGGTTACGTCAATAGCGTTAACGGAGCCTATAGGCGCCTCCCTTCTGGCTTATTTTATTCTGAATCAGCACATAACGCCATCTCAAGCCCTGCTGATAGCTTCAATAATTTTGTGCGTGGCAGGAGTCATTTACGAGGAGAGCAAGGAGTGAAGAAACTTATATTTCCCTTACCAAGAGATTTATGAAGATCGGTTGGGGCCCGGTTCGACCTTCGAGGGGATGAGATTCCCGAGAGGGCCCCTCCCCATCCGTGGGGAGTTCGTGGCCCGGGTAGCTCAGCTGGTAGAGCGCCGGGCTGTGGACCCGGAGGTCCCGGGTTCGAATCCCGGCCCGGGCCCCACACCTCTTTTCTTTTCAGTAGTTTCGGTAGTCTTATGCGATCTTCTTGAAATGTTTGACAATGATGGCTCTAATACATAAAACTTTTATGAATACGAATTACGAGATAACATCATTAATAAAAGTTTTAATCGTGCAGTTTGGTTCCAATTCAATATTGGGAAGTCGTAATTGAGATTTAAACGGTCTAAGCTATCTACATGGTTAATTATTTACGAGCTCGTTTATGCTATTACGTTCACTGTTACAGGATTAATGCTCCTTTCTTTCTCTAGGGTTTCTCCCATCGAATCTATATCGTTCATTAAAAGTCATAACGTATTAAATGCAGTGATGCACATATGGCTAAACAACACAACGTCCTTTCTAATTACAGCCACCTTTGTGATCTTGCATCCCGCACTGGGGATACCAGCTGTTATCTTTGCATCGATCTCCTCTGGTGTGTTGTTTGCTTCCTGGCTAACCAATCACTGTAGCCTTGCTCACTTTATTTATGGACATATTGAAACTCAAGCATACCTATTACTGTGGCTTATCGTTGCTAGAACATATTATGTACAAAAGGAGTGTAATGATCTTCTATGTAAATGGAAGTCAACGCTTAACCAGACCAGTAAGCTTATACTCTATGCCTTTGTTACCTTCTTTACTCTATCGATCATAGAGGTGGTAGAGGTGCACGTCTTTGGTTAAGTCTGCTGTGGTGCGTAAGCTAGTTATTGGGTTTGGAACCGCACTAACAATAACGATTTCATTACTAACTAACAGTATATTATCCTTAGGCGGGTTGTCCAGGATAGTTGTTAGCCTGTTGGGAGCGGTTTTACTCTACGTCTCTGTCGCCCTCGCATCTGCGATTCACAGATCATATCCTGCAAGACATGATAAACCGAAGGATATGGAAAGTTTGCTCACAGAGGGGCCATACAGTTTGTGCAGACATCCTTTTTATCTTTTCATGATATTAATTCAAATAGCAATACCACTAACCATGGTAAGTATCTTAGGGATACTCTTTGCCGTTGCTCTCATTCCAGCTTGGATTTACCTCATCAAGCTTGAGGAGAAGGAACTGATCGACTACTGGAAAGATAAATACTTAGATTATATGAAGAGGGTTCCAGCTTTAATACCAGACTTTAGAAAGATTATATCTAAAAGAAAATGAACTTTTAATTAATCTAAAGGTCATAGGAAGGCCTAGAAACCGTTTCAAAAGCCTTAGAACATGAAATTCAAATTATATTTAATGGGAATTATCTAAACGGCTAAATGAATATCTGAAATAAGAGACTCCTAATAAAGAGTTTTACATTCTTTTGTTAAACTATTATAAAGGGGAATTAAAGGGTGACTTTAAATAATATGCTCTATAATATTCTGCTGATATGTATTGCCTCTGTTTTTGCTACATTCGTAGGTCTGGGCATCAAAAGGAGGAACCACCTTTATTACACGATCGGAGCTATCGGTCTGAGCATTGCAGTCCTTGATCTAGTATATTCCCAAGCCTTCAGTTTAGCTATTATAATAGCCGATGTAGTGCTCATACCTATTGCAATCTGGGCGGCGATTCAGTATGATAGGGGGAGGTTAGATAGGTATTCCCAAGGTCTTTTGATCATTATGATCGTTATGATCATTCTAACAGGAGTTTCCATAAGTCTTTCACCACATGACTTCTTTGACGTAATGCTCGGGGCTGGGATACTTGTGGCATATCTAGTCCTAGGGATCTTCCATTATCTGGGCAGGAGGAGGGGACTTCGCTTCACGGATCTCAACTTATGTTCTTTTGCGGACAGGAGGATCCTCTATGCATCGATGGCTGTTGGTCTTTTAATTTCAGTAACGATAGGAGGAATAGTATTTGCTCCTTTAGCTTATTTACATAGAGCGAAGCTCGGCCCCGACTTTATTAGAGATGAAATTGTTGACTGGAGCATTGTTGCGATAAGCATTTATGTTATGTACTGGCTGATGGAATGGAGCATAAGGAGGTGTTTAGCGTTGAAAATGAGTGAAACTTAATAGCTAGGCTTTAGAACCTTTACCTTTCTCCATCCTTTAAATCCTAATATTACACCCCTTCTCCACAGCGAAACAATTTCCTCTGAAAGCCTTTCCTGTTTCAACCAGTCTCCATAGAGCTTTCCCTTGCCAAGAAGCTTTAGAAGCCTTCTCCTTAAATGACTAGGAATGGGTTTAGGCTCCCTAACGTCAAAGGGACTTCCAGGAAGAGGCAGGTAGTAATGGGCATGTATCCTAACTTTATACCTTGAGGTCAGGAACTCCATAAAACGAACTGTCTCCTCCATATCTACATTGTCTTCGGGAGGCATCCCTAAGATGAAATCTACATCAACCTCAAAGCCATAGGAGTTTAAGACTTCAATAGCATTGATTACATCATCCACTGAATGGCCCCTATTTATTGCCTTCAGAATTTCATTGCTTCCGCTCTGGGCCCCTATTATTATACGTCTATTTGCAACCTTTCCCTTTATGCATTTGACCGCGTCCTCCTCAGCGGCATGTTCAGGCCTTACCTCGCTAGGGAAGGTACCCAGAAAGAACCTACCTTTTAGTCTACGAGTTAGCCTGTAAAGCCCCTCAACTAGACTGCAGAGACCATTAAGGTTTAGGTTTCTACCATCGCCTAGATAGGAGAAGGCGTTTGGAGATATGAACCTTAAGTCCTTTCTGCCAGACTTTATCATAATTTCCGAATATTTCAATACGTTCTCAAGACTTCTGTGCCTAGGTATTGCACCGTGCATTATTGAGACCTGACAATATTTGCAGGCAAAGGGACAGCCCCTTGTTATCTCTATTGGGGAGAAGAGATTCCTCCAGTAGGCGAAGGGAGGGTATTTGTTTAAGTCCACAGGCTTAGGCCTTCCGGTAAAGACATACCTTTCATCAGCCTTCGTCACAACCCCCCTAACGTTTGAAATGGGATCTCCATTTTCTAAAAGCACTTTAAGCAGCAGGGGAAAGCTCTCCTCAGCCTCCCCAACCACTGCATAGTCGAACCCTAGGTTTAGAGCGCCTACAGGATCCCCTGAAGCGTGAGGCCCTCCAATAATCGTTATAACGTTACCGAGTTCCTTAATTTTGTTGAGGTGTCTAAGTTCATCAAGCATTCGTGGTACTTGAGTAGTTAACAGGCTATATGCTAGAAATATCTTACCATCAAAACCCCTTGAAAGTATGTTGATCAGATCATTAAACGAGTCAACGATCTTGATCTTTATAGGGAAATCGTTGCTAAGCAAGGCGTCTACAGCTGCGACCAGCGAGGCTATTGAGTATCTAGTTTCCCTAGTTCTTCTTATAATTAGCAAACCTTTCTTCATGCTACTGTTCCCTTTCCTACTGTTAATTATTAAAGCGGCATGTAGTTTGAAAACTGTTAGGAAAGTTTATAGATATTACTATTTTAAGCTCTATGATGATAGTTTGTTATAAAAGGTAGTGTGGAGGTTGTGTGGTTTTCAGCAAAATATATTAATGATATGTTTGTGATTATGATATTGTCACCTCGGTGCTTAGAAATGGAGGAATTGGAAAGAAGAATAATAGAGGTTCTTGCTGACAAGGAAAAAGATTTTGGAGAAATAGCCAGGGAGCTTGGAATCTCTGGAAAAGAAATGAGAACTTTAAGAAAGGCGTTAAGCGATCTCATCAGGAAAGGTAAGGTGACGAAAGAGCCCGATTATGATAGGAGAAGGTTTGTCTTTAAGATAAACAAGAACAACGTTTAACTAATGGTCTTAAGTTCTAGAGTTATAGGGCGCTACTTCTAACTTTTCAATTCCTACACTTGCCGACTCAACTCCTCTCAGGTGCCACATCAGTGAGGCCAGGAGGCCTAAGGACCATAACGTTATTATTGAGGCGAAGAGAGCTGAGGCGCTTGCACCCAGGCTGAAATAAACTATCAGTGCCCCGCTTATGCCCTGAAGGCCTGTGAGAAGCCCCACAACACTTGATCTAACTCCCGTGGGGAACAGCTCACTTTGTAATATGCTTAGGCTTCCCCAGGCCCACTCACTAAATATCATGTTCACCAGGAGATCTATGTAGAAGAGGTTTAAGTTCTTGGAAATGTCTGCATATAGAAGGATAAATGATGTTATCGTTCCTCCTAAGAAGCTTGCTGTTGTCGACCACCTTCTGCTTCTATCTATTAGGGGAAGTATCAAAAATGCCCCAATGGAGGCGCCTATGTTTGCATAAAGAACAACGTAGCTCACAACCTTCTCCCCAAAGGCAAATCCTGGAGCATAAGGTATGTAATAGGCTGTTATGTCATAAGTTATGTACTGGGCCAGAGTTATTATAACGAGAACAATAAACCTGAACAGATACCTTTCCAAGGCTTCAGAGAGCGGAATTCCGCTTTCTTCACTGACATAAAACTTCATTTCCCCTTTATAACCAGTGATCTCCTCAACAACCTTTCTTGCCTCATTGATCTTCCCCTTTAAAACGAGCCACCTTGGTGACTCTGGCAAAGTAAGCCTTGCAAGGCCTGCCCCGAGGGCAGTTCCTAAAGCGGTCAGAAGGAGGTACTCAACTTGCGTGGATGAGCTTGTAGAGATCTTTGCATATATCAAGCTCAGGGCAGCTATTATCGCGCTCCCCAGGTTCCAGAAGTTCGTAGCCAAAAGAAGGGCCTTCCCCCTATGTTTTGCAGGGGTGAGCTCTGCAACAAGGGCGTAAGCCGCCCCAAACTCCCCTCCAATACCGAAGGTCATTAAGCTTGTTAGGAGGGCAAGGGCAATCACGTTTTTATAAAGAGGGAGCAGAAGAACTAAGCTTCCAGCCTCTAACGCCATGGAAAATGCAAATATCTTCAACCTTCCGTAGACATCGGCAAGCTTTCCAAAGACTATAGAGCCTGCTGCCTCGCTCAAAAGGTTCAGCGCAAATATCGTTGGGGCGACGCTCGAGGGGGCAACCAGGTAGAGGAGGAGGGGTGCAACCGCGAACATTATCCCGTCGAAGAGGTAGTTGTCCGCGAAGACGGCAAATAGCCTCCAGTGAACGCCGCTCCATTTGGCAGAGTCAAGTATATCTGTGAAGTTCCTAACTCTTTCATTGCTCCTCTTCAACTTCTTCACCTTCTTTAAAGTAACCTTTAATGCATTATCACCTTCGACATCCTATTTTAAATTGCTTTCCTCAAGCATAAGTTCTACGACTCTATTCTAAATAAGAATATTGTAAAGTCTGATTAGGTTTTTATGTTTTGACTAAGATCATTGAGGCTGGCATTGATTATTGTTAATTGTATAGCTAAATCACTGTATGATGTTATATTAATAAAACTATACAGTAATGAAACGTAGCTTGGGGCCCGTAGCTCAGCCAGGACAGAGCGCCGGCCTGCGGAGCCGGAGGTCCCGGGTTCAAATCCCGGCGGGCCCGCCACGCTTTTATACCCCCTATATGGGCTCCTTTTAACTGATGATCATGGTTCCCGGGAGTGATTCCGGGCGGGAATTTACACCTGAATTCAATGCTGATGGCAGCTGGTATGAGAGTGTCAATGTAGGTGCTCTGGGCGAGGATGTCAGGAGGAAGATAGAGAGGGAGCTGCTGCGGCGACTGAAGAGGATAGCTGATAGCTATTCTATACAGTACGCATTATTATGGTACCTCTATCTACAGGGTAGTAGCCTAGAAGAGATATATAAAGTATACAGGATTCTCTCCGGGAAACTCGTCTCTCAGGGTACTGTTAGGAAGCAGATTGCTCAGCTGAAGCGGAAGGGGTTAGTGAAGCATGATGGTGGTAAGTATATAGCGTTAGTGGATCCTAGGGATGTTGAGGACCTTTTCGATAGGGAGAGGAGCCGTGCTGGAAGAATTGGCGCGTCGATAAGGCATATGCGGATTAACAGTAGATCGCTGAAGATATCTCCTGGCCTGAAATATTATGTGGAGAGGGTTGTTGAAGAGAGTAAGAAGTTGGTAAAAAGAGGTAAGAGAGATGTAGCTCTCGATTTAATTGCTCATACTCTTCTCCCCCTTCGAGAGAATGAGATCCTGTGGCTGTGGCATCAGGATATCTTTATTTATTATTCCCCCAAGGTGAAGGGGGTTTAGAGCTGTAAGGAGCAGGGAGATATCTGAGCTCCTGAAGAAGCTTGGCTTCTCTCCTGGGATAATGATTTATCATGTAGATGGGCATGAAGAGAGTAGCAAGATTATCCATAGGATATTCAATAGAGGGCCTTATTCGTGGCCGTGGGCTCGGAGTATATCATATGGGCTTAAGGAGCTGGGGCTTCTCGAAGAAGTAGATGAGCTCTACCGGATTCAGCTGAAGCGGGTGGGCGGCAAAATAGAGCTGATGCTGTGGAATCTCTATTCCAGGGAGCTGGTCGCCTCTTATGAGATTGAGTGGAGGGATGAGGCCCCTGAGCCCCTCAGGAATAGAAGATTCTATATAGGCACGGTGCTTGGGCGGCAGCATATCCGCCGCGAGATCGAGGAGTATAGCTATTTCAGCAAGTGGCGTGGGTGAGATGATGATAATCTATAGGAGGTGGCTTGATCTGCGGATGCTGGCTATCCTGCTTGCTAGCTTGCTCCTGCTCGTTCTTATTGCTAGAGATATCTCTAGGGAGCTGCTTGCTTCTCTATTCTATTATCTTGTGCTCCCGCTTCTTTTCGCGGCGTCTGCCTGGATTTTCTATTCCTGGCGATTCTGATTGATATCTCTTTTGCTGATATTTATATATGGATTTTATCTTTTCCTGTGGGTGGTGGAATGAGGGGAGTATCGTATCTGGTAGCTGTAGTACTGATGGTGATAGTGACCATAGCGCTTGGAGTAGCCCTCTACACCTACTTCCACGGCTGGATAGGGGCAAAGACAAGCTCAGCTACGGCGCCAGAAGGAAGCCTAGTAGTAGAGGGTAGTAGAGGATGAGTGCTGGAGCAATACTAACAGCTCGGCGTTCTTCCCTCTTAACCCACTCATTCACGGTATTCTTTACTGCTAGGGGCTCCGCTAATAGGTGTGAAGTCATTGCTGTTACACTTAGTATCCTTAGGTGCTCTCATAGGCTCGATGGCAAAACTATTATTTTGCTGACGTGCTATACAGAAGGGCTAGTAAATTTTGCTAGAGAATTCATAAAAGCCGATACAAATAAAGCTGTAGTTTACAACGGGTTTCTACTTGAGAACATTGTTATTTAGAACACGTTTTAATTACTAGATTCCATTGCTGGGTATTTTTGCTAATTTATATATCTATAGATCCTCTATGCAAAGTGGAATGTTCAGTACAGACCCGATTAGATTTGAAAACGATAAGCTTTACGAGTTCAAGACGAAGTGGCTCACGAGGCTAGGGAATTACGACCCAAAGAGCGCAGGGAGAGAGAGCTAAAGACAATATCGTTGCGAAGCTGTACGCTCTCGATGCCGCGTTGATGTAATAATTATGCCGGAGCTGGCGTTCACGCTCATTTAAACAGCTAGACATGAGCATGTCGCGGATGAGCTTAAGGAACTCTGCAAAACGATGCTGAAAGATGTTTTTCAGAAATAGTCGAAGGATAGAGAACAGAGCTCGTTTAGTCTAAAACATTCAAACATTTTAATCTAACTTCTTTCTCTGATCCTTCAAAAGCAACATACAATCCAGCCTATCTCCATAAGCTACGCAGATTAACTATAGAGATTGTTGTCTTGAGGATGTACCTAACGAATGC
The DNA here is from genome assembly GCA_026995555.1 of Acidilobaceae archaeon. Taxonomy (GTDB): domain Archaea; phylum Thermoproteota; class Thermoprotei_A; order Sulfolobales; family Acidilobaceae; genus JALWTO01. Next base: position 34,029 of record JALWOJ010000162.1, on the reverse strand, counting down.
TAAGCTGTATTAATGAGCTGCGAAATCTTTTCAATTCATCAGATATTCTCTCGATATCTATTACAAACACGTATCTTTTCTCAAGGCTAGCCTTAGTGCTTGTCCAAAGCTTCTATGAACATTCTCTGCGCGATCACCATCCTTCGCGCATTCTTCGATGCCCTCTAAATACGATATTGTCTCTATCCACGACAATGAGATCAGGAGGTTCAACGTTTTTGTCGTAGCATAAAATCTCTACAGACTAAATATAGTACTAATATTCAAAGCCCTGTGCATTCACCACTATCGCTAGAGTTTACGATTAGAGGCGTAGACACCACCAAAAACCTTGGTAAGGAATCTATAAGTCTTTCACAATATGAAGAGGGTCTTTACAGCCGTCAGCTGATGCTGATAAAAAGCAAAGAGATACTACTTTTCAACTACTCTAGAAGTATTTTGACTTAAGGGTGCATACCTTGTGGTGAAGGGCTTTCCACTTAAGCTTAGGAGGCTTCCCACTTCAGCTAGACTTTATGTTTTATTTTTATCGCTAGTAAGCTTCGTAGACAGCGTTTCAGGTGCTTATCTATTCATTACAGTCTATAACAATGTGGGTGCCTATGGTTTAGGGTTAGCTCTATTAATAAACAAGCTATGTGTTACCTTCATAGACTATCCTACTGGTGTCATAGCTGATGCCCTAGGACGTAAGAGGTCTTATAGTCTTGGCCTTGCACTTGAAGGTGTATCATTAGTGATACTATCGACTTCAAGAGAGATTTTATGGGTTATAGCGGCATCTATAGTCTCCGGTATTGGCGTATCATTAATGAGTGGTAGTCTTCAAGCCTGGGTAGTTGATGGCATTAAGAGGTACTCAAAGAACCTTAAAGAGGACCTATCCTTAACATTTAGCCTTGCTAGAGGTTTTAGCACTATAGCTAGGGTATTTGCAGGCTTTATTGCAGCTTTCATAGCTATTGAAGGTTACTGGCTGCCTGTATTTGCGTCGGGCCTACTAATGATGATTCTCTCCCTAATAGTTACGTTAATAGGTGAGGAGAATTACGGTAAGATACAGAAAATTTCTCCCAAGGTAATGATTGAAATTCTCAAGAACTATGCATTAAAGAAGGAAATTTTACTAAGCTTAATGTCTTCGGCTAACCTTTCAGCAGCGTTCTGGGTTTTGGTAATGAGCTGGCAGCCATTACTTAAGGACCTATTCAAAATACAAGAAAGCCTCTACGGTTTAATATGGTCCTTAATGATGGTGTTTGCCAGTCTTGGTGCTTTTGCAGCAGCCTTCTTGTCAAGATATGGAATGGGAAATGTGTTACTATTTCCGCTAGGCGTTACCTCAATTTCCTATATCATTCTTAGTATTCTGGGTACTCTTCAAGTAAAAATTGCTATAGCTTCAATACTTGCCATAGAATTTCTCGCTGGTATATATGGTCCATTAATGAGGACACTCTATAATATTGTTATACCATCTGATGCGAGGACTTCAATTTTATCGCTGATGTCTGCAACAAATAATATAGTACAAGCAGTGATGAGTATTATTATAGGAGTGCTCATCTTATCCAAGAATTATAATCTTATATATCTAATAGCTGCTATCCCAATAATACTGGTAATACCTATTATCAAAACTCTGCTTACTAAGATTGAACAGTCCGATACTACATTTTAAAATTAAGCCTATCTTAGTGGAACAGCAAGACTAAAATACCTATCATGATATTTGAACATAAGTCCTTCTTCGCAGAGATACTCTAGCTGGTCTTTTATATGATTACAATTTAGATGATGAAATCCTATACAAAACTCTCTTAAAGATTTTGCTCTTCTTATACTAAAGAGGTAAATTCTGCGTAATTCGTCTTCAAGTATGTGCTCTTCTTCTTGACTTAGAAAACTCTTCCTTACATATAGGAAGTCCCCTTCATCAATAAATGTAATTCCTGGCTTTCCCTGCCTTAGCTCATAATCCTCATACCAGCGCTTAAGGAATTTAAAGAATTCAGGGTTTTCCTCAGCCCAGATAATCACGAGGTATAACCACGTGCCTAAGGAGGCATCCAAACCCGCTAAGACCTCTAAGGTATAACCTTAAGCCAAGGAACTCTCTTAAAGTCCTCATCAAGGGTGAGAATAGTATCTATGCCGTGATGCTTACAGGTTAACGCGATTATAGCGTCGCTTGGCAGCAGTCTAAATTCTGTTAATACCTCGTAAAGTTCTTGTTCAGTGTATATGCTTGGTATTAACCTAATGTTTAGTCTTTTAATTAGTTCTCTAACAGCATTAATTACCTCCTCTGGATATCCGTGTTTCTTTATCCACTTTCTGGCCGAGTAAGCTCCCTTTACTCCGCGCCTGCGCTCTAAATAGTGAATTGTTGACGCATACATTATCTCATTGTGAACTACCATGTCAACGACGTAGTCACCAGGGTTCTCGTCTAGTATGGTTAATGTTTCTTCTGTTCTGGGCGTCTTGTGGAGAATGTGATATAGTATGTTAGTATCAAGGAAAATCACGACTGCCAAGCCTCCTCTAGATACCTCTCTAATTCTTCCTCACTAGACTCACCAAGAACACCGATGATATCCTTCAGCCTTTCCCTCAGCCCCTTCTCAATCCTTATCCTTACCTCCTCACCTTCCTTAAGCTCTACTGGTTCCAACAGCTTTAACACGCCCCTCTCATACCTTACTCTTACGACCTTAGACAACTCTTAGCCACCATCCGAATATTATGTATGTTAGAGCAATTAGCGTTTCCCCTCTCACGGTACTTTTAGTTAGTTTTCAATACTTTTAATTCCGTGAGGGGGGTTTAGCCCTCGGTATGGGTTCATTAGCTTCACCCGTACCTCATGGGGCTCAGTCGAGCCCAACGCCATAGCCCTCCCATCTGGGGAATAGTATGCTTCACCGCAATGCGGATCATCTGCTTCAATTAATTACTATTTAAAAGTATTTAAAATTTAAAATTCTCATATATTAAAAATTTATTAAGAGCGAGAGGGATACAACAATATCGTAAAAACGACGGTGAGAAACATGTCAAACCAATCGTTAGTTGACAGGTTTTTGAGGAGGTATGAGGGTAAAGGTAGCTTAATTACCTACAGAGCTTCAATAAACAGGTTTTTGAAATTTACAAATATAAGCGTTGACGAAATAGTAAGTTTAGCTAAAAGCGACCCTGCTAAAGTTGAGGAGATGCTTGAGGACTTTAAATACAAACTTAAGAGCGAGGGACTAGCACCTAAGTCAATAAACGTCTACCTTGCGGCTATAAAATCTTTCCTTAAAATGAACAGGGTTGAGGTAAAAGTTAAGCTTGAGAAACCTGTCCCGCAAGTTTTTGACTACATTCCAAAGCCAGATGAGGTAAAGGTCCTGATAAACAGAGCTCCTCTGCCAATGAAGGTGGCTATATCGTTAATGGCTTTTAGTGGCATGAGGCAGTCTGATATTGTTAATCTTAAGTTTTTAAATATAAAGGATGAAATAGTTTTTGAGGATGGCGTTTACAAAGCATCAAAAATACCGTTGAGGATAATGTTAAAGCAAAAGAAAACAGGGTTTTGGTACGTTACATTTTTAGGTAGGATGGGAACTAATCTGCTCGTTGCTTACTTAAATGAGGTTTACAATAAGACTGGCAAGCCCAGGCTGGATGAAGAATTCATTAAGAGACTGGATAAAATGATCAAGAGGGGAGTGCGGGAGAAGTGGGATGCTGAAAGTCGTGGTAGACACTAACAAGGTTATTGCAGCACTTCTTCGTGAAGGCCGTGTGAGGAGGATCCTGTTTCATCCTGGGCTGGAAGTGCTTCTCCCAAAATATGTTCTTGAGGAGATCAAGAAGCATAGGGAAGAGATCCTTCAGAAAGTGCCGTGGCAAAGTTTATATAATTGTATATGTCTTTATATGTTCTGATGGTGCAAATCATGGAGGAATTTCTCAGCCCTAGAGATGCCTGTAGAGTGCTAGGAGTGTCATATATTACGTTATGGAGGTGGATTAGGGAGGGTAGGATTAGGGTTATTAGGAGTCCCAGCGGTCGCTACCTCATTCCGAGAAGCGAAATAGAGAGGTTAAAGGGTGAGGAGAGGCTAACAGAGAAGGTCAGAGCGGTCATTTATGCCAGGGTGAGCTCTAATAAGCAGAAAGAGCAGGGAGACCTAGATAGACAGGTAGAACTTCTAAGGAAATATGCTAATGAGAATGGATATGTCATAGTAGATATCATAGCGGATGTCGGTAGCGGCCTGAAGGAAGAGCGAAAGGGGCTGAAGAAGCTTCTGAAAATGGTTAGTGAGAAGAGAGTTGATGTTGTGCTCATAACCTACCGTGATAGACTGACTAGGTTTGGATATGGGTACCTCCAGTTCTTCTTCGAAAAACATGGTGTGAGGATTGAGGAGGTGCTTCATGAGGAGAGGGAGCCTCTAGAAGAGCTAATAGAGGACTTTCTATCGATAATAGTCTCGTTTGCTGGAAAGATCTATGGCAGACGTAGCCATAAGGTGAAGGAGCTTGTGGAACACAACAAAAGGTTTCTACAGGAAACGCTAGCAGCAAGTGTGAATGAAATGTTGAAAGAAAAGCGATAAATTTATATACATTTATATTCAATAATATATGTGGTGGGATCTCCGATGAGGGGGAGGACCGCTCTTGCAAAGGCGGTTCCCCGAGGAGAGAAGCTACTAACGCTAAAAGCACAAGGGATCCTTACAAACGGCTCCGTTAGCGATCTTAGAGAAGAGCTTTACCTCGTTTGCAGAGCAACCCAACAAATAATCGACTTCCTATGGAAATTTGACAAGCTACCTAACCTAAACCAGGTTCATCAGATGTTCTATAAGATGTTGAGGAGACAAGGGTTTAGGGCACATCAGGCAAAGCAGATGTACAAGCATGCACTAGCTTTGGTTAAGTCCTCTAGGAGGAATAATGGAAAGAAACCTATTCTAAGGAAGCTGTCAGCGCGGATAGACAAATATGATGCAAAGGTTGATTTAGAGAACAGGGTTGTCGTTGTTAAATTGAGGGACAGGGAGTTTGTGATAAAGCTATTGCATCGTAATGAATACCTGAAGAAGTTTATTGGCAAGAAGTGGTATGAAGTTATGATATCAATTGACAGAAACGGAAGGATATGGATATCAATACCTTTCAGGTGGGAATACGATCCTTACATACCTAGGAAGCTCATCTCCCTTGACATCAACCTCAGGAAGGTAGTTATGTATGATGGCAGGAAAATTAGGAGGATGAACACTAGGTTCATTGAAGCACTATCCTTAAAGATCCATGCTGAGAGGATTCAGAAGAGATATCCTAGGATGTGGAGGTATAACAGGAGGATACTGGGCAGGATAAGGAAGTTGCACAGGAGGAGCAGGAACATAGTTATTGACTGGAGTCGCAAGTTCGCCAAATATATTGCTCTCAAAGCTAGGAAAACGAGAAGTTCTATCGTCCTTGAAGACCTTAACGAGCTGTGGTTTAACTCATCAAAGAAATCATCCAGCATAGCAGATAGGCTTTCAAGGTTTTCATATCGCAAGCTACAGACGGCAATAATGGCCAAGGCAATAGAGTACAACGTTCCCATAATGTTTGTGAACCCAAAGAATACATCATCTCTTTGTCCGAGATGTGGAGCAAAGCTGGTTTATGAGCACAGGTTGGCAACGTGCAGGAAATGCGGTCTAATTGCAGATAGGGATACGATAGGAGCTATGAACATATACTTGCGCGGTTTAAGGAGTATGTGGGGAAGCCTTGGGTCTTCCCCGAATGCTCCCCCTATGAACGATGAAGCCAGAGGAAGGGGGAGAAGGAAGGATGAACCGATGATGCATTATATAAAATCATATAAAAACATATGATGAGGTGAACCCTGAGGAAGCCCTAGACCTCCTCCTAGCAAAGCTCTCCAGAAAAGTACGGGCAGTGAGTGTAAAAGAAATTGGCACTAGGACTCTTCAGCAAGCTCTCAAGATAGCTAAGGAATTCGACCCGGATGACTACCACCCGTTTACAGCTGTCTCATTGAAGTTTGATGTCCCAATATGGACAAACGACAAGAACCTGATAAAGCATAGCCTTAAAAGCGAAGAGTATACAGCAATAGACACGCAGGCCATAGAGAAGCTACTGGAAGGCGAAAACCTAGCGAAAACAATGCAGGAGCTGAGAAGGAAATACAATACTCCCTAACGTTATATTATGAGATCTATGTAACTAAACTTCACTTATCTCTGAGGCTTAAGCTCTTTGCAACGGGAGACTCACGATCCGTACGGCCAATATGAGGTTTAAAATATGATGGGTGATGAAAATTGAAGACTGTTAAACCTGAGCAAGACGGTGATCAACACAGCGTCCTTACACTTAGTATGCGGAAAGTTGATTTCGATGAATATCTTGAATTTACTAAGTCGCACAAGGAGATAGAGGTTGAGGGCAATAGGATAAGGCTTGAGCCTATAAAGGTCAAGAGGCTGTATCCTGAAGCCGATGAGCTGACTGATTTATCTACAACTGTTTGGAGCTTTCCCAAGAGGGGCTCGTGGGCAACACATAGAGGTAATTACAGAGGTAACTGGCCTCCTCAGATGGCTCGAGCCCTCATACTTATGTATACCGAGCCTGGTGACACGGTTCTGGATCCTATGGTCGGCAGTGGTACAACGTGCATAGAGGCAATGCTTCTGGGGAGGAACTGTATAGGCGTGGACATAAACTACAACGCTGTCATGCTAACCCTTCACCGCATATACTGGCTGAGAAGGCACCTAGAGGAGATGAAGGAAAACCCACCAACAAGACTTGACGCCTTCATTAAGGGTCTTAAAGTTCCTACAAACAACATAACAGTAGAGGATATGCTGAAAGCGCGTGTAGAGGTATATCATGGCGATGCAAAAAACTTGGACAAGGTAACCGACGAAAGCATAGATCTGATTGCAACACACCCTCCATATTTCAACATAATAAAGTATAGTAGGTCCAAGATACCAGGCGACCTCTCAGCGGCCTCTGACCTAGAAGATTATCTTAGGATGATGCATCAAGTGGCCAAGGAGGCCTACAGGGTCCTCAAGCCAGAGAAGCATATGGGTATACTCGTGGGTGACACAAGAATGCATAAGCACTATGTACCAATAACTCACTATGTGCTACAAGTACTGCTAAAAAACGGGTTTACCCTCCGTGAGGAGGTCGTAAAGGTACAGCATAAGATGAAGACGACGAGGGAGAGATGGTCGAAACTGAAAGAGAGGGACTTCCTTCTAATATATCACGAAAAACTATTCATAGTAAGAAAGCTCAAGGATGTTAATGAACCAAGAAAGTATAGATATAGCAGCTATATCAATATAAATAAGATCATAGAAGCAAAATGAACCTAGGTCGGTATTCTCACCAGATGTGCGACGTCGATCGTTCGCTTCGCTTCTTCTTTAGTCAAGAGTTGTAGGGGGTACAAGCAGGAGTTAGCTTAGCCATGACATTTATTACATGGACACTTACTTTCTGTGGTGACCTGCTCCTTTTCCGTTCCTCTCGAACTTCTCATGTTCTCCTTGATGTCATGAGGTAATCTAATAGAGGTAATCAGATTCTGAGCAGAAGCGAGGAGAGGGTGTAGCCGATCCCGCCTCCTATGTAGTTAAAGCTTAACACAATAGTGGAGATCTCAGGAGCACGATCGGTGAACGAGACGAGCGTGTTAACAAGGGGCTCGAGTGGGCTGGATGAAACCGCTAGAGCAAGCAAGATAAGTAAGAACGTAATTGAGTTTACCTTCACAAAGTTGAGAGAGGCAAATGACATAACGACCAGGGCATAAATAGCCATTAACATGGAGACTGTCCTCATGCTTGCCAGCCTCTTAAGGCCTCTCCTGCTGATAATGAATTGAATAACCATATATGTGGCCGTCTCGAGCTCTACTGCCACAAACACCAAGAAGCCAGATATACCTTGTCTAGCTCCAAGCTCAAACACCATCCCCATCCAGAGATACTGCAGAAACCAGTTGAAAGCTGCTAATGCCGCAAGAGGGATGGCCTTTTTAATCAATGCCAGCTCTCCAGAGAAGAACTTAGGCTTTATTTCAGCGCCACCGAGACGAGCGAAATACAGGAGAAGAAGGGAACCGAAGGCTGTAGACACAGATAGGATTGCAAGGAAGAGCGCCTTGTTTGGTGTTATATACGTGAGTATTGGGGCTATGAAGAATGCAGCGGCCTCAGCACCAGAGATTAGTGAGAAGAACTTTGAGGGATCTCTTAAGCGTTTAGACCAGCTCACCTCAAGATTGTATATATAACCTCCAGTATAAATGCCGAGTAGTGCAGAAATTGATATTCCTATAAGGTATATTGTGACGTTGTTGAGAAGCAGGGCTAGCGTTATAGTTGAAAACAGAAAGAACAGGTGGACAAATGGTAATATCTTGAAAAGTCGTTCATTATGAAGTAGCAATGGTATGAATCCCCGCGTAACTATGACGATGCCGTAAATAGTTCCAAATATTGGAACTGCATTGGTGTATGCTATGAAGTTTGTCGAGTATATGGCGAAGGCACCTACTATAGTGATGAGAAAGTCTAAGTAGACAAGGTAAGGAGTCTGGTTTCTCATCTTACCATTCCATGACATCAAGATCCTCCTGACTATTGTCTAAATATTTCCTGCTAAGGTTTCGTGTATGAATAATCATCTTGCTGGTCTCATAAAAGCATTTCGTTTGCTAAATTTTCCAACAAATTTAGAGCATGCAATCTTCCATGATATTACAAAAATTCATCGGGAGTAACGACGATTTCGCATATGTTAACAAACCTTTCTTTCGTAATGATAGACGTTAGCAATAGGTATACTTTCCAGACACTATTAATCTTCAAGACCGCAAAACGTTACTGAAGCTCTCTTAGAATCGATAGCAAGGGAAGTATGACCGTTGAGCTTGTAGACTGGGATACTTGTTCCCTTAAACTTATAAATAACACCTTAAAGTAATTGGCCTAATCGAAGGGCTATCTTTCAGGTGGATTAATTGCATGCACTAGCCACATTAACAACAATATATGTGCTGCTAATAGTGGAACTAGCACTGCTTGTCATTTCATTTGCACTGCTTTTCCTTAGCTTCAGAGAGCACAGAGGCCGAAGCGAGCTTATGGATGCACTTTTTAAAGCTACCAGAGAGCTTACGAGGTATGAGTACTTTTTAGCCGTCATAGATTCGATAAGGAGCTCTAGGAGAAGCGTTATAGGAATAATAACTGGAAGAAAGCCAGTAACGGACTTTGATAAAGAGGTCGTTAAAGATATAGCAAAGGTGATCTTGGAGGCCTCCAAAAGAGGGATAAAAATTAAATATGTAGTCCATAAATCTCCGGATAGACTTTATGTGGCCTATTTGTATAAAAAAGCTGGAGCTGACGTCAGGCTGAGCTCCTCAGTTATGCTTAGTGACATGAGGTATATGGTTGTCGACAACTTGATCTGTGTTTTGGGTCTAGTGGACAAGGAAAGAAGCTCGCCTACTCGAATGGGATATGTAATAGTCAGTTCAACATTAGCTCACATACTTATGAATGACTTTGAGAAAATTTGGGAGACTTCCGAAGGTTTGGATGAATATGCAAGGAGCTTAGTGAGAGAGTTGTTGAGAAAATCTCCTCTAGCAGATGAAGATTTTATAGCATCACACCTCGGCATACCGAGGGATATAGCCACCAGGCTTCTGATGGAAGCTAAAGATAAAAAGTAATTTTAGTAAGATCATGAGAATTTTGGGGATTTTTATTAAGCATGTAAGTTGCTGTCATTAAGGCAAGGAAGATCATGCAAAGGACTAAAAGCTATGAAGTGGAAAACTGACTCTTTAGGCCCAGTAAAATCTTCTATCCTTGAAGACCTAAACCTAACATTGAAACGAATATAATTTTATTCTTAGTTAAAGTTCTGCAAAGTTTTTGCAATTCTATCTTTAACTGCTTTCACAAGTTTCTCTATTTCCTCCATCGAATTCTTTACATGTTCCTTGCTGCACCATCCTTCGTAGAAACATGTATGCATACCGTTAGCTGACATCCAGGCATCATGAACCCAGCCTCCCAGCTCTCTCTGCAATACCAAGGTGTAGTCCCATAGTTCCTTGTGACTGGCAAGTCTCCTTCCCTCTCTCCACTCAGCGAAAGCTTTAACTGTGAGGGCTGCAGCCCCCCAGAGCTTCTCCGCCGCCTGCCTGACATCGCCCTTCCTCAGCCCCTCTTGGGCTTGAATCAGAAGTCCTAATGCCACTTCAACGTATTCCTGTGCCCTCTCTGAAGGATCTAGGTCTTGTGTAGCAAGCTCCACAAGATACTCCTCTAATTCCATGCCCTGCCTCTCTGCCTCTCTTCGCAGGCGTTGAACAATGCTATGAGGTAAACGAATGGTCTCTAAGGTCAAGATCTGAACTCCCTGTAGAAGCTATCTGTGACAAAGGCTTTAAAAGTTACAGATTCCCTACAATTCAGATATCATAATGAAAAGGCAGCTTGTATACGCCTTAGGGTTTATTGCTTTTATCAGTGGTTACTTTTACTGATGGGAGCTAAAATGGGAACGTTTAGCGTTAAAGCCAAGGTTTGGAATCCTATTGAACAAAACAAAGTTACGAACGTTGATCTTATCGTTGATACTGGAGCTACATACATGGTTTTGCCTGAAAGCCTGCTTAAAAAATTAAACGTCAAACCCCTAAGGACCCTTAGGCTCAGGTTAGCTGATGGTAGGGTCGTTGAAAAGAGCATTGGTGAGATCGGCATTGAGATAGAGGGATATAGGGCGAGCGCCACTCCTGTTGTGTTTGGAGATGAGAATGTGTACCTCCTAGGTGCAGTGACTATGGAGCAACTAGGCTTAGCTCCTGATCCTATAGAGAAGAAGTTAAAGCCTGTAGAAGCGCTACTCATGGGCTACGGATCAAATTAACTATTAACTATTCAATTAGTTTTAATGATTAACTTGTCTCCAAGGAACGTTAATATTTTAAGATGATCAATAAGATACGGGCATAGAAAGATATAAAACAACTCATAAAATCTTGATTTGAAGGACCCGATGAAGTTCCGTTGGGCATCTGCCCGCATCGTCTGATCAGTGAAGAGTCCCTCGGCTACGAGGGTTCAACTATTTTTGCTAGACCTTTTGGGAGGCCTTATTTTTCCGAGAAGGCTTCTAACTATAACGATCTCCTGGGCCTGATTTGTTCCATCTCCTATCTCTATCATCTTTATATCTCTATAGAGCCTCTCGACCTTGCTCTCCCTGCTGTAACCAAAGCCTCCCATCACCTGCATTGCAAGCCTTACAACATCCACCCCCCATCTGGCCGCCGCGAGCTTTGCTATGCTGCTCCACATCGGATAGTCAGGCTCCCCTCTATCGACCTTTTCAGCAGCCTTGTATATTAGAGATCTCACAGCCTCAAGCTTCATCTTCATCTCAGCTATCATTGACATGACCATCTGATGCTCAACTAAGGCCTTTCCCATACTCTCCCTCTTTTTTGCATATTCGAAGGCCTCCTCAAATGCTGCCTGCATCACTCCCAGCCCCGTTGACGCAGTAACTATTCTTCCCTCGTTTAGGGTGTCCATCACGATTTTGAACCCCCCATTGACAGGGCCTATGATGTTCTGCTTGGGGACCCTGCACTCATTAAACAGGACCTCTGAAGTTCCGCTGCCCCTATATCCCATCATGTCGAGCTTTGATATCTCCATACAAGACTCATCCCTATCTACGACGAAGAGGCTAACGCCTCTGTGCCTATCTTCAGGCTTCCCCGTTCTGGCGGCCACCAAGAAGAAGTCGGCATAGTATGAATTTGTTATGAAGGTCTTCCTTCCACTTATAATCCACTCTCCATTCTTCAGCTCGGCCCTAGTTGTTATCGCTGCGGCATCTGTTCCACAGCAGGGCTCTGTGAGCGCAAACGCAGCTATACTTCCTTTAGCCAGCTTCTTAAGATACTCCTCCTTTACCTCTTCTTCAGCGAAGAAAACGAGGGGAGGTGGAACCATTGAGCCCGAGACTGTGGCCATTATTCCTACTCCACTTGAAACCCTGGAGAGCTCCTCAGCAACGATCACACTCTCCAGAAGACTAAGTCCAGGGCCTCCGTACTCCTCAGGAACCCTTAAGGCGAAGTAACCCATCTCTGCAACCTGTCTTCTTATGTCCTCAGGGACTAGGTTCTCCTCATCTATTTTCCTTGCAACAGGTCCCAGAACCTTCTCCGCAAACTCTCGAGCAGAGGATCTAATAAGCTCGAGGGAAGACAAGGGTGCTAACACCAAGTTATAAAGTGGGGAATTAGGGGGAATTTAACTTAACATCCTTGAACTCTATATAAAGGCGCCTCTGTTTTGATGGGCTTCAAGGCAATCGGGTGATTTGAGAGAGTTTTAGAGAGAATTAAACCACCTCTAGGTAAGGCTTAATCCTCTCCCTCATATAGTCTGTGAGTCCAGCCTCCTCTATGGCCTTTAATACCTCTTCGTCACTGGCACCTTTTCTTATGTTTATCTTCTTGTCCAGAGGCTCTATGTGGTCTATGTTCGCTCTCCTCCTTCTAACCCCAGTCAAACTCTTGGGACCTGTTATAAGGACGAAGTTCTCATCTATTATATCAACTATGACGCACTTTCTTCCAGCTTCCCTTCCCCTAACCTTTATGCAAACCCTTCCGACCTCTATAGCTGGCATTCTCCTTCCCCACAACTCTGAGCTCTTAATCAGGGATTTAAATCTTGAAGTGTTAAGTCCTCCTAGTCTAGCCGCTCTTTTAATGTCCGCGTCAATATTGAATAACTTATAGGACAGTAATTAGAATTAAGGTAACGTATGAAATGTTAGTTCATCGGCTAAAATCAGATATCCGTTAAAGTTTTTGACTAGGGTTTGATTAAATATTCGGGTTCCCTTCCTAACCATTCTCCTATTTTCTCTTCATTTCTTAGGATCTCTTTTTCGGGTTTTAAGAACAAGGGTATTAGATTGTATTTCTTTGCAACCGCCAGTGTATAACAGTCTCCTAGACTTACTGGTATTTGACACTTACAATCTGCTGCTTCTTGCCAGATTATTTCATCCTCTATGATTATCAGAGTCTTTGAATCTATTGGAGTTTACATTCTCTGTAATGCCCTCCTCCAGCCCCATAACCTGCAAGTTACATACAAAGCCTCAGTTAGACTAAGTTTTGCTACATAGGCCTCGATCTCTCCTCTAATTATGGAATTTATCAGATCCTTGACAAATTGACTTCCAGCAAGCACTTCAATTAAAACACTAGCATCTAAAGCATATGTCTTTTGTAAAGACTTCAAAATCTTGTATCCCTCCTTCTTTCACTTCGTAAGAGGTGTTGTGCTCTATCAGTATCATGCTCTCTAACAGGATTCTGTAAGAGAAGCCTCAATAGTTGCGGCTTAGCCTGAGCTTGGAGGGCTAGGATTCGTATTAGTTCATCATAGTCCAGCCTCCTTCCAAGCTTGGTTTCAAAATCTATAAGGATTTTTTCAAGAAGCTTCTTTGTATCCCTTCGTACTCTTATGCTTGTGTATTCTGTCAAAAGCTACACCAGATATATACCCAGATATATACAATGCATGCAGAACAATATTATACTTAATCATTTACCTAGCATCAGCCCTCTAACCTTGGCAACTAAAAGAGCTAAATCAATCACTTCCACGTTTTGAGGTTTGACTCTTGAAAGGTTTGAGAAGCATATAGGGCAGAGGGTTACAATAGTTTTAGATATTGAAGAGAGCTCCCTAATCCTGTCCATTGCGACAGCCCTAGAAAGATCTGGATAAAGGGCCTCTACTGGTCCCCCGCAGCAGGAGGTAAACCTTCTGGTCCTCCTCGGTTCAAGTACTTTGATCCCCGAGGCCTCGAGGATCTTCCTCGGCTCCTCAACTATGTTTTGATATCTAGCGTAAAAGCAGGGGTCGTGAATTACAACCTCAACCGTTTCCTTTGGCCTCTTCCTCTCGATCCTCTCCGACAATATTTCAATATAGCTCTGTACCTCTAGGTCAAAACCTTCAATAAACTTTGGATAAACGTTCCTAAGGACATAGGTAGTATGGGGGTCAACGGTTATTATCTTCTTCACTCCGCGCTCCTTAAAGACCTTATAAACCCTCTTCGCCTGTAGAAGGAAGGTTTCGCTGAGGCCTAGATCATAGAGGAGGACTCCGCTATAAAGATCGTTTTCATATAGATATGAAGGTTCTACACCAACCTCTTTAAGGAGAAGAACTATGCTCCTCAGAATGGCATTTGATGTGGCCACCTTTACCTTATCAACCTTTATAAATGTCTTTACTAAAGATGAGGACGCGAATCGCTTTCCCAGGCCCATGAGCTCTAGGAACGTTCTGCTCTCCTTGGCCCTCTTAAGAATGGAGACTAGGGACTCTAGATAAGGCATTATTTGATATAGAGCACCTGTGTAGAGGACAACAGGTCCCTTAGCCTTCAGATTAAGTTCTCGAGCCCAGGAATATACATCGCTCCTGCTTATCGGGACGGGATACCCTGTTTTTATTGTAAGGGTTCTCATCGTATCTAAAACTACGTCAAGAAACCTTCTTTTCAACCACAATCGCCTCCTTGAGGCTATCTTCTGAGTAAAGAACTCTTGAAGCCCTGACTATCTCAGGTATGTCTATGTTGGCTGGACACTTAAGGGTACATGCAGCGCAAAGAAGGCAACTATAGAGGGAGCTTAGAGCCTCTTCTGTATATTTGCCCCCTTCACTTATGTAAAGGGCTATGTTAACCCTCCCTCTAGGACCGTAACCTCTATGGGGTCCAAACTTAATTGTAGGGCAGACGGTCTCGCAGAACCCGCAGAACATGCACTTGGACGCCTCCTCCTTTATCCACTCCCTCAAATCCTCTAGCACCTAAACCACCTTTCCAGGATTTAGGATGTTCTTCGGGTCGAAGACCTTCTTTATATCCTTCATGATCTCAAGTAGCTTCAGTGACCCTCTAGCTTCAAGCTCCCTCCTCAACGCCTCCTTTTTCGTTATACCTATTCCATGCTCCGAGCTCACAGTTCCATCTAAGCTTATTGCAAGGTCTACAAGATCTTCAAACCACCTTTCCGCCCTCTTAGTCTCCTCGGGGTCCAGCATGTTAAAGCCTATAGATGGATGAAGGTTTCCATCACCAACATGTCCTCCAAGCATGGTCACAAACCCGTGCTTCTTCTCAAGCTCCTTAAGTCCCTTAACGGCCTCTATCAGTCTAGAAGGAGGAACTGCTATGTCCTCGATCAAAAGCATGATCTTAGCATTATTCACGTTCTTGTAGATCTCCCTTGCCATTTTACTCTGGGCAACGAAGAGGGATCTCCTTATGTCAAAGAGCCCTCTTTCCTCCGCCTCCTGCCAGCTTCTTGCAGTCTGGATTCCTTTACCTCCATGTTCTTTAAGAAGTTTTTCTATCCACTCCACATATCTATCAACAGCCTCTCTATTAACATCTATCCCAGCTAAAAGCATGTGACCATCAATATTGATGCTTCTTCCTATAGATTTTGCTGCCACTTCAGCCGTCCTTTTCTCAAGAAATTCAAGAATGTAAGGCTGAACCCTCTGAGACTTTATGTCAACAACAGCCTCCATGAGATTCTCAAGCCTTGGGAAGAATGCAAGGGCAACTATCACGGTTTCTGGAAGGGGGGTTATTTTCAGATAAGCTTTTGTAACTAGTGCGAGCGTTCCTTCACTTCCAACTATAAGTCTAACAAGATCATAGCCCTGTCTACACTTGAGGGTCTTGCATCCAGCAAAGGCTATTGTCCCATTCTCATCAGGGAGAACTATTTCTAGCCCGAGCACCCAGTCTCTCATAGTTCCATACTTAGCCCCTCTCATCCCTCCAGCCCCGCTGTTTATAGCCCCTCCAACGGTGGCAACACTCGAACTTGCAGGATCGACGGGGAACATGTACCCCTTAGAACCGAGCTCGAGGTTAAGATCGTCTATCCTAATACCGGGCTCGACGAGAACATAACTATTAACAAGGCTTACCTCAAGAACCTTTTTCATCCTTTCAAAGCTGATCACAATTCCGGGCTCCTTAGGAAGGGATGATCCTGCTAGGCTCGTTGAAGATCCCTGAGCATAGATCTTAATGTCGTTTTTATAGGCATAGCTAACAACCCTTGAGACATCTTTAGACTCCTCAGGAAAGACTACTGCCAAGGCCTTACCTACATTGCCCAAAGGATCTTTAGAATAGATGCTTAGAAGCGCCTCATCTCCCGAGACCTTATCTTTCCCTATAAGCTTTGAGATGTCTCTAACTATTTTATCCTTCTCCACCTTGCTCTGCCTCCTTAACTATGAGAGAGCTTAAAGGGAATTATTCTTGTGTTTAAAGAAAGTTCTGCATTTCTGAAAAGAAGGAATTGAAAGCTTTATGACTGAAAAATAAAGTTTAGCAAAAAGTTAAAAGTAACAGGGAGGAGAGAAGGTGATAAAGGATTGGTAAACTTATCTACGATTCTCTCAGTAATAAATGACTTCTCTAAGAAGCATGGTTATCCATTCCCTGTGCCAGAAAAAGAAATTTACTCGTGGGCCGAGAAGTTCTCACTACCCAGGAAGGGAGAAGTAATATTATATACAGGAGGACTCTATCAACTAGTCCCCTACATAGAGCCTCTGGTTGAGCTCCTAGAAAAAAGGTCGTCACTCTTAAAGTTGGGTAAAGTAACTTTAGCATTGTCGTCCTTGGCCAAAACTGTTTTGAGGCCTAGGGAGGACCTGAGAAAGTTCTCCAGGTCAGTTCTTGAAAACATAGTGAAGCTACTGATAAGTTCTAATATAAACATAGCATTCCTCTATGAGAAGGAGCTGTACAATGGAGCTCTTCTGTACGATTTCGGTCTAGACGAAACCTTCTCTGAGCACATAAATAAGGTTTACAAGGTGTTGAAAGAGAGCGGCGCTAAGAAGGTTATTACAGTAGATCCTCATTCTACAAACATTTTAAGAAGCATAGCTCCTAAATATGTGGAAAATTACGACTTAGAGGTTAAGAGTTATCTTGAGGTTCTTGCTGAGAGGCTCGATGAAGGGGTTTTAAGACCTAAAAGGTCGATTAATGAAAGGTTGGTGATCCACGACCCTTGCCTATATGCTAGGTTTGAGAATATAATTGAGGAACCCAGAAGGCTTCTTGAGGAGGCAGGGTATACAGTTCTGGAACCTCCTAACAGTAGAAGACTGACCTATTGTTGTGGAGGTCTCTTGGAGTCTGTAGCTCCAGGGCTGGCTAAGGGAGTTGCATCGGCCAGAATTTCCGAGCTTAAGAGCGTATCTAGCAACATAGTAACCCTATGTCCGATATGTTTTGCCAACCTGAGAAGAGTTGCACCTAAGGATGTCAAGATAGGGGACATTTCAGAGTATTTAGCTAGAGCGTATCTTTAATGAGGTGAGCATAATGTCTATTAAAAGGGTCAGAATAAGGTTTGAGGACGTTTTAGAGAACATCTTAAACGTTATGAAGGATGAGGAGTTTCAAAAAGGAGTTCAGGTCTCTGTCAGAAACTTTGAGGTTAAGGTCAGAGAGGTTCTCAAAAATCACCCAGAAATAGAGAGGTTGGCTGAGGAAGTTAGGGAGATCAAGAAGAAGGTTCTAGAGAACCTGGACGAGTATTTAGAAATGGCAATAAACTCCATGAAAAGAATTGGTGCTCAAGTTTATGTAGCGGAGACTGCAGATGATGCTAGAGAAATCGTCGGTAAGATTGTGGGTACCAATAAGCTCGTGGTTATGAGTAAAAGCATGATTGCGGAGGAGCTGGGACTTAGAGAACACTTAGAGGATATTGGTAACGAGGTCTGGGAAACGGATCTTGGTCAGTTCTTGGTTCAGCTAGAGAAAGGAAAGCCCATGCATCCAATAGCTCCGGCCATTCACATCTCGAGAAAGAGGGCTGCTAGGCTTCTTCGAGAGAGGTTAGGGATAGAGGTTTCTGAGACCGAAAAGGTTGAGAACATAGTTAAAAGGGTTAGGGAGTTTCTAAGGACCAAGATAAAAAATGCAGACGTTGGAATTAGCGGCGCTAATTCTATAGCTGCCGATACAGGAGCCATTTTCCTGGTTGAAAATGAGGGAAACATAAGGCTTGTCACGGGCCTTCCTCCAAAGCACATAGTTGTTACAGGAATAGAGAAGATAGTTCCTTCAATGCTTGACGCGTTTAAAACGATAATGGTTCAGGCGGCAAACATAGCCATCTATCCCCCAACATACATTGATATAATAGCTGGACCGAGCAGTACAGCTGATATAGAGCAGCAGAGAGTTTTTGGGGCTCAAGGTCCTGTAGAGCTTTACGTGGTTCTTGTTGACAACGGCAGAAGAAGGGCGCTGAGTAATGAGTTCCTTAGGGAGCAGCTTAGATGTCTAAAGTGTGGAAGATGTTTGATGGAGTGCCCAGTGTGGAGAATAACAGCAAATGTATGGGGCGGCCCTGTTTATGGAGGGCCTATGGGAATAAACTGGACTGCAATAACCATTGGAGAGGAGGAGGCTTCAGAGCTTGCTCACCTATGCCTTCTGTGCGGAAGGTGCACTGAGGTGTGTCCCATGGACATTCCTCTGCATGAAATGATAAGGCACCTAAAGCATGTGTACAATAGAAAGCATAACATATTAAAGTAACCTAAATTTTTACGGTAGCTCTTCCTCCTCCTTTTTAATGTTTTCAATTATTTTCTTCTGGACCTCGTAAGGAAGAACAACATCCTCCTTTCTCATCTCTGTAGGTCTAAGTATTATCATTCCCTTCCCGTCAACAATGTCGATTTCATACATCCTGAGATCATGAGGAGTCTGCCTCATCTTCTCTACAATGACGTATCTCTTAAGCACACCCTTCTTAATTCCTCTTCTAAACCTTATTATTCCGTCGGCAACGTGTTCAACTCCCCAGCCAAAGGCATAGCTTGTGGTGACAGCATATTGGCTTACCATTAGGGTGGTGAAGTCCCATCTGTACAGGATCCTTTTCACCATATAACTATACTTCCTAGCCATGGCTGGTTTATCGAGCCAGAAGGCACTCATGCTGTCTATTATTAATCTAGCCCTTCCGTATCCTAGAACCTTTTTAGCCTCTATGACCTTATTAATTAGCTCCTCAACACTAAGCTCCTCTAGGGTCCACTCATCCTTCTGGGACTTCATTAAAGCATCAATTATTATGAGCTTGTTGTCAGCTATGGCTCTAGAAAAGTCCATTCCAAACATCTCCGCCTGTCTTATTATGCTCTCCCTGCTTTCCTCTGTAGTAACGTAGACCACCTTGTCACCATCCTCTATTCCCTTCCACGCAAAGTGAATGCTAAATACGGTCTTTCCTGTACCAGGCTCCCCGACAACCGCCACGAAGAAACCTCTTGGAATTCCTCCGGCTATTAGCTTATCAAAGCCTGGAACTCCAGTTTTTAATCTCTCTATCAACGGCCTCTCGACTTTTTTAGGCAAAGCCCTTACACCTAAATATAACATTATGTCGTTCTGCAGGTATATCCCTGACGTTAAGCTAACTAATCCTTATTCCTTTGTATCTAACCTTGATTATCTTTAGGCCAGCGGAAGTTACGGTATGCTGAAGTGCATAGTCATCAGTAGCAACTAGTACCTCACAATTAGTTTCCTCGCTTAAATAAAGGGCAAGGGCAAACACTTGAAGATCAGTCTTGCTAAGCTTATTTAGTGTATTAAATGACTTGGCCAACGTCCTGGCTTTATCGATGTAACCAGCTGGAGGATCGATAACCTTAATCCTCTCAAGAACAATCCCTCTTTCCAGGACCTTCCTGGACTCCTCATCCTTAACTTCTTCTACAACGAGACTGGTCGTGTATTGTGGTAATGGAAGGCTTAGAGGAAGTCCAGCAAATATGGCGCCTGCATCATCGATAACAACTTTACCAGTAGGTGAGCAGCCTTGTGTAGAGCTTCTCATAATAGTTCTCCCACCACTTAAATCTTGCTATTTTCGTTGGATATTCGCACCTCCCAACAGAGACCTTAGTTCCAGGCCCTATCTCTTCTAAGTATTGTCCATCACAGATTATGTACGCATTGCCGGAGTCAGGTCTCATCTCTATGTCCACTCTATAATTAGGAGGTAAGATGACAGGCCTTAAGTGAAGCTGAACAGGGTTGAGAGGTGAGATAACTATGACATCAAGCGAGGGGTCTATTATTGGTCCTCCGGCACTTAAGCTATACCCTGTCGAACCCAAGGTTGTTGAGATTACAACTCCATCACCATCTATTCCGTATACCTTAAAACCGTTAGCATAAAGGGTGAGCCTCACAAGCCTTCCCTTCTTAGTTAATATGACCACGTCATTCAGTGAACATGGAAGCTTCCTCTCATCAATATATGCCTGAAGTCTTGGATATTCGAACACTTTATACTTACCCATTATAAAGTCCAGAACCCTCTCCTCTATCTCATACGGCTCAACATCAAGAAGAAATCCTCTCTTTCCAGCCCTGACAGTCATGAATATGACTTCTGGGCTTGAAACCCTTTGTGTTGCCCAAAGAAGAGTTCCATCACCGCCCACAACAATTATTTTTCTTGGAGGATTTCTTTCTATCGAAAATTTAGGAAACCTTCTCAAACTTTCGTAATTTTTCCACGTGTCTTCCTCAATGAGGGGTTCAACGTTGTTCCTCGTTAAAGCCCTTATAGCTTTCAATGCGGCCTCTTCAGCAACGGAGCTTCTAGGCTTAACTATAATACCTATATTATCTTGACCTCCTGGCAACCCTCAACCCTCTTTCTGATTACTCTCGCCACGTCTCTAAGAGAAAACTTGATTTGCTTTAACTTTATAGGTAAAGCTTTGAGGTGAGTATAGGTAAAAATGGAGAAAGAGTCGGACTGTATTAAGGTTAATAAAAGGGTTGCCGAAAAGCTTAGAAAAATTCTTTTAAGTTCTTCTTTACTAAGAAAGGATTTAAAACCGAAAAGTTTTAACGATGAAGTTCTGTTCCCTGTGGTTAATATAAAGAAGGCTCTGAGTATCGCAACCTCATTGGGAATTGAGGCTGAACCCTGTGAAGAGACCTTTGAAGCTTACCTCACTCGGAAGATCCTTAAAGAGGAGGCTCTAGGCCTGTCATCATATACATTGATTGGAAACATAGCAATAATAAGCAGGGGAAGAGATCACGGTATTTCCTTATACAAAAAATTGGCTGAAAAGATAATGATTATGCATCCTAACGTAAAGGCTGTTTACCTCAAGCAGAGAACTGTAGGTACTTACAGGCTACCAGAATTGACGCTTTTAGCAGGTGAAAATGTTACAGAAACCGAGTTTAAGGAGTATGGGCTAAGGTTTAGGGTTGACATAACTAAGGCCTATGCAAACCCAAGGCTTGCGGAGGAGCACAGAAGGCTTGCAGAGATCGTAGAAGAAGGGGAAAAGGTCCTTGATATGTTCTCGGGAATAGCCCCCTTTGCAATACACATAGCCTCCTTAAAAAGAGCGGAGGTGCTGGCCACAGACATAAATCCTTATGCTAGTTATTATGCGGCAATGAACGTTAAACTAAATTTGAAGAAATTAAAAGGGAAGGTTCTTGTTATGAAGGCTGACGCTAAAGATCTGCCCTATCTTCTAAGGCCATCATTTACCAGGGTAATAATGAATAGCCCAAAGAACTCCTTAAGCTTCTTAGGTGAGGCCTGCAACCTTCTTTCAAAACAAGGCTTCCTTCACATATATGTAATTGCAGAGAGCGACAGAGACCTTATATCTGATGTCGAGAAAAGGCTTAGAGTCTTGAGGTGTGAAATAAACGATGTAAAAGTTAGAAGGGTTAAAGAATATAGTCCTTTTCAAAAAATATTTGTTGTTGATGTTTATGTACAGAGGTTACTTCCTTGAAGGTCTATAGGGTTCTAGGGCGGGATCCTTGACCCCATCAGCTATCTCCTTAGCGGCTCTGCGGGCTACTGAGGGGCCCACGCTGAGTCCATAGTCATTAAATCCAAATATGTAGTATATCTTCCCCTCATACTTGGGGCTCCAGCCTACTATTGGCAGTCCATCCTCAGTGTAGTCACAATAGGCTCCCCAGCTTCTGAGTATGTTAACATAGGCCATTGGAGGCATGAGCTTCACAGTTATTGTGCTCGCCTTTACCAGAAACTCGTAGCTGTCCTCGGTTGAGTACTCAGGATTTTCAAAGCCCATGTTATCTATGGTTGCGACATACTCCTTTCTAACGGTCTGCGTAAACCTATATGAGTGCTTAAAGACTCTAATGGTAGGTCTCATTTCATACTTGAAAGGTTCCGTTACCATACCAGCGGCATAGTAACTTTTTACGTCTATGTTAAGTTTTTCATTTAGCATCTTTAACAGCTCTAGGGACTTTGCTCCAGCTGCAATGACGGCCACGTCTCCCTCAAACTTCTTTCCACTTTCCGTCTCAACGAGAACCTTATCCTTCACATCTATCTTTACGACAGGCTCGTAGGTGTAAGTTTCAGCGCCGAGGATCCTTGCAGCCGCTATGTTTGCCCAGGTGAATGGATGTGGCATAAGTTTGTAATCATTAGGCGTTATAAATGCTTTGTAGAAGCTGTTTTCATCGATCCACGGAACGAGCTCCTTTACCTTCGAGGGCTCTGCCTCTTCTACCTTAGCACCCCCTTGGGACCATATTTCAGCAAGCTTCTTAAGGTCCTCATAATCTTTTTCGTTAAATGCTATAGCTATGTGAGGGCTTTCATCGTCTAAGAATCTTTGAGCGAATGGAACCCCTAACTCTTCATATTTTTTCTTAAGTTCAGGAATTAGCTTCTTAGTCTCAATGGCCCTTTCAACGAGCTGTGGATGCCTTTGTTGCGAGGTTATGCTTCCTGTAGATCTCCCTGTAGATCCATAGGTAAAGTACTTGGCCTCAAGAAGATAAACTTTAGCTCCTGCCTCTGATAGAGCGCTAGCAACAACAGATCCTATTATACCTCCTCCAATAACTACAACCTTTTTCATAGCTCAACAGCCTCCGGATCATAGAATAGGCCCATAGGAACTGGTTGAAGAGGAGGCCTTCTTTTAGGTAAAAGCTTATTTGGATCAACTTGAACTCCTATCTCTCTTAGCTTTCCAGCCAGTATTCTTTGAAGATGTTGAAGACATCCTCTACCCTGGCAAAAGCCTGTGACAGCCCCGCTCATTCTTCTGTAGGTGTCTGCATCGTAGGAGCCCAAGAACTTGACCATGGCATTGAAGGTCTGAATCATTTCCTCCTGAGTAACGTCCATACATCTACAAACTATTGCAGGATGTTGAAACCTGTGAGTTTCCTCACTCATATCTATCTCACCCCTCACCTCTTAACCTCAATATACTTAACTTCGTAGGCCCACTTCTTAGGAACAACCACATTAACTAGGACCGTTCCGAACCTAGGGCTTTTGATTACTGAGAACACTTCAGCCTCGCCAAGAAGCTCATGGCCTCTGTTGTAAACAAGAACCTTCTCTCCCTTCTTGGGTATTGGCAACATCTCATAAGGAACGCTCACGAGCGCAAGATCGTCTCTCTTGAACATCTTCTTGGCGAACGGTATATTGACTATTGTTATTGCAAGACCCGGACAGGCTTGGGCACATAGAGTACATCCAGTGCATGCTTCCCATTTAACTCTAGGCCTGTCATTCATAGTTGGCATCTCTATTGCTCCAGTTGGACACACATCATGGCATGGCGTGCAGGGGATCTCCTCCAGACAGTCTATTATTGGGACTGCATATCTCTCTGCGATCTCGTCCGGAGGTATGTTTCCAGCTTTTTTCAGATCTTCAACGGTTACATAACCAGCCTCTAAGGTCTTCTGACCCTCAACCTCCTTCCTAGGCCTCTCCTTAGTCTCACTCATTTCGTCTCACCCCTGAATAAGAACCTTCTGAAGACCTTGTTTAATTCTAGAGTAGTGAGGACTCGACCTAAACTCCTCAAGCCACTTTATCGCAGCTTTTCTTTCCTTCTCAAGCTCCTCATTCTTAAAGCCTATCTTAAGGGCTGCTGATGCCCCTGCAATCTTCCCTTCCATCATTGCAGTGCTGGCCTCCTCTATACAGGAGGCGTCGCCAGCGACATAGACGTTGCTGACAGTAGTTTCAAGGAATGGGGTTCTTAGAGGCACATAACCTCCTAGCTCTGGTACAAACCTCAGCTGGGCGCCCATGAGCTCTAAAACTTCAACGCTAGGTGTAAGACCTACAGCGAGCCAAACTCCATCAACTTCAATGTCCTTCTCGCTTCCGGGTATCTTCCTGAACTTGTCGTCAACCTCATATATTACTGCTCCCTCCACCTTTCCGTTGCCGTATGCTTCCTGAATAGTGTGTCTCATGAGAATTGGTATGCCCATTCTCCTAATCTTTGCTGCATGTACCAGATAAGCGGCTGTCTTTGGAAGTATGTCAATTACCGCCTTCACCTTTATTCCAGCCTGTGCAGCCTGATAGGCTATGATTACTCCGACGTTTCCTGCGCCTATTATTAGTGGTTCCTCGGCAGGCCTTATCCCGAAGACATTCATTAGGGTCTGTGCCGCGCCAGCTCCCATGACTCCTGGGAGATCGTTTCCAGGGAAGACAAGGCTTCTCTCCATAGCCCCAGTTGCAACTACATAGCTCTTACCTTTAAGGTTTAGAAGGGTGTACTTTCCTAAGGACTTTGTTTGGAACGCTACAAGAACCTTCTCCCTTCTGAAGTATCCTATTGCCTGTGTTGAGGGGTACACATCTATGTTTTCGTCATAGTCCTTTATTTCATCGACAAGCATCTTAGCTATTTCAACGCCTCGTGTTCCAGCAAAACTCTCCTTGGTTCCGAAGAACTTGTGGGTTTGCTTTATTAATTGTCCTCCAAGTACAGGGCTCTGGTCTAGGACGGCCACCTTAGCTCCAGCCTTGGCCGCCTGTATGGCAGCGCTTAAACCAGCTGGCCCTGACCCCACTATGACAACGTCATAATCAAGATTCTTCTTTTCAACATGAATTGGTTGCTTAGGCGTTGGGAGGTCTGCATCATGAGCATGCTCAAATTCAACAACCATTCCGTCTTCCACGGGGGTTATGCAAGTTCTCACATGGGGTATGCCGTTAACTCTCATTAAACATTGACTACATTTGCCTATCATGCAGAAAGGTCCTCTTGGTCTATGATACTTTGCGCTGTAGCTGAACTGAATGACCCCTGCGGCATAGAGCGCTGCTGCCACAGTCTCATTTTCGTAGGCCTTAATTTTCTTTCCCTCAAAGAATATGTACATAGGCCTTCTTCTCTCAAACTTTAGGATGGGATGCTCATATATTCTCCTATCAACTTCTTGACTCAAGATCTGATCTGCCTCCCTCTCTCTTACCTCTGACTAATGAAGACTAGAAATCTGATTTCATAGTTTTGTTTATATACATTATTAATGTTTTCATTCATAATTTCTTTTTAAACCATAGGTCCCTGTTAAGAACTGTTATAAAGACCTCAAGCCTTGAACCCCTTTTGAGCCTTTCAATAAGCTCTCTTTTAATATCCCTTGCAGCCTTGGAAGCTCTTATCATTACAGTTTCTGGCCCTATGTAGTCACTCTTTCTGAACACCATTTTTCTAGGATCGTTAAGTTGCATCTCATGACTTCCATATCCTACAATTGAGTCGCAAATACCTTCACTACATATGATTACTAAGATTAGGCCCTCAGATCTAATCCCCTGCTTGAGCCACTCTGGAAGATCACTAGCTGAAGCTTCAGATCTGATTCCTATTATGCAATCGCCCCGTGGGGTCAGGTAGTCGTCTTTTGTTATTTCAAATGTGGTCTCATGAAGTGCCTTAATGTTTTCATGACCCTTTGCAGTAAACTTGAACCACTTGGTCGAAAATTCCTCCAAAGACCTCTCACCAAATTTAACCTCAAGCAACATAACAGATATAGTTGATGAAGGGAGTTGAGCTTTGAGGAGAAGAGAAGAAGGCTTATTTTATCATTAAAGGAGGAGGGCTATATACTTTCGGAAAAGGTTGAAAAGGCCATGTTGAGCGTTCCTAGGGAACTTTTTGTTCCAAAAGAGTATAGAGATCTTGCTTACACTGACAGGCCCTTGCCAATAGGTCATGGTCAAACAATAAGCGCCCCTAGCATAGTTGCGTACATGACTGAGCTGCTAAAAGTCGATATTGGACATAAGGTTTTGGAGGTGGGAACCGGTAGTGGGTATCAGGCAGCTATATTAGCTGAAATAGTTGCACCAAAGGATGTTCCTAAGGAGAAATGGGGGCACGTATATACTGTTGAAAGGATACCTCAGCTTGCCGAGTATGCAAAGGAGAACCTGAGGAAAACAGGTTACCTGGACAGGGTTACTATTATAATTGGTGATGGAACTGAGGGTTTTAAGGATGAGGCACCTTATGATAGGATAATCGTGACAGCTGCAGCCCCAAAAGTGCCAGAGCCTCTCATAAGGCAACTTAAGCCTGGAGGGATAATGATTATTCCCGTGGGCTCTATGTGGGAGCAGAGTTTAATTATCGTTGAGAAGAGTTCTGATGGAAAGGTTACCATTAAAAAGGACATCGAGGTCCTTTTTGTTCCGCTTGTAGGTAAATATGGATGGAAGGAAGGTTCATAAAGTTCATTGAGACTTTAAGCTTGCTAGCTGTTCGTGAACTATGTGGGAAAGTGCTAATATGACGTCCTCAACGGTAACTATCCCCACATACTTACCGTTTTCAGTAACTATGACATAGTCCGTCCCGTAATTTATCATTTCCTCAAGAACCTGATCTATAGGAGTGTCTCCAGTAACTATGGGCGGGCTCTTAAGCTGTACAAACCCAACTGTTATCTCGGGCTGTTTCTCGAGGACGTGAAGCATTGACGGCAGATCGGATTCGTCTATAACAGCCACAACCTTCCCGTTCTTATCGACGATTGGAACTGCCCTCACCCTGTGCCTCGTTAGGTCCTCTATGGCATCAACCAAGAGTGAGTCCTCGTTAACAGGCCTTACCCTGCGATTGACCAAGTGCTTTGCAAGCAGATCGATCTTAAGGCCCTTAGTCTTTATAATGTTTAGCAGGCCCTCAGCCCCGACTATCTCGGTGCGAAGCCTTTCCTTTAACTGGGACTCATAAATGCTATACTCTCCTGTGAGCTCTCTTGAAACGATCGCGGCTATTAATGACGGAACTATGAGGAGATAGTTTCTTCCCATCTCAGCAACCATTATTGAGGTTGCAAAGGGAACGTTTGCCGCGGCACCGAAGAAGGCTGCCATACCTATATAGGCGTAAACTGTAGGAGTTATCGGAGCGATCTTCGAACCTATCAAATATCCATAGCTAGCTCCTACTAAAGCCCCTGCAAGGATACTTGGGGCGAAGACTCCTCCGCTACCTCCAGAACCTATAGAAAAGCTGGTGGCAGCTATCTTCAGTATTCCTATTAACATTAATGAAAGCCATAGAGGAAGTCCGAAGAGCTTGAAGTACCCTAATTTGCCCAGTTCTCCCATCTCACCGAACTCTAAGAAGTGAGAGAGAAGGCCTTTTCCAGGACCTAAGACATGTGGGACCCAAAGTGCTATGATTCCAGTCACGAGGCCTCCTAAAATAGGCTTTGCGTAGACGCTCATTCCCTTCTTCTTAACCAGGTCATCAAACACATCCCTTACTTTATAGAAGAGCCTTACATAGAACAGAGAGAAGGGGGCTATGAAAGCACCCATTATTATTAAAGCAAGCAAACCTCTCGGACTGTAAAGTGTGGCAAGGTTCTCATGTATTTCTGGCAGAAGGGGTTTGAAATGATAAAGGGGGGCTGTAGCGGCATAGGCAATGCTCGAAGCTATTACCGCTGGTATGAAGGCCTGTGCCTCGAAATCCCTCTTATAAAGCACTTCAACGGCGAAGAGTGCAGTTCCTATAGGAGCTCTGAAGAGAACGGAAAGAGCTGCAGCTATTCCAGAAACTAACGCGATCCTCCTGGCCTGAAAAGGTAGTTTTAGAACCTTTCTGGCTAAGACTGACGCGATTCCTGCACCCATCTGTGCACTAGGACCCTCAACTCCTCCACTACCTCCAAAGCCTATCGTTGCAGCAGAGGCTGCAGCCTTAATCAGAGGAACTTTCAATTCAATTATTGCGGCTCTCTTGTGAAAAGCGCTTATTGCAGCATCGGTTCCATGACCCTCTGCTTCAGGCGCATAGGTATAAACCAGGTAAGAGCTTATTGCAGCTCCAGCTACTACAAGCGCTATGACGAGGGGGTTTCTCATTTCATGTTCAACAGCCGTGAGGGCTATATCATAAAGGAAGCCGAAAGGTTTGTTATTTATTCCAAGGAGCCACGCTATGAAACCTTCTGTATAGTGGAGAAGTAAGTAGAACGCATAAGCGAAGTAACCAGCTCCTAAACCTATTATTGTTGAAATAACTAACCATCTTTCAGAATATGCAAGCTTAGATAACGATTTTAGCCACGAGCTGTTATTATTGTTGCCCATGACATCATCACCCTAGGCTTCAGCTGACAGTGGCCTTGTTACTCTAGCCTATGTCTCTTCAGTTGTGGTGTTAGCCTAAAAAATTAACCAACTTTAAAATCTTTCAAAAAGAACATAACTTTATCTTAAAGCTCCTAAGAGGCCTTTATCTCTGAGAACCTTAACGCGCCATGAGGGGGTCACGCTTCTTGGATGGTTGGCCTTAACGTTATCTATTCTTCTCACGCTCGTATTCAAAGGCCTCATTTTTGCTTTAGATGGCTCTTTCCTCGCCTCATCTTCTATTTCTTTTAAGGCCCTTGCATAAGCTTCAAGGTTCTCTTTTGTTTCGGTCTCTGTAAACTCTATCATTAAGGCTTCAGGAACTATCAAGGGGAAGTATATGGTTGGTGCATAGAAGCCCCTATCAAGAAGTCCCTTGGCCACATCCTCCGCTGTGACTCCAGTTTCCTTTTTTAGAGGTTCAGCACTTAGCACAGTTTCGTGTTTCCTGAACCTTTCCTGACCATGAGTTAGAGTGTAGCCCTTAGCTCCGAGCTTCTCGAGGAACTTCATGAAGTAATTAGTGTTGAGCACAGCAGTCTCTGTGACCTCCTTAAGGCCCTGAGGACCTAGGGCTAATATGTAGATGAAACCCCACACGAGCGGTCCAACATTTGCTGTAAATGCCCTGAGCCTTCCCGGAGCATATTTGGGCATCTGGATTTTATAGTTGCCATTTCTGTCCTTAACAACTATAGGACCAGGAATTATGTCTCCAAGCCTTATGTCCCCCTTAACTGTTTTATTTTTAAAGCATACAGGACCTGCTCCTGGGCCTCCTCCTCCATGTGGGGATGAGAAGGTCTTATGGATGTTTATGTGAGCTATGTCAAATCCCATATCTCCGGGTCTCACATATCCCATTATTCCATTAAGGTTTGCTCCATCATAATAAAGAAGTCCGTCAACTTTATGGACAAGTTCAGCTATTGTTAATATGTTCTCCTCAAAAAGTCCTAAGGTGCTTGGATTGGTGAGCATGAGCCCGGCAGTTCTATCACTTATAGCAGCCTCTAGTGCCTCAAGGTCAACATTACCATCGGGAGAGGTAGGTATTTCTACAACCTTAAAGCCCCCCATTGAAGCGCTTGCAGGATTTGTTCCATGAGCGCTATCTGGAACTATAATCTCATCTTTATGCTCCTGTCCTTTAAGGTCATGGTACCTTCTTATCGTTATGACTCCCGTTAGCTCCCCCTGAGCTCCGGCAGCCGGATGCAAGGTACACAGGTCCATACCCACTATGTTTGCTAGCCACCTTTGAAGGTAATACATGATTTCTAAGATGCCTTGAACCGTCTCCTCGTCCTGAAGAGGATGCAGAAGAGTTATTCTAGGATCCTCTATATACTTCAGCATGAGCTTAGGATTGTACTTCATCGTGCAGCTTCCAAGGGGAACTGGACCAGAATCAATTCCGTAGGACATCTCGGAGAGCCTTATGAAGTGTCTGGCAACCTCAACCTCACTAAGCTCAGGAAGGTTTGGAGGATCTTTTCTTAGGATCTCCTCTGGTATCTTAATTTCTCCGAGGACCTTTCTGATTTCGTCTTCAACGTCTGGAACTATGAAGCCTCTTCTTCCTGAGCTGCCCAGTTCAAATATAATGGGCTCATCCCATTTTGCCTGTCTGAAGTTCAATTCCCGTCTACCATAGCATATGATGCCAAGGTTGCAAAAATAAAGCTCTTTGTCTTTAATATGTTCAGATGACCGATGCCAAAGATTGCCGGCTCTGAGCCATGATGAGCAGGCTAGGCTGGAAGGTCATAAGTTTTCGATAGGATAAGCATATCTAAATTACCCTTTAATTCTTATTTCATTTATTACCTTAGGGGACAAAAAGACCCTTATAGTGGAGGATGATATCCCATGAAGGTTGAGGTACCTGAGTATGAGGTTGTTGATAGAGTTCAACTCCCTTCGAAGGCTACAGCCGTAATAGTTATTGATATGCAAAACGATTTTGTGAATTCCAAGGGAAAGCTTTTCGTTCCTACAGCTCCGAAGACAATAGATCCTATTAAGAGGTTATTATCTAGGGCAAGGAGTAAGAACGTCAGAATCTTCTACACCCAGGACACCCATTATGAGGGAGATCCTGAGTACGAAATTTGGGGCGAGCATGTAAAGTACGGAACTTGGGGATGGGAGATAGTTGATGAGCTAAAGCCTCAACCTAATGACGTAGTGATCCAGAAAACTAGGTACGATGGATTCTACGGGACGCCTCTTGACGATCTGCTTAGGATCTATAATATAAAGAACCTTGTCATAGTCGGAACTGTAGCGAACATCTGTGTGCTTCATACAGCAGCAAGTGCCGCTCTCAGATGGTACAAGGTGATCATACCAATTGATGGCATAAGCGCCCTGACAGAATTTGACCTACATGCAACACTCAGGCAGGTCAACTGGCTTTACAAAGGAATAGTAGTCAGAAGCGTTGATGGGATAGAGTTCATTTAAAATATTCTTCCTCTATCAAGCTCCCCTAGAAGTTCATCTAGGTTTATAAGCGCGAAGGCCATAGCATAGTCTCCGGCTCCATAGGAGACCAACAGATCGTTTTTAGAAACTTTAACGAGACCGCAGGGGTAGATCGTGTAAGGCCT
Organism: Acidilobaceae archaeon; assembly: GCA_026995555.1. Classification (GTDB taxonomy): domain Archaea; phylum Thermoproteota; class Thermoprotei_A; order Sulfolobales; family Acidilobaceae; genus JALWTO01. The sequence goes on along the minus strand of JALWOJ010000162.1, from coordinate 2,694 downwards.
GTCGCCAAAGACCTCATACCTCTCCCTAGGCTCCATGATATATCTTGGGGTCACAGCCTTTACCACAACATCATCTCCATCGATCTCTAGAATAGCAGCAAACACTCGATAAACTGTAAGGTCTTTATCAACACCATGAAGCAGGAAGAGGTAATCCTTGTTTTTAAGTCTGAGCGGTGCTGGTCCCCACCCTATCTTTTCCTCATAATCTCCCCTCTCAAGGGCCACAACAGGATCTTTTGAGAGGAGCTCTTTGGGTCCATCAAGGTCTTCCAGGGGATTATCAGGAAGCTTGCTAACTAAGAGGGGCTTTTCTCCATTTCTTAAGCTTGGTCTATGGAAGAAGTGTAGCGTTCCATCCTCATGAACTATAAAGGAATTCTTGTCACTTTCGGCGATCTTATTTAAAGGTTCTGGAGGTATATGAACAAACGCTTTCTTCCACGTACCATCACTTCTATATGCCGTTATTGGAACGTTTCTGAGAAGACCTTTGGAAGGACTCTCATCTAAGAAGTAAGCCTTCGTTCTCCCGGTATATGTTAGGAAGTCCCTTCCTCCTATCCTGTAAGCCCTTGGATCCTCAACGCCCCAAAAGTCATATTTTGTGTTGGGCAATAAGATGGGCTTTGCCCTAAACCTCTGCTGTTCAAGCTCTCCAGAAACTATAACGTCGAGTGGAACCTTTATTGAAACGATCGCCGAGACATATTTATAATATCCCATTATTATCCTTCCAAAAACCTCTACTACCTCCTCGCTCAACAGCATTGAGGGGTTAAAGACTGTATGAGGGTTTGAGTTTGGAAATCCATCAATGACCAGACCTTCAGGAGGTATGACCCCCAGCCTCTTAGCTATATCAACGGTCTCATACCTTCTAAGCTTTTTAACTTCGTCGAGGCCCAGGGCTTTAGGTATTAGTTTTTCAACGTCCAAAACCTTTACTCCTCCCTCAAACCCAGAGAAGTTCTTCATATAGGGGGGAGTTATTAGAGGTTAATCCTAGAGTTACCGTGGTTGTTTTTCAGAAGAACCCTATATAAACTTAAGTGTCTTCTGGCCATCCTTCTCCATTCCGTTCTTACAGCGTAGGAGTAGAGCTGGCTCGCGTAGGCAGTAGCTATATCGTAGTTCTTGACAGTCCATATGATTCTTTCTGCAAGGGCCCTTGGATCCATTGAGGGCACCGTTAACCGAGGGGCATAACTGTAGAGTTCGACAAGCTTAGGAACCCTTGTCCCTATGATCGGCTTAAGGCTTCCCATAGACAGGTGAAGAATTCCACTGACTGAGTAAAGGCCCCTTATGTCATGATAAGGCATGATTATTATATCGGCCAGCGCGGCTATAGAGAGGATCTCGGTGCTGCTCAGATACTTTTCTGTGAAGACAAGCTTGTTTCTGTCAATCTTCTCTAAGTATTCCTTAATGGAGGGGTCCTTAAGCTCGCCACCTATAATGACTGTGAGCCTCCTATTGCCTATGTAGTCCAAGGCCTCAACAAGAACGTCAAGGCCCTTATGTCTGTGAAGGAAGCCAGCAAGCGAGATTATCGGTCCCTCAAGTCTTGAGGGATCTAGACCAAGCTTCCTTGCTATGAGTATTCTAGGTTCGGCAAGGTAAGGGTTCACGAAGGTTCCATGAGGGATTCTATGGATGAAGGTGAAGGGAAGGCCTTGACTCTGAAGCTCAAACTCCTGAGGAGAGCTATGAACAATAACAGCATCAACGTGCTCAGGTAGCGCCCTCTGGAATCTAACGGCGTTCCATTTCCCTTCATCCGGAGAGAGGGGATGATGAACGCTATGCAGAGTCACTACTATAGCTCTTGCAAGGCCCCTAAGCCTTATATCGGTTAAAACTTCAAGCAGTCTTCTGTCTCCAGAATATATACTATATTCATGTTGAACGTGAAGTATGTCAACACCCCCTATCTTTTCGAGAACTGACGCTATGTTATAGAATGTTTTCGGATCCTGTTTCCTAAAAGTAGGAATTACCTTAGCTCCAGAACTAGGATCAATATATTCCTCTCCAACACCTTCCTCGGCCAGGATATAATATTTACCGCTAGGATGAATTCCTGAGAGGGCTGTAACTAAAAATCTTGTATATTCTCCTATTCCACAGTGTATTGGAGGATATGTGGACAGATAAGCTATTTTCACCTAGGGCCACACCTCTGATTAACATAGAGGTTAAAGATACTTAAAGGAATTAGGTGGCCGAGTGCTTTAGGTGTGTGACGTTTGTCAAAAATATTAATCCTCAAACCTGAGGGGGGTCCCGAACTCCCCCTACACGATCTAAAGGATTATGGAAAACAAATCGAAATTTTGGAGGTTAAGGGAAATCCTAGCTTTTGGACATTGAATACTATAGAAAGTGTATTAAGGAGAATAGACCTCAGCGATGTGCATGTCGTAATAGTACCAGGAAACTTTCAGGAGGATCTTTCTATTCTCTCAAGGAAGTTTGGAGTTCGTTTAGTTAAGGGGCCTTCGAGCCCTGTTATTCTCTCTAAGGTACTTAGACTTCTAGACCCAAGAAGTTTAAGTCCAAAGGAGCCTTTTGAAAAAGCTTTACCTTCACTTGCGGCCGAGATCCATATGGAGGTAGTTAAGGAAATTTTGAAGACGCTTCCTGAAGGAGAGGCATTCAGGATTAGGAGTTTAAGGGTGCCTAGAAGGC
>JALWOJ010000161.1 GCA_026995555.1 Acidilobaceae archaeon | reverse complement strand
ATATAACCCCCCCCCCCCCACTAGATAAAAGGATTACCCCCCTCTGCTAGGTGCGGGAGAAGTGGTAGTTAGCGGCGTTGGGTTGGTAACAGGTCTTCATGGCGTCTCTCCCAAGACGGCATTAATTTTTGACTGTGAGGAAGTTTACAGCAATATTAAAAAGTCGCTTGAGGGAACTTTCGGAGAATATGTAGGCTATCCTGGCTTTAAGGCAGCTGTCGGAGGAAAGAACCAAAATATCCTCATAGCCACAGTTCCTCCTTTCCCATCCGCCATATATGAGGCTATCACAGAGCTAACTATTTTTGGAGTTAGGACTATCTTGGCTGTCATGAGGGGATATAGAATTAAGAGTGGAATAACAGAAGGATCGGTCTTGCTAGTCAGCGCGTCCATACCATTAGATTCCATTTCAGACAAGTTAGTTCCTCAAGGGGTACCTCTTGTGGCCTCAACAAAGCTTTTCAACAAAGTCAAGGAAAACTTAGTCACGACGAACTATGGAGACTTCAACTACTACATAGGATATACCGTCTCTGTCGATTCCCCTAAGCTAGCAGCTCTTGAGTATAAGAGAATACAAGAGTACATGAAGATAAAGCCGGTGATAGCTATGGACACCATAGCTTCGCCTCTTTATGCCTTGCAGTTCTTGTATCCTAGCCTAGAGGTAGTGGTAGTAGAAGTTTTGCAAAGAAGTATAAGGGAGTTTTCTACAGCCTTTGAAGAGTCTCTGGAGAAATACGAGAAGGAGGAGGCTGAGACACATCGAATATTGTCAATGATAGCCTTGGCCTTGCTTGAAATGATAAAGGAGTAGGTGTTTTCGATGAAGGAAGAAGAGATTGATGAAATTAAGGATGCAATCGATAACATATTTGTTAGATTGGAGTACTTAGAGAAGATACTCGCTAGAGTAAGATGTAATGAGGATTCATGGAAATATAACGTGTTGGACTTGATGGAACAGGTATATGATAGATTGAGCTACATAAAGAGAAGGCTTGATTTTTTAGCGACTAAAGATTCTTAGTTTATCTGTTTTAAGAACCTCTTTTAGCTTTTATTACCTTGAGAACTCTTCCTTCCTTCTTAATAACTATTACCTCCTCCCCTGGCTCTATGATCTCATCACTTTCAGCCTTCCAGTACTCTCCTTCAACAATAACGAAGCCGGGTTTTCCTGGCTCTATCCTATCTAATGCTTTACCTCTTGCACCCTCAAGTGTCCATAGGGTAGAGGGTCTCCTCCTGACCTGGATTATCCTGTATACTGCATAGGCGCCAAAACCTCCTATAACAGCTCCAGTTGCGTAAAGTCCTTTCAAGAGTCCTCTGGCATAGGCTATGCTAAAGGCCATACCCCCTGAAGCTACTGGCAGGAGAGCTATTCCCAATATTAGCATGACTATCCCTGTCCCACCTATTACTCCGAAGCCAGGCGTGTGTATCTCTATGAAGAGGAGAATGCTGCCTAGGATTATTAGAAAGAGTGCTGTATAGTTTGGGTTGAAGCCCGAGCCTGCAAGGCCTAAAAATAGTAGAAGAGCGCCTATAGCTGCTAGAGCTGGATGACCAGCAGCTAATGTAAAGAGTATTATTAACATTCCTAGCGAAAGAAGAAGACCTGACAAGAGGGGATCTGAGAGAGCGTGAAGCAGAGAGTTTCTAAAACTAGGGGAATAATAGTACATACTACCATCAAGCCTTATAAGTACAGTGGAGTTGTCAGAAGGCAGTCTAACTCTAGAACCGTTAATTTCTCTTATCAGATCTTGTAGGTTGTCAGCTATGAAATTTATAACATGATACTTAAGAGCGGTCTGCGGATCTAGATTATCATTATGGGTCACAAACCTTGCAAGCTCAGTTTCATTTCTTCCTTTGCTACCAGCATGAATTTTGAGAAACTCAACTATCGCATTAATGATCTTGCTTTCATTAACTGGTTCATAACTGCCTGTTGTAGGATTGTACATGACTGGCTGAAGGCTTCCTATCTGGGTTCCAGGAGCCATAGCAGCTATATCAGTGGATAAAAGTATTAGAGTTCCAGCACTTTCAGCCCAACCCTTATATACAAAGCCAACGATGGGAACAGTTGCTGAGTCCATAGCAATGACTATATCCTGTGCACTGTCTAAATACCCTCCAGGAGTATTTAAAAGGATTACAAGGACAGCATTATGCTCTTCAGCATACTTTATTGCGGATTTCACGTAGTCAGCCATGGCAGTGTCTATGATTCCTTCAACCTTTATGTAAACGACAGAAGGGCCTACAACCCTGGTGTAAGGACCGCTTTTCCCTATGTATCCATAATGTTGGGTGTTTACTTCCTGGGACTGGGCAAAGACAAATATCGAGGAGAAGGCCAGTATGAACATAACTATTAGAAAGAAGCTACCTAAGGCCGAAGTTTTCTGGGACATCATCCATCTTCCCTATCCAAGAGTTAAATTTATATAGTCCTGGGAATCTTAATAAAATTATTTCCAATCGTTTTAGATAATGCCCCATTTTCACTCCTCTGTGCCTGTCTGTCTCTTCTGGAGAGACGTTACTATACCCACCGTGTCGGCAATTCCATGAACTGACGCAAGAGGCTCAGAAACCAGTATCAAATTCTTCTCCCTTGCAATTTCAACAAGTGTCTGAAGCTCTCTAAGTTTCAGGGCGGCAGGATGTTTCTCATAAAACTCCGCTGCCTTAGCCATTATCTCAGCGGCCTGTTGTTCACCTTGTGATTCAATTATTCTAGCCCTTCTCCACCTCTCTGCCTCGGCCTGCTTTGCCATAGCTCTTAACATATTTTCGGGTAATTCAACCTCCTTGAGGGTCACAGCAGTAACCTTTATTCCCCAAGGATCTGTTATAATATCTAATATTTCCTGCAGCCGTTTGTTTATCTCATCTCTCTTGGTTAGGAGATCATCAAGCTCAACCTGACCTATAACATCTCTCAAAGTAGTCTGCGCGAGCATAACTATGGCATAGTTATAGTTTTCCACTTTTGTGACAGCGAGAACCGGATCAAAAACCCTGTAATAGACGACTGCGTCTATTCCAACAGTTACGTTATCCTTTGTTATTATTCTTTGCTTTGGCACGTCAACAGTAACGATCCTAAGATCTACCTTAACAAAATTATCAACGAAGGGTATTATAAAGAATATTCCGGGCCCCTTGGCCCCCAAAAGCCTTCCAAGCCTGAAAATTACAGCTCTCTCATACTCTTTAACAACTTTTATGCTCATGGAAAGTAATATTATCACTATTAAAAAGAGTATTGAATAGCCTACGATCTCCGAACCCGTAAGTGGCATGAGATTCCCCCGTTACTCAATGTTTCTCTAAATTATTAAGCTTGTGGTTACATAATGGGTAAAGAAGTGGTGCACATATTTGGTCAAGGGAGTGGAGGCTGAAAGAGAGTTAGCAAACATACTCTGGAGCAAAGGTTTTGCAGTGATTAGAGGACCGGCAAGTGGTGCAGGAACTAGAAGGAGATTCCAGCCTGATCTCGTTGCTATGAAAAGCGGAAAAATTGCTGTTATAGAGGTCAAGAAGACGAACAAGTTGCCGGTTTACATTAGATCTGAACAGATCCTAGGTCTCTCAGAGTTCTCGAGAAGAGCTAATGCTAAGGCCTTTATTGCTGTAAGGCTCAAAGGTGGTAAGTGGCTTTTCTATAGGTTAACTGAGGTTAAAACCACTAAGAGAGGAGGGTTTAAAGTTGAGGGTAAAGGTCTTGACTTGAATAGCTTTATCGCTGAAGTGTTAGAACTTAAAAGGATCACCGACTTCATGAAATGATGATGGTTTAGTTCATGCTATTCTTTAAACATGTAAAAGATTACAATAATGGCAGTGATCCTGAAAGAGATTGTTTACAAAATTAAATACTCCAAATTGGGAACTTTCCAGGTTTAACATATTGGCCTCCATTACCTTTACTGGGGAATAATTCTCATATCAAGTCCGTACTTCTCAGCAAGCCTTCTAATTCTCTTGAGCCTTCTAGCTGTTAGCTTTGGATTGGACCTGGAAACTTTAATGACAAGAACGTTGTTATCTATGTCCACCTCGGATCCTGGTATGAGCTTCTTTACTGCACTTATGATCTTTGACTCCTTAGCCTCTCTTCTCTTTCTAACAGGAACGACCATCGTCTGCTCTCCAAAGGTATAAATCTCATATTCAAGCTCTCCCGTCAGGAAGTCCTTGACTTCAACAACAGGCCTTGAAAGCTCAGCCTCCTTAAGTCCTGTTGGAAGCTTGACGGTCATTGAAAGCTCATAAACC
>JALWOJ010000160.1 GCA_026995555.1 Acidilobaceae archaeon | reverse complement strand
CGAGCTCAGGGATCCTAACGTCTGGGCGCTGATATCTAGCTACAAGTGCCCAGAGATACTCTCATCTCTAGGATGGTTTCCTAATTTAAGCAAAGAAGAATATAATTCGGATAGCACAAAGATAGTTTCTGATGAAGTTCTAGGGATAGGCCTTTCCCTTTATGTAAATGGAGTAAGAGGCCTCCTGTCCTATTACTGGGTTGATAGAAATAAACATAAGATCAAAGGTCTTGAAAGCTTGCCCCCATTTCTTGATGACATAATCTCGGCCCTTATAGGATCGATCTTAAGCAAGGTTTATGATGAACTAGTTAGAGGGAAACAGAGTTGAACGTACTAATAATGGCAGGAGGCAAAGGGTCCCGAATAGGTTACCCAGAAAAAGGCCTTCTGAAGATCTGTGGAGAAACAATTATAGAGAGGATAATTAAGGTGGTCTCGTACTTTTCAAAAAGGATTTTTGTTTGCGTAAGTAAAAATACACCTAGGCTGAGATCGTATCTCGAGCTGCTGGGCAATGTTGAATTAATTGAGGGAAGCGGTAACGATTATGTTTTCGATCTAACTGAGGCCTTGAAACTCATAGACGAGTATCCAATACTAGTTTCTCCTTCAGACATGCCCTTCTTAAGCTACAGAACCGTAAAGCTCTTAATTAATGAGTCCAAGAGGGATCCTGCTGCAATAATCAATCTTTGGATCTCCAAGAGCTGTGAGAAGTACAGGAAGAGAGGACCAACAGGGCTCTCACTGTTTAATGCATTAGGCACTCCTTGGAGAAACCTTGAGGCCTGCATCTATCCAGATCTTCTTGATATTGACACCTTTGAAGACGTTGAGGAGGCAAGGAAAGTTTGTTCAGGAGGGTTCATGGGGGAGTTTCCTGGATAGATTCAAAGAGGTTCTTGGACTTTAGCGTCAACGTTAACCCCTTTGGTCCACCAAAAGAAATAGTTGAGAAACTACATTATTGCATCAATAACGAAGTCTATAGGTTCTATCCGGATCCAAATTATCAATTGCTTCGTAAAACCCTTTCAGAAGCTTACGATATTAATGAAAAGAACTTGGTTCCTACTGCGGGAGCAAGTGAAGCTCTATACTTAGTAATAAAATGTTTGATAAGTAGAGGATTTCGACATGTACTTCTACTATCTCCAACCTATGGCGAACCTGAGATAAAGGCTCTTGCCGAGGAACTAGGGGCAAAAGTCAGTTTCATTTTGATGAGCGAGACTCAGGACAAGTTCTATGTAGATCTCGATTCTTTAATCGATAATATAAAAAATGTAGAAAGGGCTTTTCTCATCGTGTCAAATCCGAACAACCCTACTGGCATCTATATCGATCAAAATGATATAGAGACCGTCGCTGAGCTCTTGGACGGAAGAGGTTTCCTTATAGTAGATGAAGCCTATTCAGAGCTATCTGGTAAGAGGGGTAGCCTCGACCTCTTAAACTACTATGATAACCTCATAGCGATCAGAACTTTAACTAAGCTATTTGCAACACCGGGGCTCAGGACAGGCTTTCTTGCAAGTGGAAGTAAGAGATTAATAAAGTGTCTAGAAGCGTTAAGGCCTACATGGAACATAGATTCGATAAGCTCCTGTGTATTTTCTGGAAAGCCCTTAGAGGACAGTAAATGGTTTAGAAGATTCGTCCTTGATAGTTCAGAGGGAGTTAAAGCTCTTAGGGAAGATCTTGAGAACGGCCTTAAAAAATTAGGACTGAGGGTATTTAAGTCCGAGACGAACTTCGTTCTCTCAAAAATTATGGACCTCGATCCCGAAGAGTTCTACAGGAAACTTTATCTGAAAAATATCATTGTCAGGAATTGCAACTCCTTTAGAGGGCTTAGCTCCAGATACTTCAGGGTAGGGGTCAAGGACGGCATCTCAAATAAGGTCCTTCTAGAGGCTATTAAGGAGGTAATAAGGGGATGAGCTGCCTAAGATCATTGCTTACATTCTTTACAATCATACCTGCTGGATCATATGATATTGAGGAGGCGGCTAGATGCTTTCCTCTAATCCCCCTGATAGGCCTCCTAATAAGTTTTATAGGAGCTCTTCCTCTTTTCTTTGTTAAAAACATTTTGATGACCCTTCTATCCTTCTTAATTCTCTATATACTTACTGGACTAAATCATATTGATGGTTTTGCTGATTTCGTTGATGTCATAGCCTCAAGGAAGGTTGGAGAGGAAGCTTTGAAGGTCCTTAAGGAGCCCTGGAGAGGGGCCTTTTCGCAGGCGTCAGTTACTATGCTAATGCTAACGGTTTTCGTGAGCATCTACTATCTTAAAAGTGACCCCCTGTTTATAATCTTGGTCCACATCTTCTCCTACAATTCTATGTTCCTAGTTGCAACTTTTGGAACTCCTTCTCCATACAGGGGGCTTGGAAGAATATTTATTGAGGCTTCTACAGGCTTCAAAGCGAAAATATCAAACATATTGGCATTAACGTCCTCCTTATTAATGATATACCTTACGGCTTTCCTTTTTAACAACAATATCATAAAGATCATACTTTACACCATCATAAGCCTTATCGTCTCTCTGTTAGTAGCGATCCTTTCGCTACATCAAGCAAATAAAACGTTAGGGTTCGTCAACGGGGACGTAATGGGTTATACCCTAGAGCTTTCAAGAGCTTTAAACTTACTAGTGCTAGCTATAGCAAATGGTTAAGCAAATTAATGTAATTGAGGGAAAACAATTGAACATTAGAGAGCAAGCATTTTGGTGGCTTAAGATAGCCCTAAAGGACCTGGAACGTTCTGAGTATAGTTTAAAAATAAATGATAGGGCTGCAGCCACATTTTGGGCCCAACAGGCTGTTGAGAAGGCTCTGAAGGGTTTGATATTGGCACTTAAAGGTGACATTCCTAAAACGCATAGTATAAGAAGACTTTTCGAAGCGTTAGGCACGAACCTAGGACTCAATGAGGAGGAACTTGAAGAAGCATATGAGCTAACACAGTTCTATTACCTTTCGCGTTATCCAGATGTTGTGGAGGGTCTGCCAGATGAGACGATCAGCAGAAGAACAGCAGAGAGAGCGGTGGCTATCGCTAGAAGAGTTGTTGAGGCAGCGAAAAATGCAATGGAAAGAATCAATAGAGAACATTAAAGAGTGGTCCTTAGATTTGGCTCAAAAGCTGAAAGCTAAAGGCATTATTGTCGATAGGATAATCCTGTTTGGGAGCTATGCAAGAGGTGACTACACGAAAAGCAGTGATGTTGATTTAATAGTTGTCTCCTCCTCCTGGAGGAACCTAGAATATATTGAGCGCCTTTCAATACTTTATAAGGTCTGGGATAAAGAGATCGATGCAAACTTCATAGCGCTCACACCAGATGAGCTCTCCAAAAGGGTCTCTGAAAGCGTTGCCCTTAGAGATGCAAGCAGGTATTGGATAACTCTGTATGAAAGAAAACAACAAGCTCAATAAAGCTTCAAGAGGTGCTTAAGTCATTTTGGGTTGTTTCCTCTATCCGTCATTTCAGGAGGTTGCGCTTGCCCTTGTCTTCGGATCTCTACTAGACCTTCTATACCCAGAACACAGAGGGATTTTACTTAAACTTCACCCTGTTCACACAAGTTATTTTTGCTCCCTTAGGCTGGCCAAAGGGAGAAAGACAAAACTTTCAGGTCTCCTTATATGGATCTTATGCATGATCTCACATCTAGGGACCCTCTCTCTAATATTGTTTGCAATATGGTTAATTCCGAATACAACTCTTAGAGATCTTCTCTGGATAATCGTTGCTGGAATAGCCTTCAAGCTCAGCTTCTCTCCGACCCTTCTCCTTCAAACTGGTCTAAAGATCTTCAAGGCCTCAAGGAATGGTGAAATAAGCGAGGTTAAAGAACTTACTCAGGGGCTCGTCAGGAGAGACGTTAAGGGGCTTGATCTCCCTCACACCCTCTCAGCGGCAATAGAGTCGATCGCTGAAAGCTTCGTTGATGGAGTTCTGTCCCCCCTTTTCTACTTCCTTCTCCTAGGACCCCTTGGGGCCCTCTTTCAGAGAATAGCCAACACTCTTGATGGTGCTTTAGGCTTCAAAAATGAGGAGTTCAAGGAGGTTGGATATTTCTCTGCAAAGGCCGATGATATCATAAATTATGTTCCTGCCAGAATATCAGCAATATTAATAGCGATATGCTCAGGCAATTTCAGACCCACATTAAAGGTGTGGAAAGAGTATCGAGCTGTAACTGAAAGTCCCAATGCTGGCCATCCCATGGCTGCCATGGCTGGGGCTCTAGGTGTTTGGCTTGAAAAGATCGGCTATTATAA
>JALWOJ010000159.1 GCA_026995555.1 Acidilobaceae archaeon | reverse complement strand
GTTTTATAACTCTTACCACATTTCTTAAGATAGAAGTTAATTTTCAAATTTAGGTGCGGATCCTTGAGCCAAGACAAGAAAGGACTTGCTTGGATAATACCCATAGGCAATGAGCTTCTTATAGGAAGAATCGTTGATACAAACTCTGCATGGCTAGCTAGAAGATTAACATTCTTAGGATATAAGGTTATTAGGATAGTCAAAGTTCCTGATGATCTAGATGAGATCGTTGAGGAAGTGAGAAGAGGGTTAAGCAGGGCTGAGGTTATCTTAACCACTGGAGGGCTAGGACCGACTTACGATGATAAGACCTTAGAGGCCGTGGCAAAAGCTCTTGAGAGGAAGCTTGTCCTTAACGAGGAGGCATTGAAAATGGTCGAATCGTTCTATAAGAAGAAAAACCTTCCAATGACAAAGGAGAGAATAAAGATGGCCATGTTGCCCGAGGGTTCGAAGCCTATACCTAATGAAGTTGGAGCCGCTCCGGGGGCCCTCATAGAGGTTGAGGGCTCAATTTTAGCAAGCTTACCTGGAGTTCCTGCAGAAATGAAGACTATGTTTGAAAAACATCTTCAGCCTCTCTTAGAAGAGAGAGCTCCGCCCAGAAAGCTTTGGGAGTGCTCAATACAAATAAAGGGAGTTCCGGAGTCCTCTCTAGCCCCCTTCTTAGAGGAGATGGCCAGAAAGTATCCAAAGAGCTATATTAAAAGTCATCCGAAAGGCCATGAAATAAAAGAACCCATTCTAGATGTAAGAATCTTATCTGCTAGTGAAAGCCTCGATGAGGCCAAGAAGCTATCTGAGAAGATTATGAACAGCATTGAGGCAGAAGCAAAAAGACTTGGGGGAGAAATTGTTTCCAAAAGTTGTAAAGCTCCAGATTGAGCTTACAGCTCTATTTGTCGCTCTGGGTTTACTTTTGGTATTGATCTATAGGGGCTTAGGCTATTCAGAACTCCTTGCTTTAGGTTTAACTCTAACGGCTTCATCTCCGTTCATTTCGCTGATCATAGTGATGAAATTTACAAAGAATATTAAGCGATAAAAAGGCTAATTTAAACAGGTGTTAAAGGAGGGTGTGGCTTCTTGAGTGAAAAGCAACAGGTTGTACTTGAGGGGGATAAAGAGATAATAGATAGAGTTCTTAAAGCACTGAAGGAGGTTTACGACCCTGAGATACCAGTTAACGTTTACGATTTAGGATTGATATATGAAATAAGGGTTAGAAAAGGCGAGTCTGGAAAGCCCAAGATATATGTGTTAATGACATTAACTGCCCCTGGATGTCCTGTCGCTGGAGTTGTGGCTGCTTATGTGGAAGAGGCTATTAAGGATGCTGTTCCTGAGGCTGAAGACGTTGAAATTGAAATAACGTTTGATCCTCTCTGGACTCCTGATAGAGTTACAAAGGAGGGTAGAGAGCTTTTGAAGTCGATTTATGGATATGATGTTGTTGAGGAGTGGAAAAAGAGATGGAAGGAAATGGAGGAATCCTATAGCGCTCAAACAGATTAAAGAGTTTTAAGCAAAATTATTTATTATTGTAAAGAAAAGCCTTTGCTTTTCTTAAAGGAAGTATTACTAAGTCTTTCTGAGCTATTAATCTTTTGTTAGGAAAAAAGTTTAATAGGAGAAATGGCAGAGTTTAAAATGTAAACGGTGCAGAGATCTGGTGAAGAATATGCCTAATTTATTTAAAAGAAGTAAGGAAAAGAGTAGGGAGGAAATTGAGCGAATGAAAAATATTGTTGAGACCTTCATTGAAAGGAACATGGATCCGTGGAGAAAGGCTCTCTTCTACTCGGACCCTGAAGTGAAAAAGATCTTGAAGAAGCTATATGACACATGGGAGAATTCAGATTATGAAGGAAAGCCTATAGATTATGCAAGTCCTGACGAGCTCGAGGTCTTGGCAAAGAAAGCGTTAGCTGCTGGACTGGGTGACGTGAGCAGGTTTCAGAGGGAAGTTTCAAAGGGCCTGATCGGAGGAAGGGAAAGAAGGGAGTAAATTTAAGAAGTTCTCTTAGCTCTAGGAAGTATTTCATCTTTGGGGGCGGACTCAAAAGGCTCCAGGTACTTTCTCAAGACCTTAGGTATTATCACCCTCCCATCGGGTTCTTGATAGTTCTCAAGGATCGCTGTTATCGTTCTGGTGGAGGCTATTGCCGTGCTGTTTAGGGTATGAACATATTCCCTCTTCATACCCTTTCTCCTTATCAACCTTATACCCAGCCTATAGGCCTGCCAATCAGTACAATTGCTAGCACTGACCATTTCTCTATACCTCCCTTGAGCTGGCATCCAGACCTCAAGGTCATACTTCTTTATCGCACATGCACCCAGATCTCCGGAAGCTATGTTGACTATTCTATAAGGAAGTCCTAGCTCTCTGAAGAGTTCTTTAGCATTATTTATTATCTCCTCATGATATTTTTGGCTATCTTCTGGTGTCGAATAAATGAACTGTTCTACTTTATGAAACTGATGGACCCTGAATATTCCCTTAAGATCCCTATTTCCTGCTCCTGCCTCCTTCCTAAAGCAGGGACTGACTCCCAAAAGCTTTATAGGAAGTTCATCGTCGTATATTTCTTCTCCCGCAAAAAGTGCTGCCAGCGGATGCTCAGCCGTAGCTATAAGGTAGAGATCTTCTCCCTCAATCTTATATATTGCATCTTTAAACGTTTCCATATCTATGACGCTGTTGACATACTTGAACCTCAACATGTACGGAGGTAAGACTAACCTATAACCCTTTGATGTAAGCCTATCTATGGCAAACATGAGTAAAGCCAGATCTAACCACACTATATCATCAAATAGATAATAGAACCTGGAACCTGCAACCTCTCCAGCCTTGGCTGTGTTCCCCAGCTTAAGAACCTCTTCGAGCATGTCAGCATGCCCTACAGGTTTCCAATCTATGATCTCATAATCCACTTTAAAGCCGTAAGCTTCTGTCTGACTCTTAAACTGCTCTACGTGTCCTCTCCATACCTTAGGTTTGCCCCAAAATTCTATTGGGAGGCTAGCCTCTTCATCACCAACAGGCACATCATCAGCAACTATGTTTGGTAGCCTCCAAAGAATTTTTTGTCTCCTTTCACTAACCTCCTTAAGCTTAGCTTCTAAAGCCTCGAGCTCCTTAAGGATGCCTCTCGCCTCCTCCACTAAGCTTTTTCTCTTGTCTGGATCCTTTTCCTTAGCTATAGACCTACTGACGACATTGTGTCTATGCCTCATCTCATTTATCCTTGTTTGAAGTTTCCTCCATTCTGTGTCAAGCTGAAGAGCTTCGTCAACTAAGGAGGGGTTCATCAGCCTTTTCTTGAGGTAAACCTTAAGCTTCTCGGGTTCATTCCTTAATAGATATAGTATTGTCCATGTAGAGCTCGCTTGGGTCAATCCTTTACCCCAATGAGAGCTTATCCTCCTAAGAATTTTAATATAATATGTTCGAGAAGGGAGTCACACACGCTTTGTTTTCTACTCTTATACCCTATTCCTTTCCTCGAGTTATTTACTGAAAGGCAATGAAAGGGAGAACTATTGCTAATAACATGGCTATTCATCCTATGATAGAAAGCTAGTATTAGTGTGTTCCTCTGGTGGTACAAGGGCTAAACCTCTTTAAAACTTAACAATACAATAAATTCTCCGGCGTCCTATGAAGCTTTCCAAAGAGGTGTCTACAGAGGTGAAGCTTGAGGATCTTTCATGCGAAATTTATGTCAAGGGAGGGAATTCCGACGATCTAAAGCTTCTCTTCAATGCTATAGACAAGCTAAGAAATGAGTATGGTATAAACGTTTATATAAAGTTTTTTGATGGAGGTTGGCTTTATGGCGATTTAGATGATGAACTAAAGATAGTTGTTCGTGGAAAAGAGATCAAGGTCAAAAGAGGAGCTCCAAATCTTATTGTTGAAAGGCTGGTTGATGAAATTCTGATCGGTATAAGCTCATTAAATAAGAGCGTTGAAGAGCCTATCTTTAATTATCAGGAGGGCCCTGGGAAGTTCTCATCTGCAGAATACCTAGTTACCGCAGCCTGATGCGGATTAGAAGTCATTTAATCTGTCGTAGCTTTTGCTCGCTAGAGAAATGCGATATAATATGGCTTACCAGATCCTTTGCTGAGAAAAACTTTGCTCCACAAAGAGGACAGATCAGAAGCCCCTCCTTTGTAACCTTAACTTTGACCAGAGAGCCATACTCGTTTATTATAACATAGTCATTTTCCATTCTGAACCACCTTGACAGTTAATAATTGTTAACAGTTATATTCTAGATAAAAGCTCTAAGTCCTCTTCTTTGAGTCTCCATCCGAGGGCTTCCTCTATCTCCTTGAGGTGTTCTAGGTTTTCGGTCTTTACTATGGCAACAACCATAGGTCTTGATATAAGATAGTTAAGTGCGATTGCAACTGGAGGCCTATCGTACTTTTTCGAAAGTTCTTGAATCTTTGCAACGTGCTTAACTTGACCCCTCTCTATCGGGGTATAAGCCTGAATTGTTACTCCAACGTTCAAGGCAAAAGGTAAGAGATCCTTTTCAACATCCTTGTTAATAACGCTGTATTTAACCTGATCTGCAACGATATCGTACTTCTTTAAAGCCCAGAGAGCCTCCTCTAGCTCCTCCTTGGAAAAGTTGCTCACACCAATATATCTTGTAAATCCTTTCTCTATGAGCCTTTCAAGGTTCCTAACCTGGGTTTTTATAGGTGTTGAGTAGTCTGGCCAGTGAATTAATATTAAATCTGCATACTTAATACCTAACCTCTCTAGAGAGCTTCTGGCTGCCTTCTCTACCGTCTCCTCAG
Organism: Acidilobaceae archaeon; assembly: GCA_026995555.1. Lineage (GTDB taxonomy): Archaea > Thermoproteota > Thermoprotei_A > Sulfolobales > Acidilobaceae > JALWTO01. The sequence goes on along the minus strand of JALWOJ010000159.1, from coordinate 11,471 downwards.
ATCTAAACCTAGATGGTAGCAGTTTTGTAACAACGAAAACGTTATCCCTTCCCACGAGTTTTATAACCTTACCAACAAATACCTCAGCATTACCCGTATCATACATCTCCGCAGTATCTATGAGATCTATTCCATCCTCAATAGCCTTAAGAAAAGCTTTTTCTGCATTCAAATAGCTTCTTATTGCCCAAGTACCCAAGCCTATGGCTGATGTGGTTTCCTTAGTCTTACCAAGAGGTTTCCTATCTCTATAATCTATCGGGAAGGTCAACGCTTTCAACACCTCTTGCTTTCTCCAAAATTTTATTAAAATGGAAAAACGTCTAAAAAGTCTGGTGAGCGTTTTTGGAAGAAACTTATTCATATCTAAAGAAGGTAATCGAACTTACATTTACTCAAAACGTTTGGAGAACAGCGAAGTCTATCAACTTAATAGCAAGTGAAAACGTGATGAGCCCTCTCGCCCTTAAGGTGTATCTGAGCGATTTCATGTTTAGATATGCCGAGGGAAAACCCTTCAAGAGATATTATCAGGGAACCAAGTATATTGACGAACTTGAAGTTATGACTAACGAGCTAATAGGTAAACTGCTCGACGTTAATTTAGTTGACATAAGACCTATAAGCGGTACGATAGCTAACGCCTCAGTGTTTAGGGTACTTGCAGAGCCTGGAGACTCTGCTGTTATAGCCCCTGTCCAAGCTGGTGCTCATGTCAGTCACACAAAGTTCGGAACGTTAGGTGCTCTTTCGATAAAACAGATCGAGATGCCCTACGATGAAGAGAATATGAATGTTGACGTTGATAAGGCGGTTAAGCTAATAGAGGAGGTGAAGCCTAAGTTCGCAGTTTTAGGGGGAAGTGTGTACCTCTTTCCACATCCAGTTAAGGAGATAGCAGACGCTATTCATTCTGTAGGTGGCTACCTTCATTATGACGCCGCTCATGTGTTGGGGCTTATTATGGGAAAGAGGTGGCATAACCCCCTTAAGTTAGGAGCTGATGTCCTTACGGCTTCAACTCATAAAACCTTCCCTGGACCTCAAGGAGGCGTTATAGCATCTGTAAATGAAAAAATATTCAAACAAATATCGAAGACTATATTTCCATGGTTCATAAGCAATCATCATCTTCATAGAATCCCGGCAACTGCCGTAACTGCTCTGGAAATGATGAAGTTCGGAGAGGCTTATGCAGATCAGATAGTTAGAAACGCTAAAAAGCTTGCCGAGTCGTTAGCTAGCCTAGGGTTTAAGGTTTTAGGAGAACATCTGGGATATACCAAAAGTCACCAGGTTTTAGTTGATGTACGTGCACAGGGCGGAGGAGCAAAGGCTGCTAAACTTTTAGAAGACGCCAACATAATTGTCAATAAGAACCTACTACCTTACGATACTCCAGATAAGGTAAAAGACCCTAGTGGACTAAGGCTTGGAGTTCAGGAGGTAACAAGGTTTGGAATGAAAGAGGACGACATGGAGGAGATAGCGAAATTCATGAAAATGGTCCTCATAGATAAGAGAGATCCTGCTGAAGTAGCCAAAAAAGTGAGTGAGTTCAGACAAGAATTTAGAGTCGTTCGCTATTGCTTTAAAGAAGAAGATCTTGAAAATGTTAATCTCCCGGGAACTTCAACACTTCTAGATCTTCTTAAATAGAGAGATAAAAATAATAGTGTCATTCAGGATAGTTTGAACAATGCGCGCCGACCCGCTGACAGGGGATCTTTCCCCAGAATGAAGGCGGGGACTTTAACAAATAGCATCTTTTTCTTCGCCTTCGTTATTGATACTGAACTATAGATAAAACTGCGAGATTATGCCAAAGCTGTACCCCGCCTACCGATCCGCTGTCATCTTCATCCCTCAAACAGAGGTCTACAGCGGACGTGAGAGGGCGGGGCTAGTATATTCTGTCTTAGAGGAACATTTATAAAAGGTTAAAAGAGTCTAAGGCACTAACGCAAGCATGCTGATGAGGACTTCCCCTAGCCCACCGATCAAAACCATGAGGAGGTCGAGCCGGCACCGATCTTCCTATCTCGCTCCTCTTCAGGTTTTAAAGAAAAGCTAAGAATAATTCCTTTTAAGCCGTAGCTATACGAAAACCTGCTAAAATGGAGGCCTCTCTGGGGCGGCTTTAAGGTGACAGACGGAGAGGAAGCCCTTAGGGCCATGAAGGACATAGCTATGTTCATTTTAAAATCTGCTGAGGTAATAAACAAAGACGAAATCGAAGATTTCATAAACTTGCTTGTCAAAGCTTACAGGGAGAATGGAAGGAGAAAGATACTTGTAATGGGGGCCGGGAGAAGCGGTCTCGTGGGAAGAGCGTTCGCTATGAGACTTATGCATATGGGCTTCAACGTTTATGTTTTAGGAGATACGATCGTCCCCAGCATATCTAAAAACGATATTGTCATTGCAATTTCCGGTTCAGGAAGGACTAGACTCATAGTTACTGCTGCAGAGGCGGCTAAAAGTGTTGGTGCAACCGTTGTTGCAATAACGACTTATCCGGAAAGCCCACTCGGTCGCCTAGCCGATTACATTCTTAAAGTGCCCGGTAGGACAAAATCCTCAAAGATGGAAGATTATTTTGCGAGACAAATATTAGGAATTCATGAACCTCTAGCTCCTTTAGGAACCCTCTTTGAAGATACAGCCTTAATACTTTTAGATGGCATAGTTTATAGCCTCATGCAAAAACTTAAAATAACTGAAGAGGAGATGCTTCAAAGGCATGCTAATATAGAATGAAGAGGATGAACATGAGAAAATTAAAAGAGAGATCGTTAAGAGTTCTTAAACCATTCGATCCTTGGAACAGCCCATTGTGCACATGTCCGTTTAAATATAGTCTCAATCCATACACCGGCTGTTCTCATATGTGCCTTTACTGTTATGCCACATCATATATAGGTGTTAGAAAAAGTACTCCTAAAAAGAACTTTATAAAGAATCTAGTCCACGATCTGCAGAGAACGGATCCCTTAGTTCCTATAAACATGGGAACGAGCAGTGATCCTTATCCTCCAGAGGAATCCATATACAAGTTAACAAGAAGAGCATTAAAGATCCTCGTAAGCATAGGAAGAAAAGTACTAATAACGACAAAAGGCGTTATAGTTGAAAGAGACATTGACATATTGAAGAAGGGCAACGTCGCCGTTACACCCACCATAACTACTTTAGATGATAACCTGGCAAAGATTATTGAACCTGGAGCTCCTCCGCCAAGTAAGAGATTGGAAACTTTAGGCATTCTGACGTCAAATGACATTCCTGTTGGTGTTAGGGTTGATCCAATAATACCCTATGTAAATGATGATGAAAAAGAAATAGAGGAACTCATTGGAAGGCTTTCGGAGCTCAACGTCAGCTTCATTGTAACTTCCACCTATAAGGCTAAGCCTGACAACCTAGCCCGAATGAGAAGAGGACTTGGCGATATTGGGGAAAAAATATACAATCTTTACAAAAGCAAAGGGGTTAGGGTTCAAGGATATCTTTATCTTCCTAGAGAGATGAGAGAGAGGCTCTTAAGGCCTATCATAAGAAGCGCTGAAAGATACGGAATGAAATATGCTACATGTCGTGAAGGACTTGTAACTAAAGAGTGGTTTAATGCACCTTCCTGTGACGGTACACATCTAATACCGTTTAGAGTTAAGCCTAAGAACGTCGTGGAGATGAACCTTGATAGATGGCTGGCTTCTGAGGGTTAGTATAGGAGGAAGCGTAAACACTTGGCTAGTAAAAGGTTACATGCATCCAGAGGGACACGTAGTTGCAGTTCCCTACAAGAAGGAAAACTTCGCCCCCTTTTGGCTTTATTCCTACGTTCCGTGCTTAGGAAGGTATGTGTCCTTAGTTCCAAAAAGGAATATAGTAGTTAAAATAAATCCTTTTCAAGCTTTTAGGCTTAGAAAAAATGATATACCAAAGGATATTCTGGAGTTAGTTGAGATCTTGGATGCTGAAGCGGTTGGCATAACTGGGTCTTGGGCACTAAATAATGAAAGGGAGGACAGCGACGTTGATTTGATAATATATGATGAAAACCTAGAAAGGGTATATAACATGTTAAGGAAGTTGAGAGAGGATGGTTTAATCTTTCAATGTAGAAGAGAAAAAGAGATGTTTAATAAGGTTGAAGAGCCTTGGATCGTAGAGGAGTATAAGAAAGTAAGAGTACTTGAGTCCTGCTATAAGGGCATTCCCTATACCATTAGGCTTCTTAGGTCAATGCATGAAATTCCTTGCCTGAAGATCGTACTACCTCTAGGCAACGCCTCAAAACTTTTGGTCAAAATAATTAATAACAGAGAAAATTACCTAGTACCAGCCAGGTACGAGGTCAAGATTCTTGAAGGTCCCTCCTGGATCACTGATCTTCAGGAAAAATTTGATAAAATAGTTCTCGAAACTTGGAGAACTAGGTACCAGGAGCTGAAAACTGGAGTTTATGAAGTCCTTTTCTCTGATATTATTTTGGATGAAGATGAGGTGATCATATCTGTTGACCCCCAAGGTAAGCTTAGAAAGCATCCAACCGCACGGAATTATGGTTATAAGTAAGGAGGGGCTTGTAGCCCAAGGCTTAGGTCTCCCCTCCCATCCGAGCAAACTTATAGTTATTCCAAAATATTTAATGACGAAAGAGGAAACCCCTTGGAAAAGGAACAACCTTTTCTTCAATAGAATAATCTCTGAGTATGGGCCGAGGGGTCTTCAAAAAGCTACTGAGAAGACTAAAGACTTGACTGGTAGGTGTTACTCAGATCTCTTCCAAAGCTATTTGCCCTGTCTTGATGTAAATGACATAGTCCTATTTAGTGAACCTAAAGAAACTCTAAGCAATTTAATTAAAAAACCTGAACTAGATATTGAAGTTGATCTAGTTCTTATATGTGATTATTTAAGAGAGCGAGGTATGCCTATGGGGAACATAGGAGTAACCGGGTCCATTGCCCTAAAATTTGCTAACTCAAAGATAAGTGACATAGATCTCGTGATTTATGGAAGTGAGAGTGCACAGAAGATCCTTCAGATCTTTATGGAAATGCAGGGAAACTACATTAACATGAAGGATGACTTCGGAGGGCTTAAAATACAACCGCCAATAAATACAGAGTGGAGAAGGACTCTATTTTTAGGCAAAAGGTTTGTGTCCTGGATAGGAGTTCCTAATAAGCCTCTAAAGCATTGTCCTAAGATGGTCAAAGATAGACCTCCGTCTAAAAGATGTAAAGTAAAAGTGAAAATAGAGAGTGATCAGAGAAGTTCTCTTCTTTATCCTCCCTGTGTTGAAGCCAGAAATGGAACAAATGAAGTTCTAATAATATCCTTTGAATATAACGTTGCCAAAATGTTCTTCGAGGGAGGAACCTTTGAAATGGAAGGTATCTGTTCCAAAGATAATGAAGTCATTTATTTGGCTACTCGTGAGTTTCCAGGTACAATCATTAAAATTAAGAACTAGCAGCTTGAACCGGTCTCACCTCAAGAACAGAAAGTGCCTCGAGAAGTGCTCTCTTCTTCTTGTCTTCATCCTCGGTGAAACAAGCCTCAACTACTTTAGCTAAGATCTTATATAGCCTCGCTATTTCCATGGTGTGCTCCCTCACCGTAGACTCTAAAACTTTCACGTTAGCGTTTAAGGAATCCAATAGATACTCAAATGCAGCCAGAAACTCCTCTACCTCCTCTTCATGATGGTGATGATGCTCTGGATGCGTTTCCTCTACCTCCTCAACAACCTTTTCTAGATCCTCCTTCTTTTTGGGTAACGTCATCCTCATTCTCTTTTTCTTCTTTTCCTGCGACAAGCTTCATCCCTTTACTGAGAGACTGTCGACTACAGGTTAAAAGTATAAACATATAACATAATTTTAAAAAGGTAGAATTATAACTACCCAGGACGAGCCCTTAATTTAAAGGGAGGCACTATTTCAAGAAGGTGAAGCTGTTGATTTTGAGGGCAAATTTGGTTGAACTTGAAGGTCTTGCGATGATAGGAGAGGTCAAAAGAATTGAAATCAGAGATTGTAAGGAGATCAAGGGATATAAAGAGATAGTTGTTTACACGAGAGATGGTAAAGAAGTGAGCAGCGGATGCATAGAGTCTGATGCGGCTAGGAGGAATTACTCTGTTCTGGCCCTTTATGCTAAGAAATGGTATAGTGATATAGTTAGAAACGACCTAACTCCAGGGGAGGACAAAGGACAGATATAATAATGCTAAAAGGAAGTTAGGAACCTGATCTAAAGTTACCGATGAGGAGTGGTATTACCGCTGAACCGTGAGGAAGCCCTACCGCTACTGAGGTCGTCTAAAAGGTGACTTTCTATGAGTGAACAGAAAATAACGCTTACACATAAAGATATAATTGAAAGGCTTGTATATGCACTTTCTTCAGGACTTTGGGGTATAGTTCTCGATAGAAATCTTGTTGATATAAAGGGAGTTGAGGAGTTTTTCGGAGAGATAGGGCTCTGGGGAACATTCATTATAAATACAAGCAGAAACCTGACCGTGATAAGGATCAACGAAAGAGGTCTTAGAAATAAATGTCTATATGAGAGCTGTAGCAGGGTTGAGGAGGAAAAGCTTGAGGCTTGCCTTGGGAGCTGCGTGCTAAAGTCCATAGAAGAACTGAGAGTCAAACTCCTCGGAATCTTAAAGAGTTTAAGGTGAAAAGAATGCTTGGCTCACGGGACGACTTGACAGAAGACATCCTCAAAAGTTCTAAGAAAGAACCTAAGCTTATATTCCAAGAAAAGGCTAAATGTCCTCGTTGTGGTAGTCTTAGCCTAGTCATAAAAGAATATATTTACTCCGTTCCATATTTCGGCGAAATCCTGCTCTCTCAGGGCGAATGTGAGAGGTGTGGATACAAATATAGAGACGTTAGAATACTTAATGCCACTGACCCTAAGAAGATAATAATAAATGTTAATGGTGAGGAAGAACTCCGATATCTATTAGTAAAATCTGCGACCTCTGCAATTTTAATAAAAGAGAAAGGCTATAAAATGCTTCCAGGCCCAGCTAGCATGGGGTTCATAACAACTGTCGAGGGCATACTCTTAAGGTTTCTTGAAGCAGCACACGTTGCTTGTAGAGGTAGAGAGCTGGAGCCGGGTTGCAAGGATAACATAGAATGGTTAAAAAGAGCTATAGACGGACACGAGAAGTTTACATTGATTATCTGTGACTTTGATGGCACAAGTTCTGTAAAGGGGAAAAATGTACTTGAGACCTCCATAGATTCTGAGTGCGAAGAGTTAAGAGGAGAAAGTCTTCAATATCTTTACGGAAGGTGATTTTACTCTAACTTAACCTCTACGCCCTCCTCTTTCTTGCTTTCCTTCTTCTTCAGCTTCACCTCAAGGACCCCGTTTCTATAGGAAGCCTTCGCAGAGTTGGGATCGACTTTAGCTGGCAACTCTACGACCTTGTGATACTTCCTGTGATTTTCTGCGTTAATTATGAGCTTGTCCTCAGTAGCTCTCACCTTTATTTTTTCTTTATCAACACCTGGCAGCTCCGCAACAACAATTACCTCATCATCATGCTCTATAACATCGACTAAGGGCTCTGCCTCCTCGCTTATTACTGGTCTGCCCCCTACCCTCTTTATGTTTCCAAACTCCTCGACCCTAGGAACTCCATCAGGCCCTATAGTTATTCTAACTCCATAGTAGTATGGCCCTAACACATTTCCAGGCCTTTCTCTAGCGAGCCTCTCAAACTCCTCCTCTATATCGGCCATCTCCCTTTCAAACTCCCTAAGTATTTCATCAAATATGTCAAAAATACTCCTTCTCCTTCTGCCAAAGAAGCTCATTTTTCTCACCTGCAGACTATAATCTTGCATTTAATTCCTGTTTCCTGGAAAGCTTATAAGCTTGGGCCCTTTCGTCTCCTAACATGAGAAGATGATGTAGAGACCGACCACTGAAATAATGATGTAATCTTCTCTCATCTGAATTTTTAAAGTTAACGAAAAATAATTTTCAGAAAGGGATGATGACGCCGTCCCAGGAAGATAGATGATAGGCTCACGACAGTCTGACCTGGAGGTGTTGAACGCTGGAGTTAAGCACCATAAGTTTAATACTATCCTCTATCTCATTAGTAATAGCTACTCTGACGGTCCTCCTATCGAAACGCGAAGTCAACAAACTGAATTCCATTATAGAGTCATTAATTAAAGGAGTAAATGTTGAAAGAAGGATAAGAGAGATTTCAAAAAAGTACAGGTTGAGACCTAAAAAAAGATATATAGTTTTTGAGATCTTTCCTCCGGGACTTAAAGAGGAAGATGTAAAGTTAGCTATTGATAAAATGGCTAGAGAAGTCATCGGGCTTAAAGGAATTAGTGAGGCTAGGTTGAAACTTATTTACTATGATGAAGAAAGGTCTAGAGGCATACTTAGAGTCAGGAGGGAATATAAATATGTAGCCCTAGCCATTTTAGGGCTTATTAGAAATGTAAAAAACGTTGAAGTTTTAATAACGCCTCTTACAAGCACAGGAAGCCTTAAAAGAGCTAAGAAAGTCGTAGGTGCTTAGCTAAAGGAGCTACCTTCTCCCAGCCGCCGCAACAACCTTTATGACATCATCATCTTTAAGTTCATATGACTCTCCAACCCTTTGTTTAGTAATAGCATTTATAGCGTAAAGGAAGGTTCTTCCCAAATCAGTGTGTATTTTATAAGCAAATTCCCTTGCAGTCGTTCCTTTAGGAACAAGAACAACATCTGGAAGAACCCTTCCTTTACTGTCAGTAAATTTATTCACATCATCGACTGGATATACAGATATCATATTCAAAACATCGAGTATAGCTTTGTTTATAACTTCTTGAACACCAGTAGAACCCCACTTTTTGAGAACCCTCTCCATTATTGCATCAAGGACTTTCCTTTGCTTCGAATCAAGTTTCGAGGGGTTTTTTATTTCAAATGTTTTATCGCCTGGTCTGTACCTTATTGCGCCTGCCTTAGCTGCTTTCCTTAAAATTAATTCTGATGCAGCACTGGTAGGTATTACTGGCACGTTCTCAAATTCCCTCTTAAGCCTTTTTATATTGTCCTCGGCCTCAGGAACATCAGCCTTATTAGCAACTATCACTATTGGCTTTGCAACCCTTCTTAGTTGGGAGATAAAGAGCCTTAGATCTTCATCTGACCATGAGGACAATTTCTTATTGCTTAAACCTGTGTTTTCCAAAACCGTTGCAATGTGGGACTTCCTTACACTTAAACCAGAGAGCCTTTGAGCCAATAATCCAGCAACATCGGGGACCCCAGAACTCTCTGCTCCCCTAACAAACTTCTCCCAATCCTTCTTTATTATAGAAAACATCCACTCCTCTATTTCCCTTATCATACTTTTAGCCTCTTCAACAGGATCAAAAGAACCAGGACTAACAGGCACGCCCTCAGGACTCGTTGCGCCGCTCGCATCGACAACTAATAGCAATACATCAGCCCTCCTTAAATGATCTAAAAACTGGTTTCCTAAACCTCTTCCTTTATGTGCATCCGGAACAAGACCGGCAACATCCATTATCTTCACTGGTATATATCTAAAACCTTCTATACAAAGACTATTGGATGCGTCACACTTCGGAAGGCCAAGTTTTACATGAACACATCTCTTCCTAACATATGTAACCCCTAAGTTCGGTTCTATCGTTGTGAAGGGCCTATTATCTATCTGAACGTCTATCTCTGTTGCTGCAGAGAAAAATGTAGACTTTCCTACATTAGTCTTACCGACAACTCCTATTAGGACATTACTCGCTTCCAACATCTATCTCCTCTAGCTAAATTTGGTATCCCTGTGTGAATATTAATGAGAGCGTGATAGCTATAAAGCTCCTAGGTTTAGCTTAGAGATGTGGCGGTGTGGACGGATGGCAAAAAGTATGTACCATTACATTGCACTTCAGTGGAAAAGACCCTATGATGGAGATCATGGAATACTTATGAAAGAGAGACTTATGGAGTGGAGGAGACAGCCTTCAATAGTTAGAATAGAGAAACCTACGAGACTCGATAGGGCCAGAGAGCTTGGATACAAAGCGAAACAGGGAGTAATAGTTGTAAGAGTGAGAATTAGGAAGGGTGGAAGGAGAAAGCCCAGACCTAACAAGGGAAGGAGACCCAAGAGAATGGGTGTTTATGGTTTCGCTCCTGCTAAGGGCCTTCAGGTTATGGCCGAAGAGAGGGCCCAAAAGAAATATATGAACATGGTTGTCCTCGGAAGTTACTATGTTGGTGAAGATGGTCTATACAAGTGGTACGAGGTTATAATGGTTGATCCTAACCATCCTGCAATAGCAAATGATCCCGAACTCAAGTGGGTCGCAAATGGCAATCATAGGTGCAGGCCGTGTCGCGGACTCACACCTGCTGCAAGAAGGGCTAGAGGGTTAAGATCTAGTAGAGGGTTAAAGGGCACCCATAAACATAAGTGGAAGAAGAAGCAGAAGGAGAGAGAACTTAAGAAGAGACATGAAGCGAGCCGTGGCGCCAGACTTATAGCTCCTGATGAGATTAGAGAGAAATACCATTCTGAAGATCTTCAGTAACTCTTTAATATTACAAAATCGATATCTCAAACTAGATTAGGGGGAAGAAATGCTGAAAATACTTAAGATTGAAGCTTATGCTCACTCTCATGCAACTGAGGACGAGAGAAAGGTTAGAAAGGCTCTCTTTGAAATTTTTCCTCAAGAGCTTAGGGAGAGGTTAATTTTTGTTCGGGAGGAGCTTAAAGGTCATTATAACAATCCTATAGTTAGAATGAGAGTTGAAACCTCTAGCAGTGAAGACGCACTCAAAGTCTTTAATTATATTTTAAACAGGTTCGATCGGGCCGACTTAGGATATCTGCGCTCCACTCTAGAGGATAGAGTTGATAGAAGCGGCACTCTTCACATAAGAATAAGCAAGCAAGACGCCTATCTAGGCAAACTCGTACTATTTGAAGGAGATGATGTAGTTAAGATTTCTGTTCATTTAGAAGGCAGGAGAAGAAAGGTCCTAAAAGAACTAAGTGATTACCTAAAATCATTCTCACGTGAGGATGAAGAGTAGTGGAGAAGTTTGTTGACCTCTCAATAAAGCCTAGGAACGAGAAAACGCTAATTGAGATGCTTTCCTTCCTAAGGAATAAGCTCAACGTTAGTATAGCTGGTATAGAATATGGAGACCTTTGCAGGAGATCCAAAGAGTTGGAGAGCAAAACAGGAGTGAAGGTTATATGCATAGTTGAACTTAAAGGTGACACTAGAAAAGACATTGCTAAGGCTCTTCTAAATGTCAAAAAGGTTAAAGGACTAAGAGTTGCAGTGGCATCAACAGTTGATGTTGCCCGCTATGCCGCGATCAAGAATGATATTGATGTAGTGAAACTTGAACCTGAGGCCTACAGGTTTATCGACAAAAGTCAA
>JALWOJ010000158.1:9181-16307 GCA_026995555.1 Acidilobaceae archaeon | reverse complement strand
CCGGAAAGAAGGTGTCTCATTTGTGGATCCTGTATGGAGGGAAATCATTGTAAGTTCTGTGGGGCTTATCTTTCTAAAAACGGGGAGCTAAGCGTCTATAAAGGTGGATAAAGCTTTTACAACTTGAATTTATTTTTACGATAAGTAATTTTGAGAAAAATTTATATTGGAAATATTTTATATATGAATTTCTGGGATTCTAATGGGATTCTGGAGGAGCTACCTCCAGTTCCCAGTAATATATAAAATAGCTATTGGGTTCGTCCTTGGAATTGTTGCTGGTCTCTTAGTAGGTCCTCCAATAGTTGCAATAAAGCCTTTAGGAGATCTGTTTATAAGATTTTTGAAGATGATAGTGATACCTTTAGTCTTCATAACTCTAGTTCAGGGAGCTGCTAGCATAGATCCTAAGAAGTTAGGACTAGCAGGGACGCTCGTAATTATTATATACATCATTACCTCATTCATAGCGGTAAGCATAGGACTGGCCATAGGGCTTGCAACACATCCAGGCAAAGGCTTTACGCTACCCGGAGTGAAGCCTAGCACCCCGAAGCCTGTCAGCTTCGTTCAGACAGCCCTCTCCTGGATCCCGACGAACCCCATAGGCGCCATGGCAAAGTTTCAAGTAATTCCAACAATAATATTTGCTCTTCTGTTTGGATTAGCTTTAGCCTTTCTAAGAGTCTCTGAAGATCCCAGAGTTAAGGAGGCTGCCGAGGTTACATATAAGGTGTTTGACGCCTCAGCAGAAATAATGTATAAAATAGTCAAGTTTGTATTAGAAATAGCACCTTATGGCGTCTTTGCATTAATAGCCGTCGTTATAGGAAAGACTGGCTACAGTATATTTATTCCCTACCTAAAGCTAATAGGCGATGAGGCGTTAGCTATAACCATTCAGATAGGTGTCGTCTATACAACAATTTTGTTGATAGCTAGAATAAATCCCATTAAATTCTTCAAAGCGGCTACGGAACCGATGTTTACAGCATTTGTAACAAGAAGCTCTTCAGGAACGCTACCAGTAACCATGAGGGCGGCAGACGAAAAGTTAGGTATTGATAGAGGACTTTACTCCTTCACCCTACCCCTTGGAGCAACAATAAACATGGATGGCACCGCTATCTATCAAGGACTTGTTGCCATATTTGCAGCGGACATTATAGGAAAACATCTAACCGCCTCACAGCTGGCAACGCTTGCTACCGCAGCAGTCATGGCCTCTGTAGGTACAGCAGGAGTTCCAAGTGCAGGTCTGATAATGCTGACAGTTACATTAACCTCTGTAGGCTTACCCTTAGCAGTTATACCATTAATTGCCGGAATAGATGTTATATTAGACATGATGAGAACCATGAACAATGTAACTGGAGACCTAGCTGTAACTACGGCAACGGCAAAGGCGTTCAAGCTAATAGACTTCAGTAGAGGAGTATGGGCAGAAAAGAAATAATTAACAATTTTTTAATTTAAAAAATTAAATTAACATTAACATTTGATTGATGGAGCCCATATACCTTTTTCACATACAGTCTTTATGGCTTTTTCATACCCAGCATCTGCGTGCCTTACTACTCCTATTCCAGGATCTGCTGTTAGAACTCTTTCAGCCCTTAATTCGCTCTCCGGAGAACCATCGAGCACCAAGCCTATTCCTGCATGTATGGAGTAGCCTATACCCACACCTCCTCCATGATGGAAACATACCCATGTGGCCCCTGCAGCTGCGTTTAGTAAAGCGTTTAACACTGGCCAGTCTCCAACGGCATCGCTGCCATCTTTCATGCCCTCAGTCTCCCTGTAAGGACTTGCGACACTGCCTGAATCTAGATGATCCCTGCCGATCCACATAGGTCCTATCTCGCCTAACCTTATGAGCTGATTCATTAACTTACCGAAGCGTGCCCTCTCTCCATAGCCAAGCCAGACAACTCTTGCAGGAAGTCCCTGGAACTTTACGTACTTCCTTGCCTTCTCAACCCACCTCACGAGCCTCTTGTTATCCTTAAACGTTGCTATGAGCTCGTCGTCAAGTCTCTCTATGTCCTTTGGATTGCCAGTAAGGCTTGTGTACCTGAAAGGTCCGCGTCCCTCTTCAAACATAGGTCTTATATAGGCCTGCACGAACCCTGGGAACTCGAAGGCATCCTTGTAGCCAGCTTCATATGCCATTTTCCTTATGTTGTTTCCATATTCAAATACCACAGAACCTCTTCTCTTGAACTCAACCATGGCCTCAACATGTTTCTTCATGCTCTTTAATGCAAGCTCCTTGTACTTTTCTGGGTTTTCGTCTCTAAGCTTATCGGCCTCCTCAAGGCTTAGACCCTCAGGGACATAGCTAAGCGGGTCGTGGGCTGGAGTTTGATCAGTCACAACGTCAGGAATTATTCCCCTTCTGAGTATCTCTGGATATATTTCGGCTGCATTTCCAAGAAGGCCTATGCTAAGAGGCTCCCTCTTCTCCTTAGCCTTCAGTGCCATATCGAGAGCCTTATCGAGGCTATCAGTCCACGTGTCTAAGTATCCGTGCCTTATCCTTCTCTCTATCATCCTTTTATCGACTTCAACTATTATAGCAACTCCTCCGTTCATCTTAACAGCTAGTGGCTGAGCTCCTCCCATCTCTCCCAAGCCTGCCGAGAGAACTAGCCTTCCTTCTAGAGTCCCCTCCGGGAAGTGTTTCTCAGCCGCAAATGCAAAGGTTTCATAGGTTCCCTGCAGGATACCTTGAGTGCCTATATAGGCCCAACAGCCCGCGGTCATCTGTCCATACATAATAAGCCCTTTGGCCTCTAACTCCCTGAAGTAATCCCAATCGGCCCACTTGGGGACAAGCATTGCATTACTTATAACGACCCTTGGTGCAAGTTTATGGGTCTTAAATACAGCTACGGGCTTCCCGCTCTGCACAACAAGTGTATCGTCCTCATCCATTCTCATTAATGTATCTACTATGTTCTCAAACGCCTCCCAGCTCCTTGCAGCCCTTCCAGTGCCTCCATAAACTATCAAATGTTCAGGATCCTTGGCGACCTCAGGATCTAAAACGTGGAAGAGCATCCTCAAAACTCCTTCGATCTGCCAGCTTTTGCTTTTAACATGGAAATCCCAGCCTGTTATATGACGGACCCTTAGTCTTTCCCAAGGCTTGTAGTAGCCTTCCTCTATAAGTCTATAAATTGGTCGGTCTTTATACTTCTCTACGATCTCTGAAGGTATGCTCAAACTTATCACCTTTGCTCACAACAATCAGTATTTATATTATAACTGTCTACGGATTTTTATCTCTTATTCCTAATTATGTTTAATGATTAAGTTATAAGATTAAGTACTACCGATAAAGAAACATACATAGTAAAACTATATATAGAGGAGAGATATATCTGCAGAGTATGGAGGTTGCCAGCATGATAGCTGAGGCTATAGAAAAGAGGCCTTGGACGATAATAGTAGCCTGGATAATAATTGTAATAATATTTGCCCCTATGGCTATGAGGATAAACAGCGTGATGACCACTAACATTGAGAAATTGATACCCCAGAACGTTGAAGGAATTAAGGCCATGAATGAACTCAATTCCTTAAGAATAAGCAATAGAACTGGAGGCGAGGGCAATTATTTAATAGTAGTTAATGGAGTCAAAGTGTCCCTTGATACATATCAAAAGCTCTATCCTTGGTATTATGATCTTAAAAAAGAATATCCGCAGATGAACTTCACGTCTTGGCTTGATGTAGTTAACCTGACAGAAAGAGAGATTAGTACGTTCCTAAAAGAAGGCATAACAAACATGATAAATGCAACAAACCAAACCATAGTCTTGGCAGAGAACTATAACAAAACTTTGGAAGGTATAAACGGTCTAACACAACTCGTTCTTTCGACTGACAAAGTATATTCAGGAGTTTATAGAGCTGGCTCTGCTTTGGGTCCTACAGCGCCCAGCCTTTTAGGCGTACTTAGAGCTCTAAACTCTACATGCAATTCATTCTTGATCCCAATGACGAAATTATACTTCAATATAATAAGGGTGGAGGCAGCTTTAGAAACGTATACACAAGCCTATGAGACGGGGGAGCTTTCCCTAGATGACATAGCTGTTGTTTTAAACCATATGGCGAATCTCAGCTCATATGGCGTTAATAATCCGCCTCTTGGCTTAGTCATTGTCGTGTACAAATATGTCCTATCTCAAGGAGGCCCCTTAAACTTTACAAACACAAAAGCAGTGAATCTGACCTATTCATTGTATTTGGAGTACACACCGAAGTCCGCCTTGGGAATGTTGAAGGCCGCAGAAATTGCTCTTAACGATGTTGTTTCCCATGACGGAAACCATAGGGACCTTCTTAAGATCTATGGTGTGAGCAAAAAAGCTCAGCTGGAGCTTTGGAAAAGGCTTACAGACCTTTTACCCGAAGCCGAGCTAAAAGCCTCCCTGATAACTGCTGACTCCTTTGCTAAAACCCCTCAAGCGAAGAAGCTTATGGAGGCTTTAGCCGTCGCATATGCCACTAAATGCTCCTGCAGTCCGAAGAACTTAACAAAGAGTCTCATAGCAGGTTTAGCTTATTATCTCAATGAAAGTAAAATGCCTGAAGACCTTGCTAATATTACTGCTATCAACATAGTCAAATATAATAAAAACTTCACCAAAGTAGTCGCCGCTAGAATAGCATCGGAATATGTACTTTCCAAGGTTCCTCCCAATCAGAAAGCTATGCTAAAGAACCTGACTGAATACTTGCCTAATATAATACTAGAGGCTGACAGTAACGCTACGGGTAACATTTCAAAAGAAGAAGCTCTCAAGGTTGCAACAGAGTTAATGATACGTTCTCTAGGGATGAACATGACCTCAATATCCTTGAACGGCATTACAACAGCAAGAGAGGCCGCCATGAAACTAATGTTCTTAGTTGCAAAGAAGGAGGGAGGGGAGAAAGCCGTCAACTTCATTAACATCCTAAAGAATAACGGTCTTCTTGGTGCCCCCCTAAATGTCATAAGGAATAAACTTCCAAGTATCCTAGCCTCAATGGCATCAAAGCAGTTCAACGTTAGTGAAAAGGATATACTGCCTATCGCGAGAGCTGCCGTTGATGCTTACTTTGAGCACATTCCTCCAAAAACCTTAATTGAAACATACACCGAAAAGGAGCTGAATGATGTTTTCCCAAAGATCATAAGCAAAATTAAGGGACTTCTCGTATCAAGAGATTTGGATGGATTTATTATAAGCGTTTCCATGAAAGGCAACATTTCTGATAAGGTAGCTGTTAACATGCTTTCAAATGCGGTCAAAAGTATAGAGAGAGATTTGAAAAATATGGGATACTCTCAGGCCTCTGCTCTTTATGGCGGAGAGGAGGTCATAAATTATGAAAGTAAAGTTTATGCTGATAAAGATGTAAAGAATATAGACAAGTTTAGTTCAGCCTTTACACTCATAATACTAGGTTTAATACTAGAAAGTGTTGTTGCAGCGTTCTTGCCATTTGTAGGAATAGGTCTCGGAATAATAACAGCTTTAGGCACAGTTTTTGGCTTGGCTAAGCTTGGAATAATAGACGTTTCGACCTATAGTAGAGTCATAATGTTTACCACGGGATTAGGATTAGGAATAGATTATGCTGGCTATGTCGCTAAAAGGTTTAGAGAAGAAGCTGTAAGATTAAGCTCTAGAGAGGCCGCTGCTGAAGCCTTCAGGAAGAGTTGGAGGCCCGTGATCGCTGGGGCCACGACTGCTGCCATAGGCTTCGGCTCTATGAGCATTGCTAGAAACTTTGGTCTAATCAGAACATTAGGCACTAACATACCTATAGCAATAATCCTTGTAATGATCGCCAGTATAACGTTCATTCCGGCTCTTTTAGCTTATGTCGGAGAAACTAGATGGTTCTGGTGGCCCAGCAAAGCTAAAGAAAAGAAAAGAGAGGAGAAGACATCACCAAAGAAAACCAGCATGTTCCTTGTGAAGAGATCAGGTGCTATTTTGATTGTTGTAATTATTGCTGCCGCTCTGGGCTCAATACCTGTTATAAAGTTTACAGGGAGTTACGACCCAGCATTAAACCTCCCGACAAAAGCTATGTCATATAAGGCACTCAAAGTTATAGAGAATAACTATGATCCTGGATTTCTGTATCCAGTTTATGTTATAGCTTCTAACAGCAACTATGCCCTAAAGATCAAATCCACCCTTATGAAGGAGCCTTATGTGAGGAGTGTAGAGATCTCCAAAAACTATAAAGGAGATAGGGTACTCGAAGTAATACTTTCAGTCTATCCTATGAGTAAGCAGGGCATGGACGTCACGAAGGAAATAAGGGAAATAGCTCATAAAATCGATCCTAACAGCCTCGTTGGAGGAGAACCAGCTGTCTATCTAGACATAGAGAACCTAGTACATAACATATTCTATCATAAAGTGTATCCAATAGCCCTAACTCTTATGTTCATAACAATGTGGGCCATTTACGGTGGTGCAGTTTTAGCCTTGGCGGTCATTGCAAGCGTCATCTTAGGAGCAATATGGGGGATAGCCACTACAGTAGGCGTTTATCAACATTTGTTGAACAAAGGAGTTATATGGATGCTACCAATAATAGTTTTTACAGCCATTTTGGGAGTTGGAATGGACTATAACAGCTTCTTCCTGGCTAGAGCGAGAGAGGAATGCGAAAAGGAGTGCAGCCGTGAGGCCGTTGCGAGAGCCCTATCTAAATCTGCCGCTCTAGTTATGGGGTTGGCCTCAGCCATGGCAAGCGCCTACGCAAGCATAGCCATCTCCTCAATACCTACGCTTTCAGAAATGGGAGTTGCCCTTACCTTAGGAGTGATATTGACGGGCTTCAACGCTTCAGTGATCTTGAGCCCACAGTTGCTAGCACTACTTGGAAGTAAAGCTTGGTGGCCGCTGAAAATTGGGGTGAATAGAAATGAAAGAGCTAAGAAAGGTTGACCCGTTCAAATACAGAGTCAAGTTTTTAACATTAATGATACTGGCAACAAAACCCAGTCATGGTTATGAAATTTTAAAGAGACTTGAGGAAATATCAGAAGGTTTTGTTAAAGGAGGACCAGGAACCATCTATCCAATATTGAAGGAACTTAAAG
>JALWOJ010000158.1:0-9171 GCA_026995555.1 Acidilobaceae archaeon | reverse complement strand
ACGTCGCAACATCTATGTATGAAAAAGGGATGCTCGAGGGTGTGGAGTTTCTTGGTGCCAATCCAGCTGCTATCAAGAAGGGGGAAGACAGAAGAAAGTCTATGAACTAACGAAAAAGGGAGCTGTTGAAGCAATAATGGCCTTAGATACTTTTCACGCGATAGTTAGAAATCTCTTAGAGCTGGCGGGAGAAGCTCGAAAAGCTGTCCTGGAGAGAATCGATTTAAACGAGGAAGATCTATGTCCGAGTGTGAAAATGATCGACATTCTAAGAAGGATAAACAATCTAGTTTCACAACAGCTAAAGAGGCTTGAAGACCTGTTAAAAAAATGTAAAAATAATAAGGACGCTTTCACTTCATAGGGTTTTCTAATCTTGTAGGTTGTGAAAACGTTATGTTAGGACCGAAAATTCAAAGTTATTATAGCATTATCATGATGAAGCTACAGGAAATTAAAATTATTTCTTAGATGTTATTCTAACTACAAATGTGTTTCTTGTTCTACTCTTTCCGCTAGAATCAGTCCCTATGACCTCTCTGTAAGGACCCTTCCAGGAGGCCTCGTACTTCTTCAAAATGATCTTTATAAACTTCCTTGCCGCACCTATATGAGAAAAATATACGTCGACCCCCTCCTTATGTCTAATGACATCTATCAGATCGTTAAAGATGACATTTCCCTCTATTAGATCAATAACGTCTTTCTCTAAAACCTCAGGCCTCAGGTCTCCTCTTAGCTGAACAACTGTATCATACTCTCCACTGATTTTAGTAATACATTTGGGACATATTGAAGGATTGAGTCTAACTGTGACAGGCTTTTTCCACTCAACCCTCTCGCTTCTAACTGTTCCTGTGAGAACCAAGACGAGTCTTGTGGTCCAATTAGGTTCCGTCTCGAATATAGCATCCTTTAACTCTATATTACTTATCACGTTGCTTTTCTCTGCCACCTTCTCAATTTCATGTTCTACAACCTTCATTATAACGGATTCAAAATTTCCTTCAGTCTCAATCCATTTAAAGCCTAATTTTACTGCTCCACAATATCTACAAACCTCTGCCTCAATCACATTAGGGATGAGTTCGGGTCCCTTAACCTCAGCATAACATTTTGGGCATAAACCATCTATAAGAAACTCTACCTCCCTTCCACACCTAGGGCAGATGTATTTTCCGCACAAAACATCTCACACCTATTAAGTCTAATAGTGAAATGGAACCTCAATATAGCTAATGATCATTCTAGACTATTTAAAAGATTGGGCTGACACAGTTAAATGTTTTAACTACTTACTTTAAACTAGAAGATAATTTTGTAGATAATAGTAAATATCAACAATCCATTATTAATATTTAAAATCAAACAAAGTTGTATGTATTACTTGAAGTTTTTAGTTAAGGTGTAAAGAAATGAGAAGAAGACCCTTGTACACTTCTATGGTAGCACTTATAATATCGATCTTGGTGTTACTGCCATCAATATCATATGTAACCACGGCTTTGGCATCAAATTTTGAATCTAGGTCTGTCACGCTTTTAGTTCCAGCAGTTGTCACCCTAAAGAATGGAACTGAAATAGGAATTACAACAAAACTCACCGTAAAGGTAGTTCCTGGAAGTGGAATCGTCTACATAGCAACTAACCCCATAGCTGGTACGGACACCGAAGCGACTGCTAGGGTCGCCTTTTTAGTGGCAAGCTATTTGGCCGGTGTAAACCCCTACAAATTTAACGTTTACATATCATTTAACACCTCGTCTTTGATGATCGAAGGACCTAGTGCAGGTGTGGCTATGACTGTTGCAATACTTGCAGCATTAAGAGGTGATCACCTAAGAAAGGATGTCATTGCAACCGGGATGGTGAATCCCGATGGGACAGTGGGCCCCGTTGGGGGCCTTCTTGCAAAACTTGAGGCTGCTGCAAAAAGTGGAGCCAAGTACTTTCTCATTCCTGAAGGACAGAGGTATGTATACGTTACAAAGGTGATTAGAAAGCAGGTAGGAATCGTAGTAATAACCAAGGAGACTAGGGTGCCCGTAGATCTTTACAAGGTCGGTGAAAAGCTTGGAGTTAAAGTCATCCAAGTTTCTACGATAAGAGAAGCATATTGGTACTTTACTGGGAAAAGGTTGCCGGCATATCATATATCAGGCATTTCGTTACCATTATGCTTAGCACAACACCTTAAGAACCTTACAATCAACTATATAAACGCCTCTATTAAAAACATAGAGAGCACCCAAAAGCTGACAAAATTACTTCCTGCCTCTGAGGCGAAATACATTGACGAGCTTATCAGTTATACAAGAGGACTCATAAATTCAAGTAAATCATATATAAAAGAAAATTTAACATATGTCGCAGCTAGTAAGGCATTCAATGCTGCCATACTTTCCTCCTATACACTCTATGCAGCTGAAGCCTTCGCAGGTATAGATCCTGGTCAAATAGTTAATGAAACTTTAGAGAATGCCCTAAAGGTTATCAATGAAACTGAGGAGATCCTTCCCTTCACTCCGAAAAACTATGAAGAACTTGAGATTATAGTGGCCGCATCCACCAGAGTTGAGATGGCTAAGGAGGCTGTTAATGAAGCCCGAAGACTTCTTTCAGAGAACGTAATACTTGACAACAGTATTACCGGGGAATGGGGTGCTCTTCATGAGGCGGCATATGCCTATTGGAGAGCAGTGAGCGCTAGAGATTGGGCCCAAACGTTAAGATGCTTTAATCACGGAAGACCTCTAAGCTTTTCATTGTTGAGAAGTGTTTCAGGTTTCGCTCTTTACTATGCGAATAGCGTTGTGAGCTACGCAACCTCTCTCCTTAAGGAAGTCGGTGTCTCTTCAGATTTTCTGAATACTGCAACTAACGATCTTAATAAGGCCTACGATCTATTCTATAAGGGAGAGATATATGCCTCTATAGGATACTCCTTAGAGGCCATATCTTACGGGATAATTTCTATAGATTCTACTTTTGTCTCTAACATAAGCACGATAGTGAAAGCTGCGAAGCTAGAAGCTTACGATGCCCTCGCAAGACTTCAATCAAAGGGTCTTAGTCCCCCTCTAAGCTTAAGTTACTTGGAGTTTGCGAAGGTTGAGAAAGATCCTATAAACAAGCTTTATTTCTATGAATTATCGAGCTCCTACATGAAACTTCTCTATTATGCATCTGGATTTAGCCAAGGCATGTCCCAGACTCCTACAAGCACCCAAACCGTGACGCAGACCAATACGACAAAAACCAGTGAAAACATTACAACAAAGACATACACCGCTGTCACTAGGGCTCTTTCTAGCTCATATATTGCAGAGGCGTTTCTCCTCCTAATACTAGGACTTGTAATCGGGCTCATAATAGGAAGAATGTCGAAAGAATAATTTCTAACCAATAAAGATCAAATAAAAACAAATTATTTTAATAATTAAAGTTATTGTTTGCCTGAAAGCTCCTCAGACTTTCTTATTATTGGTTTATAACCTAACTCCTCCTCGGCTGCCTCGAACCTATCCTTCAACCTCTCTAGTACTTGAGGCAATGTTGTATACTCCATCTCTTCGGGTCCCAACCTATGTGGCATGAAGGGTCCGTGTCTCCTTAGATAATCTGCTATCTGCTGTGCAAGCCTTCTAGTTTCATCGAATGCGACATCGTCGAAGAGATCAGTTGGGCCCACTAGCTCTCCATTGTGAACTTGGAAGCCTAATGCAACGACTCTTGGAGGTCCGTCGAACCTTGTACACTTGGCATCCTTGAGCCCTACTGGCATTAAAGGCCCGTGATGGCTTCCCCTCATCCAGCCTGCAACGAGGTGAGGAAAGCTGAAGGGCTCCAATATTTCTCCCATGGCTGGGAATCCGCTCTGAGCTCTAACAATCATGACTGGATCATCCTTACCTATATACTTGCCAGCTATCAGGTTAAGCCTTTCGCTACTGACAACAGCTGCTATTTCGTTATCCTTCTTCCTGAAGACTCTTTTTATCACGTACCTACCAGGAGTACCTATCAGAGCTAGAAGATCGTAAAGCTCTTCTGGAGCCTTCAATATTACCCTTCTTCCTTCATAAACGTCTAGCACCTCAAAAGCGAAACCGTCATGCATTCTAGGATCAATTACTAGACCTGCTGTGTTAAAGGGATCAGCGAAGATCTTGTATAATGGAAGGTTGAAAGCACCAGGCTCGGTCTTATCTGCCATGAATACTATTATAGGCTCTGCTGGCCTTTCCACGAACTCCATTTCAGCAACTCCAGGTCCTAGTCCCCTTATGTTACCACTAAATGCATCACTTAGAAGATCTTGACCAGCAGCGTAGAGACCTAACTCCTTGGCAACCTTAGTCGCCTCTTTAAAGGCGTTCCAAGCGAGCTCATGTATTTCTGGACTGTTAACCCCTTTGAAATGAGTCATTATTAGTTGAAGATCATCCCCCACATGAGTGACGTAAAAGCTCTTTATTATTCCCTTTCTCTTTGCCTCAGCAAGGACTCTGCTTGCTGCAAGCATGGTATCAGGATGAACTTTATGATGACCAGCTATACTTCCGATATCAGCTTTTATAACACTTATGGTGGTCTTCCTTTGCTCCGACACAGATTTTCACCGGGAATAAATGTTGCTTCTAAACTATAATAGTATTTCGTATTAGAGGAGAATGGCAAAAGTTGTTGTTTTACTCATAATAAATTCCTTTTGCCTTCTGTAGTCTGTCCAAATAACTTCCTTCCTTATTAATTCTTGGCCTATATGTTTGAGGGTCTCTTCTCATAGTTATGCCTAGATCCTTTAAAAACAAATTCATTCCCTTCTTGACAGAAAGAGGTTCATCTGCAAAGCCTTGAACTCCTGGCTCCCCTCTGAAGACCATGATCTTGTCGCTAACGAAATCCTGGATCACTATATCGTGTTCAACTACAAAAGCTGCGGCACCCTTATTCTCAACAACTCTCCTTATGGCCTTCGCCACGGACAACCTCTCCTCCACGTCAAGATGTGCACTAGGCTCATCGAGAAGATATATCTCAGCATCGTTAGCTAGAGTCAAAGCTATTGCCAGTTTTTGCATCTCTCCTCCACTTAACTTTCTTGCCTCCCTATCAAAATACTTGTCAAGCTTAAACTTCTTTATGAGCTCAACATATAACCAAGATCCGGGAACTAGGGATTCAGGGTTAACCTTTCTCAGAAGGTCTTCAACTGTAGCATCTTCGGGAAACATTTCCGGAGATATATATTGGGGCTTGTAACTTACCTTGTAATCTCCCAGTCTAGCGACCCATCCCTTCTCAGGCTCCACCTCCCCAGCAAGAGTTCTTATAAAGGTGGTCTTTCCTATGGCGTTTGGACCAACCACCCCTATGACCTCTCCAGCCCAAAGTTCCCCTGACTTAACTTTTAGAGTAAAGGTACCAATCTTTACCTCTAGGTCTCCCCACTCAACAAGTTTAAAGGAAGGTTTCTTTGCCGAAGCTTTAGACTTTTCTCCCTCCTCTCCTAACGATTTTCTGAAGATTATAGGATCCTTCCTTATTCTCATGTTCTCAGCTGGCAGATAACCGTCAAGGAAGTTATTTATTCCAGCCCTCGTACCATAAGGCTTTGAAACTATGCCATAGACTCCAGGCTCTCCGTAAATTATACTCACTTGATCGCTTAAGTAGTCAAGCATTGCTAAATCGTGTTCAACAACAACGTAATATTTGTTGCTTTTAACCTCCTTTCTTATTAGCTTTGAGACTTTGACCCTTTCCCTAATGTCTAGGTAACTACTCGGTTCATCAAAGATATAAACGTCTGCATCCTTGCTTAAGACAGCAGCTATTATAAATTTCTGAAGCTCCCCACCGCTAAGCTCCCTAACATCTTTATCAAGCGAAGGTCCCAAACCAAGTTCCTTGGCTATATCTAGAGCTACGCCTCTCTCATCAGCCTTTCTCAGTAAGTCCTTAACTTTACCCTTTATATGCCTCGGGACAAGATCTATGTATTGGATCTTATGGGCAACTTTTATTTTTCCTTTGCTAAGCCTCTGAAAATAAGGTTGAAGCTCACTCCCTCTAAATCTTCTT
Organism: Acidilobaceae archaeon; assembly: GCA_026995555.1. Classification (GTDB taxonomy): domain Archaea; phylum Thermoproteota; class Thermoprotei_A; order Sulfolobales; family Acidilobaceae; genus JALWTO01. Next base: position 3,084 of record JALWOJ010000158.1, on the reverse strand, counting down.
ATTATCTCATCCCAGTCTGGCGGATTGTCATAGCGACCCAAATTAGGTTTTATTTCTCCAGCAAGGATTCTCATAGCTGTTGTCTTACCCGTTCCATTTCTTCCTATTACTCCTACAACTTTTCCAAGCTTAGGTATGGGAAGACCGTAAAGCTTGAAAGAGTTAGGACCATACCTATGGACTGCGTCCTTCTCGAGTTCCTCAGGAAGATTTACTATGTATATAGCCTTAAAGGGACAAGCTTTGACACAAATTCCACAGCCTATGCAGGTGTCCTCGTAGATCACAGGTTTTCCCTTAAGCTCCGCCTTGGCCTCAATTGCAACATTTCTTCCAGACTTGTTTATTGGACACGAAGTTATGCATTCATAATTGCATTTCCTAGGCTTGCACAGCTCGTAGTCGACTACAGCTATTCTCGCCATCTTACCATTCCCTAGAACATACAAGGTTTAGGAGAATAAGAGGTTTTAATCAGATGCTAAAGAAAAGGAGGTTACTTCTTAAATGAGAACTCAAACTTATCTCCAGGCTTCAGTATTACAACCTCAGTCTTTAAACCCTTCTCCTCAACTAGCTTCTTAAACTCCTCGGGCTTACCGTAAAGCACCGGGAAGGTGCCATAGTGCATGGGTATAGCTACCTTTGGTTTTAGAAGTTCAACAGCCTTAGCTGCCTCGACAGGATCCATGGTAAAGTGTCCTCCGATAGGCAACATAACTATGTCAGGTCTGTATATTTCTCCTATGAGGGACATTTCAGCCATGATTCCCGTATCTCCGGCATGATACAGAGTTCCTTCGCTTGATATTATTACAACGCCCGTAGGAACTCCAATGGAACTACTATGGTTTGCTGGCGTTAGGGCAACTTTGAGTCCATCGATAATCATAGGTCCTCCCATATTACCTCCTATGGCCCTGTTTGGATCTCCTATCTTTTCAGCTATGTGATTCGCTAATTCAAAAATGGCAGCTACCTTTGCCTTAGGGTTATTTTTGAGTATTTCTATTGTATCACCTAGGTGATCTCCATGGTCATGTGTAACCAAGATGAGGTCTACATCCTTTACCTCGCTTGGTTTTACTGGGGATTGAGGGTTTGAGAGATAAGGATCGATCAGTATTTTCTTCCCATCCACAAAGACCTCAAAAGCAGCATGTCCATAGTATCTCAGATAAGCCATGCTCCCTCCCTCATCTAACATAAATTTATCGTTGTGCACTAAATACTTTAGCTTCGAGGCCAAAAAGTCTTACGGTAGGTGAATTGTATTGAGAGACGGTATTAATGAAGAAATTATGAAGAAGATTTTGCTTGCCGGGAAGATAGCTGGTGAGGCAAGAGACTATGGCGCGAAGCTTGTTGAGGCGGGGAAAAAAGCTAGTGAGATCTGTGAACTAGTTGAGAACTTCATAAGAGAAAGGGGCGCTGAACCAGCCTTTCCTTGTAATATCTCTATAAACGAAATAGCTGCCCATTATACTCCAGGCCTTTTCGATGACATGGAAATTCCAGAATGTGCGGTGGTGAAAGTTGATGTTGGAGCTCATGTGGATGGTTATATCGGAGACACAGCAGTTACTGTAGACCTTTGCGACAAATACGGAAAGCTTTTGGAAGCTTCTAGGGAAGCATTGAATGCAGCTCGAAGAGCACTAAGGAGTGGTGTAAATCTCTATGAATTGGGTAAGGTGATTCAGAACCAGATCAGAAAAAGGGGGTATAAGGTAATTAAAAACCTGACAGGCCATACCATAGGTAGATATCTTATTCATGCCGGAATAAGTATACCAAACTATGCAGATCGCCTTTCAATAGTTATTAGAATTCCTCCAAACACACTGTTGGCTATAGAACCTTTTGCAACGAACGGGAGAGGTCTTGTAAAGGAGGGCAACATAACAAACATATTTTCCTACACAGGAAAAAGACCAAAAAGTGAATTGAACCACATAGAAGAAAAAGTTTTAGAGGTTATTGAGAAGAAGTTTAAGACCCTTCCCTTTACACCAAGGTGGATCCTCAAGGAACTTAGTATAGATAGAGAGACGTTAGACAAGACAATAAGGTCCCTGCAGGCAAAGAAGCTTCTTCACGGCTATCCTATACTTATAGAGGCTGGAAAAGGCGTAGTTGCCCAGTTCGAACACACATTTCTCGTACTCAAAAATAACGTCATCGTGACAACGGACGTAAGTAGTAACGCGTAATAACCCCACTAAAACCCTTTACTAACTAGTGAGGTGAAACTTTATGAGTTCCCAGATAGAAGATCTAATCAAGTATTTTAGAGAGGAATCTAAAAAAGAAAAAGAGTATGCTAAAGCTTTAGAGGAGACTGTTAGAAAATCTAACAACCTAATGTTAAAAGCATTAATAAAGGCTGTTTCTACAGACTCGCTGAAGCATTCGGGTCTTTACGAAGCTATGGCTGAAATGTTAGAAAAACCGCAACTAATATCAGAGAAGGAGTCCGAAGATGTTATTAAGGAAATAGAGAAACATATCGAGGAGGAAAGAGAGGCTGTCGAGGAATTGAAGAGACTTTTAAACGATGAAAGAATTAAGAGTGCCCCAGCGGTCAAGTTTATTGTAGAAATGTTGCTCAGAGATGAACTTTATCACCATGCTCTTCTCAAAAGGCTTCATGATGCTGTCATAAAGCCCTCTGTCTTTAGCGAGGAACAATACTGGGAAATGGTATGGAAAGATTCTATGTGGCACGGAACTCCGGGAGGTTAAAGCTAACGAACAAACAACAATAATTCTAATTTTCGATAGTTTGTAAGGTGGACAACGGTTTCTAATCTACAAATTTCTGTAAGGCTCTTTCTGACTTTAGAACTATTAGGTGACCGAAGCCGTGTGCTATCCAAACTGCGACACTTCATGACGTGTTAGGGGACGCAAGCCTTAGGCCTTGATATACTTTTGATGTAGGCCCCAGATTTCTGATGCCCACCTCGATGTTAAGAAGCTCTGACAGAGAAAGCCAAGTCATTTCCCTTTTAGTAAAAATCGCACTTATATAAATCCTCCTAGAGACCAAATTCTAAAGGAAGGCGTTCGGGCAGGAGGCTT
>JALWOJ010000157.1 GCA_026995555.1 Acidilobaceae archaeon | reverse complement strand
TTCTACGGGAGCCCTCGTCGCCCCTCGGGCAAAGCCCGAGGGAGCGAGCGGCCGCCTCTTTTCGGGGTGGGGTTCCCGCTTAGATGCTTTCAGCGGTAACCCCTTGCGGCGTGGCTGCCCGGCGTTGCCCGCCAGGACAACCGGTACACTAGAGGCCGCGACGCCCCGTTCCTCTCGTACTAGGGGCATCTTCCCCTCAGGCGGCCCACACCCCCCGCGGGTAGAGACCGACCTGTCTCACGACGGTCTGAACCCAGCTCACGTTCCCCTTTAATAGGCGAGCAGCCTCACCCTTGGGGGCTTACAGGGAGCGGGGCAGGCCCCTGAAAGAAGTTTAATATACTCTTCATATGCTTAGGGTGTCTCAAACCTACCTTTACAAGAAAGCGAGCCACACTACTTCTACGTTTAACTCTTAGTCTATAAATCATATATCTCCGACCACGTCCTGGTCTTCTATCTACATATTCTACTCTTCTTGTGTAAGCGTAAATGCAACGATCGTAGAGGGCGCTTTGGATATTTGCAAGCACTATTGGATCGCCTGATGTTATCTCAATCACTATATACTTCTTTTGACCGTAACTTTCTACATAAACTCCACCCTCTGCGTCAAAGAATCCTCGGATATAGTTAATAGTTGGTTTCTCATATAGTTGCCTTTCGACCTGTTGTAAAGTTCTCACGAAGCTTGTTGAGTAGAGCCTGAGATAGTAGGCATTAACATTAGAACGTTTATGTATATAAGATGTTATTCCTAAATATTTTTGTATATAGTGGCTAACCTCCTCAAGAAATTCTCTATTGGCATCGGTAATAGTTATTCTTTTTCTTTCTAGCTGACCATCACCAGCTACTAATCCAGCCAGATATTCAACAAATTTATCCCTACTTCGAGGCCACACAACTCGATAATCCATACATACATCCTTTCATTCTTTACCATGAATGAAAACTCATGAATTTTTATATGTAGAAATAGCTAAAAGGCCTGCCCCAACTC
>JALWOJ010000156.1 GCA_026995555.1 Acidilobaceae archaeon | reverse complement strand
TCCCTGAAGAGCACAGAGGAATATGCTAAGTCAACCATGAACTCCGCTGTGTTTTTCATTTCAATGAAGATCTCCTTTACACTCTTGGGTTTATACTCGTATTCCTCCCATTCTTCCACCTTGTTTCCACCAATTGAGAAATCTCCATCTAATTTATTTAGTTTTCGCTCATGGGAAAGCTTATATATGGGGAACGAAAGTTTATATCTGGCTTAAAATGGCAGAGGTGACCCCAATGGAGAGTGATGGCAGTGATAGCCAAAGAAATAAGGCAGGAGCTGGAGGGAAAGATCAAAGAAGCCTACAGAATTACGTTACCGTCTCTATTCACCTCTCAGGTCTTTGGACTCTTCGGTGGCACGTTCCTTGGTAAGTATTTTGGAATGATCAGAACTCAATTTCCTGGTCTTCTTGTTGTCCTGCCTGGTATAATGGGGTTGCGGGGTAATGTCTTTGGTTCTATGGCATCGAGATTCTCAACAATGCTCTATCTCGGTGATCTCGAACCTTCCTTAAAAGAGGGAAAGGTTCTAAAGGAGATAGTTCTGAGAATGATAATTTCCCTCATACCCGTGCTTCTCCTCTGGGGTATAGGAGTTATAATCGGGATAAAGAAGAATGCCATAGATGTTCTCTTTATCATCGTTACCTCGACCATCCTGGTTTCTTTTATTCTGGGTTATTTCACATCTCTCGTCACGATATTTGCCTTCCGCAGGGGGACAAATCCTGACAGTATAGCTGCTCCGCTTGTGGCTTCAATGGGTGATTTTCTAACGGTTCCTTCACTTGTCCTCTTTATACTCCTCATAGAACAATCACCTCGGGGATTTAAACTCCTCAATTATGCAATGCTCTTTTTATTCTTAGGTGTAGCTGCACTGAGTAGGATTAGAAAAACTGAGTTTATAGAACTCAGACAAGTATTTGTCACAGTAACTGCCCTTGCACTCCTTTCGACTATATCCGGTTCAATACTTACAAGATACAGTAAGATAATTCAG
>JALWOJ010000155.1 GCA_026995555.1 Acidilobaceae archaeon | reverse complement strand
CCAGTTTATTCAAATCAACGTCCTCTGATAGAGGCATTCCTCTTGTATGAATTTCAAGTATTTCTCTTCTCCCTTCCTTATCAGGAATTCCAATCTCTATCTCCCTGTCAAATCTTCCGGGCCTTCTTAAAGCAGGGTCAATTGCATTTATTCTATTTGTCGCACCTATAACAACAACCTTACCCCTCTCCTGAAGCCCATCCATCAATGCAAGCAACTGAGCCACTATTCTCCTCTCAACCTCGCCTTTAACTTCCTCTCTCTTTGGAGCAATTGAATCTATCTCATCTATGAATATTATTGAAGGCGCATTTTCCTCTGCTTCCTTAAATATCTTCCTTATGTTCTCCTCGCTCTCTCCATAGTACTTGCTCATTATCTCAGGTCCGCTGAGGGAATAGAAATTCGCATTTGTTTCATTCGCAACAGCCTTAGCCAGCAGCGTTTTCCCTGTGCCAGGCGGCCCATGCAGGAGAACACCTTTTGGAGCTTCTATTCCAAGCCTTTCAAATATTTCAGGGTGCTTCAAAGGCAGTTCAATCATTTCCCTTACCTGCTTTATCTCCTCTTTTAACCCTCCTATATCCTCATATGTAACTCTTGGTATCTTTAATTCCTCCTCCTTGACAGGCTTCTCACTCACAATTATCTCAGTTGAATCTGAAATTACAACTGCTTCTGCTGGAGGAGAAAAGCTCTTAACAATTAAGTCAACTCTCCTCCCCATTATGTTGAATTCGATAATATCTCCTTTTGTTATAACCCTTCCTTCAAGAACATGGGAAAGATATGCTTCTGCTCCAATTATTCTCAACTCCTCTGTCGGAGCGAATGTTACCTTTTCCGCTTCTTTTGACTCTATTTTCTTGATACTTACCTTATCATCTATTCTCACACCAGCATTTCTTCTTGTGGTTCCATCTATTCTTATTACACCTTTGCCTGCATCTTCAGGATAACCGGGCCAGTATATGGCAGCAGTTCTTTTCTCTCCTTCTATTAATA
>JALWOJ010000154.1 GCA_026995555.1 Acidilobaceae archaeon | reverse complement strand
AACTCATAGCCCTTTGAACGCCCTCCAAATAGATATGCCAACAGGACTTTGCCTGTAAGCGTCTCTCTAAGCTTTGAAATGACACTCCTCAGATCTAAACCTTTAACGGGCTCCTGCGGATCTATGCCCCTTCTCTTAACCTCGTTTAGTATGATATTTGAAATTTCTACAGCATCTTTAACAAGCATCTTTGAGGCCTCCAACACCTTCTTCCTATCAACTCCAGCATACATATGAACGAGGATGTTTCTCAGGCCGGCCATAGCCCTAAGCTTCTCAGCCTGATCTGAGCTAATGACTCCAAGATCCTGAAGCACGAACCCTATTTCAGAGTATTTAGTAGGTTTTCTGCCCTTAAGCACGCTTATGGCCATGAGCCCTAGATCGAGGAGCGCCTGGATAGTTATCTGGGCAATTCTCTCAATGCCCCCATAGCTGGTCTCGTTCTTTAGCTCATTCACGAGACTACTAATTAGCTCAACCTGCTTTTCCACTCTCTCAATAACTCTTAACCTTCGTCACCCCCTTCAACATAATAAAGGTATCCTAGAGATGCTCCTTGAAGGCGATCTTCGTCAGGAACCCATGCTTTACTGTTAAGCCTCAACTTTTAGTAAACCTTGAACACTTACTAAGAAGCTTGCTCAAGTGCTCTCTTGACTGCCTCTTTATGTAATGGTGTCTGCCACGCATAATATCTCCCTATGCCCAGGCTAGGATCCCTTTCTGGAGGAGGAACGTCGATCCAGAAATGTTCGTCTCTGTCCCAAATTTCAATTACCATGTTAAGTTCTGTCAGCTTTCTCTCAAGGCTCTGAGCCTCAGGCTCCCTAAGCCTTTCGAATATTGTATCAGGATCCTCGATAGCCTCCTTAAGTATCTCAATTTCTTTTTTGGCCAACAGCCTAACAAAGTTTCTGAGCCTTTTAATTTTAATTGTCTCACTTAAAACATTCCCTAGATTCCAGTTAGCCCCATAGAGCCTTGCAAGAAGCCATGGATTCCCTC
>JALWOJ010000153.1 GCA_026995555.1 Acidilobaceae archaeon | reverse complement strand
CCCCATCATTAACTTATTCTCTAAATTACTCTCCTCTGTGGTAAGCTCCTTTAATTTATCTGCAATAGGTTTAACCGCCGGATTACTTTCTAAAGATTTCCTCAGCTTCATATACTCATAGACTATCCCCTTGGTGAAGAAAACATAGGAGAGATACTCTGAGGATTTGTCTGGATATTTAGCAAGATATTGTTCACCCATAGCGAGGAAATTGGTAATAAGAGCTCCATAAGCCTCCATATATTTAAACATCTCCTCCTCTGTGGAGATAGAAGCTATCTGGAGGAAGTTTTTGAAGAAAATAGACCTTACGTTAATATACAGCAGTTCTGCTGCATTGTAACGACCCATACCAACAAATAAATTTGCAAGATTGCCAAGCACTGATGCTGTTCTGGGATGTTCCTTACCATATACACTCTCAACTATCTCCACTACCCTCTTCAATAATAGTTCAGCCCTGTTGTAATGACCCATATCTGCATATAAGGACGCAAGGTTGTTGAGGTCTCTAGCTACACTGGGATGTTCCTTACCATATACTTTCTCATCTATTTTCAGTGCTCTATTGAACAAACTCTCTGCTTCACTGTAGCGACCAACTTTCCAATACAATGCTGCAAGAGTATTGAGAGATTGAGCTGTATCTGGATGCTCATGACCCAACATCTTCTCCTTTATCTCTAATGCTCTCTTCAACAATGGCTCTGCTTCGCTATAGCGGCCCATCATAACATACAACGCCGCAAGATTGCTGAGGGCCGTGGCTACATTGGGATGTTCCTTACCATATACCCTTTTATATATCTCCAGCACTTTCATTAACAGTTGCTCTGCCTCTCTGTAGCGACCTGTTTCCCAATACAATGCTGCAAGAGTCCCAAGAGACTGAGCTGTGTCTGGATGCTCATTACCTAATATCTTTTTCTTTATCTCTAACGCTTTTTTCAACAATGGCTCTGCCTTACTGTAAAGGCCCATCTTTAAATAAACTGCTGCGAGATTGGTAAGAGT
>JALWOJ010000152.1 GCA_026995555.1 Acidilobaceae archaeon | reverse complement strand
ATGCAGCAATTATAGGTATGACAGGTTCAGGAAAAACAGGTTTAGGGATTGGGCTGATTGAAGAGGCGGCTATTGACAATATTCCCTCTATTCTCATTGACCCAAAAGGAGACATGGGGAACCTACTCTTAACTGACCCCACCTTTAACCCTAAAAACTTTGAACCTTGGATAGCCGATGAAGCTCATGCCAAAGAGAAAGATGTTGCTACATACGCAGAGGGCATTGCCTCTATGTGGGAGAAAGGTATAGAGAATGACTTTCAAGACAAAAGTCGTGTAGAAAAACTCCATGCTGTAGAGAAGACCATCTACACCCCAGGAAGTTCAGCAGGAGTCTCCATCAATATCTTAGGCTCTCTTGAAGCACCACCACAAGAGGTTCTTAATGACGCTGATACCTTTGCCTCCTATCTAAAAAGTACTGTCTCTTCCCTACTCTCACTCATCAAAATAGAAGCTGACCCTGTGAGTTCAAAAGAGTATCTACTTATTGCACAAATTTTAGCAAATAATTGGACAAGTGGAAAAAGCCTCTCACTAGAAGAGCTTATAGGAGCTGTTATTGCTCCCTCATTTAAGAAGATAGGTGTTTTACCCTTAGAGAGTTTTTATCCACAAGATAAACGTTTTGTATTGGCAACAAAGTTTAATGCCATTATTGCCTCTCCTACCTTTTCATCTTGGCTTCAAGGAGAGGAGTTAGACATTCAAAAACTCCTCTACGATGAAAATGGAAAAGCCAAAGTTGCTATTATGTCCATAGCTCACCTAAGCGATGAAGAACGAATGTTCTTTGTCACCATTTTACTTAACAAATACATTGCATGGATGCGACGACAATCAGGTACATCAGCCCTTAAAGCCCTACTCTATATGGATGAGATTTATGGCTACTTCCCACCAAGCAAAAATCCACCAAGTAAAGAGCCTATGATGTTACTCCTTAAACAGGCTCGTGCCTTTGGTGTTGGTGTTGTACTTAGTACGCAAAACCCTGTCGACTTAGACTACAA
>JALWOJ010000151.1 GCA_026995555.1 Acidilobaceae archaeon | reverse complement strand
ATCTTGCGCTTTACGCTCTATCTGTTCTTTGCCTGCTACCTCTAGCTTCTGTATGCGTTGCATTATACTCTCTTCTGAGTCCTTCTCTACTGCTTTAAGTAATTCCTCCTTGGCCTCGTCTACGGGGAGCTTAGCAACTTTGGACAACTCCTCTGTGCGAGCATTAAGAAGTTCTTCACTCTTAGCTCGTATCTCTCGTATCTCTTCAACCTTTTTCTTTAGAGCTTCTACATCAGCATCTATGGTTGCTTGTTTTGTTTCTAGTTTCTCCTCTTTCTGTACTAATCTCTCCTTGTCTTTGTTTAGCTGAGACTCTTCTTCCTTAATTTCAGATAGACGCGCTTTAGCCTCTTGTTCGGCCTCCTTCTCAGCCTGCTCTATGATGTCTTGTGCTTTCTTCTGAGCATCTAACTCCATCTTCTTAACCTTTAACTCCATAGAGCTCCTAGCTCCTAGGGCTATAAGCCATCTTAAGAAGTAGCCAGAGACTAGCCCTGATACTCCAACTCCTAGTAATAGGAGTAAAACTGTAATTGTTGACATATTGTATTGTTATTAAACAATACCGCGTGCTATTTTAGGTCTTATTTATTAGGTTCTTGAGTTATTTTGTAGCTCATCATCACTGTATATTAATATGAATAAGTTAAAATAGGGTAGCAGTACTGCGATTTTGGATAATTGACTAACCTATAGGAGTATCTTAGCAGTTTCTTGCTAATTTTCAATAGCTAGAGAGTAGCTCGGGTTATTTAATAACCTTATCCACTATGCCGTACTTTTGTGCCTCTTGAGCAGACATGAAGAAGTCGCGGTCTACGTCCTTCTCTATTTGACTGAGCTTCTTGCCTGTGTTCTTGGCAAGTATCTTGTTGAGTCTGTCACGAGTCTTGAGTATATGCTTAGCGGTTATCTCAATGTCTGAGGCTTGCCCTTGTGCGCCACCCCAAGGTTGGTGAATCATCACCTCTGAGTTGGGGAGTATAAAGCGCTTGCCCTTAGCACCAGCAGAGAGTAAGAC
>JALWOJ010000150.1 GCA_026995555.1 Acidilobaceae archaeon | reverse complement strand
CCTTTGGATCATACTTTATAGAGAATACCGCTAGATGTATGCTCCTGTTCGCTGATGATACTAGTCGCCTCATCCACTCATAATATTTCTCATTAGGCAGCAAGATAATGGTCAAGTTTGAATATACGCAGGGCAGTCTTGATGCGTTAGACTTTAGCTCTTCAAGTTCGCCGTTTAGCTTCGATATGGTTTCAACAAGCTGGCTTACCTGTTCATCCTTACGTTCAAGGATAATATTGAGGACGGCAATCTGCTTTGTGAGAGAATCGTTCCACGTCTTCAATGATTTTATGGTTTCATTAGCCTCCGCCAGCCTATTATAAGCAACGTTTAACTTCTCTTTTAGATGCTTGACCTCGCTGGTTAGGCTGGCAAGCATGAAGAACTCCACGTAAAGCCACGTAAAGATAGATCCTGCCAATATACCCATCAGAACTAGGACGAATACTACGCGAGGACTCAAATATAGCGCCCCCATTAGGTGATGACTTCACCTTATTATATAGCGGTACTTTATTAAATACCAATTACGGAATGCTTCGAAGAGGTGTGAAAATGGAGTTCGGAGTCGACCTATGGCTCTTTTATCCCCGATTCGGCTTCGAGCAGGCCCTTAAAGGGGCTGAAGAAGCAGGCTTCAGGTATATAGAATACCCCTACGAGTACTTCAGGGACTGCGAAAAAAATAACTTGAATAAATGCGTGGAAACATATGCTGAGGTTTCGAGATCCTACACTGTTGTGCCTATACAGCTCCACGCGGCATATGGCGAGTTAAACTTCGAGCTCGCTTCAAGCGATGAAAATATTAGAGAGTCCGCTCTACGCCAAGTCGAAAGCTGGGTAAAGTATGCTAACTTGCTTGGCGTGGAGGTGCTTGTCGTCCATTTCGCATTTACACGTCCACTTCAAGGCGCAACCTACATGGAGACTGTTAAGCGAGTAGCCAAGATAAACGTAAAACTGGCTAAGAGGCTAGCGGCTATAGGCAGGGAATACGGCGTAAAGATAGCCTTCGAAAAC
>JALWOJ010000149.1 GCA_026995555.1 Acidilobaceae archaeon | reverse complement strand
TCCCTTGTGTAAAGCTCCTCAGGTATTATGTCCATATCTCCGTAGAAGGCAATTTCCCTCTGGCTCCTCAGCCATTTTGCCTCTGTGTTGAGAGTCTTCAACTTTTCCCTTACATCATGTGGATACTCCTCTATATGCTGGTCTATTATGCTTCCCACATCGTGCCACTTTGGTGGCTGGATACCTATTTTTATGAGAAGTGCCTTCTGAACGAGTTCAACCACTTCCTGTGCCTCTCTAACTGTGTCTGCAAAATCCTCTCTCTTTAGGAATTCCCCCAAAACCTCAAGGCGTATCTTAGCCCTCCTCACATAGCTGTTTGCAAGTTCTTCATTCACCATCTTTCAATACAAGGTGGGGCATAGGTTTCTTCACAAGCTTTATTTTGCTTTTGAGCTTTTCAAGCTTTTTAAGAAACTTTCTGAAAAAACCATCTTTGTCATATAGCACTATAAACTCGGTTTCCCACAACCAGGGTATGTCTTCTTTGAGCGATGACATTCTGAGGAATACAGGTGAAATTCTCACGCCAGTCTCCTCAAGGTTCTTCAACTTGCTCTCAACATTTTCATAAAAGCCCATGAAGGTCTTATAAGAGCTATCTGGTTTTTCCTTCAGAATTATAAGGAGGTCAATATCCGACTCTGGAGTAGCTTTCCCCTTGGCTACAGAGCCAAAAACCACAAGGGACACAAGATCACCCTTGTAATACTCAACCGTCCTCTCCTTTATCTCCTCTAATAGTCTGCTGAGGGAGTTCTTGAAATCCATAACTTTAGAATATAGCATCTTGATGACCTTCCAGGTAACTCTGTTAAAAAACTTTATCAGCTCACCGATATAAATAAACGACAAAACTTCATTAGGAGGTGTTAGCCATGGCCCTGAGAATTAACTTCAACTACTCGGCGGCGGTCACACAGACCGCTCTGGAGGCGAACAACAGGCTAATGGGCAAGTCTCTTATGAGGCTGTCCACGGGCCTGAGGATTTTGAACGCTGCGGATGATTCCGCAGGCTTATTC
>JALWOJ010000148.1 GCA_026995555.1 Acidilobaceae archaeon | reverse complement strand
ACGCATCTTATGTGTCAAGGTGCTAAGCTCTTTAAAGGTGCTTATACTGACCTTAGTCTCCCGCTTGTTATTGTGCGCTTTGACAAGCTCTCTTAATCGTAGAAACTTCTCGCTCTCACTAAAGAGTTCACAATAGATGGTTCTAATGTCACTAAAGAGCTCACCTAACCTCTTATCGAGCTCATCTATACTAAATATATCATCATAATCAAAACGCACCCTTGCTCTAGTGACACCAAGTCGTTCACCTAGCCACAACTCATGCTCCTCATCTCTCTCTTGTACAAAGAGCGCTCTATAGACTTTGCCTTGCACTTTGCGTAGAATCAATAGAGCATTATCTTCCATAAAGCCACTTAAGTAGTAAAAATCGCTCTTTTGTCTAAAGGGGTACTCCGTATCGTTGGAGCGGATCTTAGATGTGGCGCTATGGAGGATAAAAAGCGAATTATCCTCCATAGCATTTAAGATACGGAGCATTCTAATAGTGTAGAGTTTCATTCTCTCTTAAAAATCTCGCTCTAGAAGTTTGTGCACTTTCAATATGGTGATAATCCTATCCTCTTGCTTTCCTACGCCATCGATACTGCTCTCATCTTGTAGCGCTGTCTCAGGTGGAGGGCCAATATCCCGCTTTTTCAATCTGATCGCCTCTGTCAATCTATCGATAACAAATCCCGCCACCTCATCTTCATGAAGCATCACGATAAAACGGGTATCTTCGGTATGTTTTTTAGCCTCCACGCCAAATTTAGCACGCAGATCTATAAGCGGAATGACCGAGCCACGAAGGTTAAAGACACCCAAGACATAATCTGGGGTCTGTGGTACCCGCGTCCACTCAAGTGGTTTGATGATCTCTTGGATGCTCAAAATAGGGACGGCATACTCCTCCTCACCGATAATAAAGCCGACCATCTGAACAACCTCTTCAATGACCTCATCGCCTTGAATCTGTTTATTCTGTTTATTAATAATTTGCTGAAGTTTCTCACTCATCTTACACCTCCATGGTCATCTTGATATT
>JALWOJ010000147.1 GCA_026995555.1 Acidilobaceae archaeon | reverse complement strand
TATGATAACGTTACCCCAGGAAGGAAGTACCGTATCATATAAAACAGTTCGCATATACTCTTTGTTGCTTATAGCCCCGTCTTTCCACGCTTGGTAGTTATGGGTTAGAAGGTTACCGTACTTGAAGGTGTAAGTCATAAAGGAAGTGAATAATCTCATCATACCTTCTGACTTTTGAAGAGAGTTAAGGTCAATACCAAGGGAGCTAGGTTGCGTGGTTCTTATAAGCTCGTCGGCTTGTGCCACGGCCTTAGCGACTCTTTCGCTCTCAGGTAGATCCATGTTCTCATCAATCGCTTTTAGGAAGGCGCCTTGCCATAACGGCCCTACGGTAGCTCGGTCATTCATGTTGATCCAAGCGAACATGAAGTTTCTAAAATCACTTATCGTAAATTCCTTGCCTTTAATTGTGAACTTCTTAATTCTTGGATCAAGCTTATTTACAGTATCATGGATCTCTCGGTCAATAGATCCTTCCCTAGTTCTCATATACGGAGATAGCTTCAAGATCTTTTGCCATTGCTCGGTAGTGGAAAGTCCTAGCATTGATCCTTTAAAGCCAAATTGCTGTGCGCCCTTGGCGGCATAGTCAAGACCTATCTTTCTAATAGCTGAAAACATTGATAGCCTTTGCTTAACGCCGACTGCGAGGTTAGCACCAAGTATTGCTACCGTCGCCATCTTGCGTTGGTTATCAACTAATCTTCCCCAGAAGCTATCCGGGTTCCTTCGTACTGGAAGTGCAAGATACATGATGTTATCTCTTATATTTTTATAGGCTTCTCTTCCAGCTTTCTCTCTTACCTTAGCTCGCCATTCCCTATCGGTCGTTAAGCGGTTAGCGTCTCGCATTACTTCAGCGTGAGATATATACCTAGCGGTATCGTCAAGATGATCGAAAAGAACATCGAGGGATAACATCGGTGGAAGACTATGCCCAGGAGTACGAGAGTATGTCATCCCGTCTTCGGGCTTTGTTTTTCTAAAGACGTTTGTTTGACGGTTTTTCATAACGTCTTCTTCCTTGGCGTCTTTAGCGGCCTTATGCTCTTCAGCGATATCGCTTATCATGTGGTCAAACTGAAGAGGGTAATAGCCTCCTGGGAGAGTAAGTGGAACCCCGTCTTTGGTGGTTACCGATATCTCCTGTGGTTCTACCATTTCAAGATGGCGGTTATATATACTAAAGTGAACCGCATCTAAAGCCGGGGCCATAGACTCTAAGCTATCCCATATCCCTTGAATAGCGTGCCACTCTTCGGCGGTGAAAAGCTCCTTCATATAATCAATCTGTCTTTCGTTGTATTGGTAGCTATTAAGAATAGCTTGCTCATTCCCGGCGTTCCCAAGATTAAGCATAAAAGCTACAAGCCTTTCACCCGTCCAACCGAACCGCCCTACCCGTTTCATATCGTCGGTAACCGGTATCCCTGGGATGGTAAAAGACTTTGTAAGACCTTCCCCGGTAAGCGTGTTCTTTGCCACTTGCTTAGCATCAATCTTGGCGCCGAACTCTTCTTCTAGTCTTTTTACTGCACCGTTAAGGACTTCAAGGTGTGGATTGATCTGATTAAAAACTTCTGTTCTTATATCGTTAAAGTCGGGCTCAGCTTTTATGAGTCGGTTGTGTAGAGTTCTGAAGGGGCCAAAGGTTTTATCTTTGGTGTAAGAGTAGCCGTCAAGCCTCTCCCCTACAAACTCATTCATCTGCGTAGCCGAGATAAGCCCGTCAATTTTATTCATCAAGGATCCCTTAAGACTAAACTCATCGTAGATCTTCTTACCCTTCAAAGTATTCATAGCATCAATAGAAGCAAGCTTTAAAGCCGTGAAGCTTTGATACCTTGCGTCATCAATAGACTTAAGCTCGTCTCTTCCGACGTGCATAATTGAGTCAATAGCAGCATCAAGCTCTGCTACTTCTTTGACAGTAAGATCCTTCCAGGAAGATATCTCTCTTGGTGGTTGTCTCTCTAGTACCCACTGAGGGATAAGGGACTCAAGTAGCTCATCAAGTTCTTTTATGTTAGGGCGGTTCTTAACTTTAAAGTCCTTATGATCGTTAAGTAAGAAGCTCGACACAAGATCCATAGCGGCTTCAGCATAAGCGTTCTCAACTCTGGTCAATGACTTTTTAAAGTTCTTAGTACCATACTTCTTTTCTACTTTGTTTCGTTGTTCTTTGATCTTGATAGCTTGGAGTACCATAGCATGATTAAGAATAGCTTTTTTGTAGGCTTCGTGGGACTCTTTGATCCTTCCAGCTTCGGCTTCCTTGAGAGCTATCCTGTGGTACTTCTTCTCTGCTTTAGCATAAAGGTCATAACGCGTAGCGTCTTTTATAGCTTTATTGTTAAGAACTTCCTCTGCTGCTGCCTTTACTGCTCTTGCTTCTAATACGTTTTGCCTTTTCCACTGAGCGGCGTCTGTAGGGTTCTCAAGCTTTCTAAGCTCTTCAGCTAGTAGCTGACCTTTTATTAAAAGGACTTCAAGACTAGCGTCTGTATGAAGAGCGTCATCTCCTGGGATTGACTCTCCTTCATTAAGCTCTTTTAGGATCCTCTCTTCTTCAGCTGCCACTAGCTCTTTGTACCTCTTGGTTATGGCAACGCTTTTCTTTTCTGCGTTAAGGACTTCTTTAGCGGCTTCTTCAGGAGAAGAGAAGTCAAAATCAATGGCCATCATAAGCCAAGATCCCATGGCGTTGGAAGGATCCTTCTCGCTCATCATTGCTTCAAACTCTGACTCAAAATTTTCAGGATCTTCAAAAGCTTCTTTTCTTAATATCAATTCAAAAAGATAGTCGTCAGCGTTTCTATCTTCTGGAACGAAGAGCATACCTTGAGACTCAAGCTCCATAGCTAGTTGATCTAACCCCTGACCTTCGCCCTTTTTGCCATAGACAAAATTAAGGCCGTTCTCTTTTATCATTCGTCTTTCTTCTTTGGTGAGTGTAGAGCTTTTAATACCACCGAAGCTCTTAACGATATGGCCCCAGTGCTTTTGCTTCTTAGCTTTCTCAGGTCTTGCTACAAAACCTCGGTGCTTTTTTTGGATCTCTTTCAATCCCTCAACACCTACCGCTTCGATTATATCTCCCTTGGCCATACCGCCCATTTCGATAGTATCGTCGATAGCTTTATAGACCATTAAGCTTTCTACTTCAGCTTTTGCCTTAGCACGCATTATCTTCTTACCACCACAGGCGCGCCAATACGCTGCTAGTTTCTTCTTATCCGCAGCACTTCTGGCTACTCGGTTAGCTTCCTCTTCTTTCTTTTCTAACCGCTTCTTAGCTTTTGCCGGTACTTTTATAAGATCTACCAAGGATCTCTTTGACTCGTAATATTGCTTTGCCTCTTCTATCTCACGATCTGAAGCAAGCATACGATCAAAGACCTGTCTAACCTCATCATTGATAGGGGCGTTAAGCCTTGCTACTGACTTATACACTGCGGTTAACCAAGCTCTAAACCTATCGAACGCTCTTGCCAATTTAAGACTTGGCGCTTTTCCTTCGCGAAGATAGTTCTCAAAAGCTCTGGCTATCTTCTCATGCCCCTCGCGGTTAAGCTCCCCACCAGCATACTCTAAAAGTGTGTTATAATCTTTTACAGTTTGCTCGTTGGCATATCCTTCCTCGATAAGCTTTTGCATTTCGTTCGTGAAGACGTGCCCAATTTCGTGCAAGAACGTTGAGTAGTTCGCGCTATTGAATAGATTTATTATCGTCTCTTTCTCACTAAATCTAACGGATCCCTTAGGGCCACCACGCTTGCCTTTTTGGTAGAACTCTCCGTGCTTTGAATAATACCTTTTAACTGCCGCTACTACTTCTTTAGGACTAGCGTGATCAATAGTTATAGTTTCGTTATCGGTAGTTCCAGGGTACATTTGACTTTCTTCGTTATACTGCTTAATCCCTGTAGATAGGTCAAGATCTACGTTACCTCCTTGGTGAGCTACGAACTCTTTGATCTTTATAAGTTGATCTAACGTAGGAGGCCCATACATTTCAATGCCCCCGGACTCAGGCATTATCCTGATATTCCCTTGGTTTATGAACTCCATCATACCATCTGTGCCACCTGCTTCTCTATGGTCGTACGATCTAGTTCCAGGAGTACCGCCTTCGTTCTTACCACTTAGGTCTATAAGGGATCCATCCTGAGTTATATAACCAGCTTCGTTGAAGTCCTCTGTAGTTCCTAGCTCTTTAATTCTTTCATAATCTATGTTATCTGTAGGGGCGTACTTCGCTCCGGTATCTCTATCCCCCATATAATCTTTAAACTCTTTCTTATGGTTATCGACGAACTCTCTTACAGCTGTTTCGTCCTTATAGTTAACACCTTTCCCCCTATCCAGTACGAAATATTGCATATCCTCTAGCGTATAATCTTGAAAATAAGTCTTGTCGGTTTTTCCTTTTTGACGCATAGCGTTGACAAGATCAGCGTATTGTGCTACACTGATATCAGAAGTGAGGACAGCG
>JALWOJ010000146.1 GCA_026995555.1 Acidilobaceae archaeon | reverse complement strand
TTACAGCGAGCTCCATCATCTCAATCCCTCAACTGGGTTATTTCGCTTGAACCTTCATAACCTTTAAGTCTGAATATGGCTACAACTAAACCAAGTCCGACCGCAACTTCTGCGGCTGCAACAGTAAGAACAAAAAAAGCCATTATCTGACCATCCACCCTTCCGATAACCCTATCTGCAATGACGAGAGCCAAGTTTATCCCATTTAGCATAAGCTCTGTACTTACAAGAATTGTGATGAGGTTTTTCCTAACTATAACACCAAGAAGTCCTATGAGAAATAACGCTATGCTTAGAAGCATATAAGCCTTTTCTATGCTCACCCTTCTTCCCTCCTGCCAAGAAGTATAGCCCCCACCATAGCAACTAAGAGTATAACGGAAGCCACCTCAAAGGGAAACAGGTAGCTCGTAAAGAGAGCCTTACCTACTTCTCTAACGTTATCTTTGACAACTCCAGCGTGTGGAGCAAACTTTCCCTTTATAATCATGTAGGCCATAAGGATAAATACCACCAAAAGCCCGGGGGTAGCGGTTAACAGCTCCTTTTTGTAAAAACCTTCAAATCTTTTAACCTTTTCCCAGGGTATCGTTGTAATAACGAGTACGTAAAAGACTACTATAGCTACCGCATAAATTATCAGTTGAATACCTGCGAGTAGCTCTGCTCCGAGGCTTACAAATATTCCGGCCATAGCGAGTAATGAAGAGAGGAAGAAGAGTATAGAGTGAACAGGATTCTTAACGAAAACTACACCGAGGGCAGAAGCTATTAACCAGGTTCCGAATATGAGGAATATTAGCCACTCCACTCTATCTTCCCCCACAGTTTTTCTCTTTCCTCATCGTTAGGCCATATTCTATCGGGCTCATTTCCCCTTCTCTGCTTAAAGTCTATAGCAAACCTCTCAAGGTCTTCCATATGGAGAACCTCATTACTTCTTGAGTAGTTAGCGAGCTCAAAGATATCCGTCATCGTTAAACATCCCACGGGACAGGCATCCACGCACAGCCCACAAAATAGGCAGTTTAAAAG
>JALWOJ010000145.1:13137-16938 GCA_026995555.1 Acidilobaceae archaeon | reverse complement strand
GGCCCTCACTTATATCAACTTCCTCCTCCTTCTTCTCTTCCTCCTCCTCTTTCTTTTCCTCCTTCTTCTCCTCAGCGGCTGCGGGTGCCGCCGCCTCAGCTGTCGCAGGAGCTGCTACAGGAACCTCCTCTATTCCAAGTTCCTTGGCTTTATCACCTAACTTTGCTATTATTGCAAATGCCTCAGAGACAGCAGCTCTTAAAGCTTCTTCGGTCGTTCCAGGAAGAGGCAAGCCTGTTAGCCTTATCACGGCAAGACTCTCCGAAATAGCCTTAATTATCATTATATTGACGGCTTCTGGCACCATTAGAAGGCCAGCCTCAGCAGCTAGATTTATAACCTCTCTTTCAGAATCAATAACCTCTTTCTTAAATTCATCAAGATCAACTATAAGTTCCTCGCGAGGTATCATTACTCCCCTATCATAGACGGCTTGAACTTTAAGTCCAACTTCGAAAGGCATTATTCCTAATGTCTGAAGTAGTCCAGCCAGATCTTCGCTTATAACATCGCCTGGCTTTGCAACAACCGTATCCTTTTTAACATAGATGGTTCCTCTCCTTATCTCATAAGGAATTCTCAGCTTACCGAACGTGCTAAGTATGGGGCCTGGTTGCAGGCCTGTATCTCCTTCGGGTATAACTATTTCCTTCTCAGCAATCATGCCTGGCTTTGCGGGAGCTGGCATTTTTTCAGACTCAATAAGCCTTGCTAATTTAAATGGATTCATATCTGTAAACATCAAAAGGGTTGTACCTTTAATAAATGGTTCAAATTTGCTCTTATCCAAGCCCGCTTCTTCAATAGCTTTTAACAGCAGTCGCTTCTTAACAACTTTGAAGGCTATTTTCTTTCTAAACTTTTTCCTTATAAGCTGTAGCTGTGCAGTAGGCATGCCTGTCAGATCAGCGATCCCTACAACAGGATACTTCTTTAGCTCCTCGGAAAGCTTTTTAACGAGCTCTACTTTCCATTTTGGAGGTTGGGGTCTTCCTAATTTCCTTACCACACCCACGCTCATCTTAATTGCACCTCCACAGGTATACCCATCGTTCTCTTGATAATGATCTTACCTATCTTTTGTGCACCAACCCTGTTCACTAGTGTATTAATAACAGTTTTTACATTTTCAACTATTTCTTCAACCTTCATGTCCTGAGTTCCTACTCTACACATTATCTGAGGCTGATTTCTAACCCTAACCCACACAGCACGTTTATATCTTTCAGCTATTTGAGCTATATCAGCGTTAGGAGGAACAGGAACTGGTGCTTTACCTCTAGGACCCAAAGCAGGACCTAAAGTGCCTCCTGCCAGACCCATAAGGTCAGCTCTGACAAGCACCCAGTCGCAGTTCTCTGCAACTTTTCTTATTGCCTTCTTGTTTCCTCTCATAGCCTGAAGATCACTTCTGGTATAAACAGTTAATCCTGCCTCTTTAGCCTTAAGGGCCATGTCTCCGTCTGCAACAACACATATCTTCACGTCTTTATTAGGCTTATGGGGTAGGACAATAACTTCTCTTATTCTGCCTTCAGGACTTCTTATGTCGATATCTTTAAGTACAACAACGAGGTCAACGGACTCCTTAAAGTTTCTTTTCTTGCCGAGTTTTAAGGCCTTCTCAACGCTCTCTTTGAGCATCTCGTCACTAACTAAGCTCAAATCAGGCACCCCAAACCTTCCACTTGCTCTTAGGCAACTCCCTCTTTTTAGATTTGCTTCTCCTTACTCCTCCTCTTCCCACTTACTCTCATACTTTGAGAGAATCTCGTCATAGTGTCCCTCATCAACAAGCTTAGTCACTTCCTTAGGATCCTTTCCATCAACAGTTATTCCTATAGACCTTGCCGAGCCCAATATCATTTTAACAGCCCCCTTTAGGGTCTTAGCCAGTAGTTGTGATTTTTTCATCAAAGCGATCTCAACTATCTTCTCGAATGGCAGGTCACCTATTTTTTGATGCATAGGAGCGCCACTAGGTTCCTTAGCTCCTACGGCCCTGAGCAGAAGTGCTGTAGTTGTCGGTATACCAACTTCTATTCTATACTCTTTCGTTTTTGTGTTAACAATTATTTTCACTGGTATGGTCATTCCCTTATATTGCTCAGTTTTCTTGTTTATTTCATCAACAACTTTCTTAACGTTAAGCCCTAAAGCACTTAACGTTGGGCCCAAGGGTGGCCCTGGCCTAGCATTACCTCCCTCGATTTGAACAGTTATCGTTTTCTCTGTCACAGACATTCGATCTCCCCAAAGAGTGCTGAAGAGGGAAAGAGTTTTTTAATTTAGTTTGCGTCTTTTTCATTTTTTACCATTTCAAGGTAGTTCTACACTTTTAAATGATCTATGAAGTTTTACAATATCCTCATAACCTTTCTAGGTTATACTTTGTCCCTCTGCTTTTAAGAAAGACGTTAACTGAAGAACGATGCAATTCAGTATTTTACTATGAAATTAGGTGGCAATACTTCTTTTACGTTTCCTCCTCGGAGACAGGTCTTACTTGATCAAGAGGTATTGTAACCACCATCTGGAAGTTAGATTCTAGAAGTGTTAAATCGACCTCTCCTCTAGTTGGATATACTTCTATAACCCTGCCTTTCATACCTTTAAAGGGTCCTCCTGTTATTTCGACTACCTGTCCCTTCTTAAGCTCAGGTATTTCAGCCTTCGGTTTGACAAGCATTTCTACCTCTTCAGGCTTCATCAGTATAGGTCTTCTCCTTTTTATGTGTCTCACTCCTCTGATGAGATAGTATAGATCTGCTTCATTCCCTATTTCAACTATAACATACCCCTTGAGGTTGGGGGGAACAATTATAGATCTCACATCTAGTCCTAATCTTCTAGCTCTCTCGTATAAGACCAGAGCAACTCTTTCTTCAGTACCACCAGTAACTGTCAGCGCGTAAAATCTAGTTACACCCCTTTTCGTTTCAATCCTCCTCTCCGTTTCTCCGCTATTGCTCTTATTGTTCTCTTCACTCATGAAACTCACCTTGTTCTCGCTATCCACCTAAAAGGACTGAGGCTAGATGTATTATGTAGGCTATACCACCTACAAGTGTAAAGCCTAGAAGGTTCAGCTTCAGGAGCAAGTTGAATTCTTCTTCTGAAGGCCTTCGGGATAGTTCTAGTATTTTTTTCCACATAGAGAAATACATTCTTATCTTACTGCTCAAAGACATTTTAATATCGCTACCCCCTCCTATATCCAATAAAAAGGAGAAGCTTTAGGCAAAAATAAGCTTTTGAGTTCTGGATACTCTTCTTAAAGTAAGTGGGTGCATAACTTTATGTCTGCAGATGACTATGTAGATCCGGAAGAACTTAGTGATGAAGAAGGAGTATTTTTGGTTAAAATCGCTAGAAAAAGTGTTGAGTACTGGTTTGATAATAAAAAACTCATGCCTTTACCTGCAGATGTTCCAGAAAAGCTTCTGAAGAGAGGAGCTGCCTTTGTCACAATAGAGACTTATTATGGACCTGATGATAGAGAGCTAAGAGGTTGTATAGGATTTATTGAACCAGTAAAACCTCTTGTAGAGGTTGTGAGGGATGTGGCTCTAGAGGCTGCTTTCAAAGATCCCAGATTTCCTCCTCTCAGAAGAGAAGAACTTGACCTAGTGACATTTGAAGTCTCTGTTCTTTCGAGGCTTGAGGAAGCGCCTCAAGACTTTAGGGAGAGACTAAGGTTCGTTAAGATAGGTAGAGATGGTCTTGTGGTTGAAAGGGGGTGGGCCAGAGGACTTTTGTTGCCCCAGGTGCCAATAGAATATGGATGGGACGAGGAAACTT
>JALWOJ010000145.1:0-13127 GCA_026995555.1 Acidilobaceae archaeon | reverse complement strand
AGGAAACTTTTCTTAGTGAGACCTGCCTGAAGGCTGGACTCTGGCCTGACTGCTGGCTTGATCCAAAGACAAAGGTTTATCGATATAGGGCAAGACTATGGAGGGAGGAGAGGCCTAAAGGGGACATAAGGAGGAGGGATCTTGAAAAGGAGCTTAAACGTTTACTTCTTTGATTAGCTTTTGTGTCTTCAGAAGGTTTGGAACCGCTACGCCCAAACTTGCCCATACCTGAGGACTCATAGCTTCTCTCCTTATCTCTCTCCAATCATTTGTGTCACTGGCGTACCCCCTTAAGGCCTCCTTTACAAGCCTTTCATCTATGTCTAGAAACGTTGAGTAAAAGAGGAAAACTATCACATCCCAAGCTTTCATTTTGCTTGGATCAGTAAGCCTTCTCACCTGCTCGGCATCTATAAGCCAGAAATTTCCTTCATGATCAAAGACAAAGTTTCCCGGGTTTGGATCGCCTAAGAAAAATCCACTTTTATGTATTTTGGCAAGCTTTCTTCCAACTTCTCTCCATACTTTAGGATCCTTTATCTTATTTAGAGGATCTCCTTCTATATATTCTCTGATAGTATAAGCTTGACGATAATCAATGCAAATTTTCAGAATGGACGGTGTCGAAATTATATGTCTCAAAATGGGGAAGTACTTGACCTCCGCCGAGAGTCTAGATTTTGCTCCGAATCTGTACTTTATTCCGTAAATGTTTGAGGCCAACGTTGCAGGTATCCACTTGACTGTAGTTATTCTATAATAGTCTTTTACTACAACATTACCATTTTTGCTATTACATATAAGGCTTTCGGAGAGAGATGAAAGAGCTCTACATGAACCACCAACTACTGCTTTAGGTTGAGGGCATGAAAATTTCAGCTGACCTTCGGGAACTTTTATGAAAATCCAAGGTCTCTTTATAAAATCAGGAGGCTCACATTCGTCACCTTTGAGCCTTAGGAGGTTTGTTGCGAATTTGTGTAGGCTTGTTTGGAGGGCTAGTTTAAAACTAGTCATAAATGATATAAAGTTCTCTTTGATGGTAGGGGGTTTAAGTTTAACATATCCTTTCTCTATTCTAGCATTAAGCGTCTTGCTTAAATACTCTGAGTATGTTTTATTGAGCTTATTTATAAGTTCTTCTTTATTGTTCTCATTGATCAAATTAAGCAAAAAACAAGCATTTATTTTCCAAACAAGATTTAACCTAGAGAGAGGAAAATATGTGGGTAAGATCTTGACAGTTTCAAGAAGCGGTCCTAGCCTTACATAAAGGTCGTAGGCCTGTTCTAACACAGTTCTCTTTCTATAAGCGTTTGCTATCTTCATGACATGAGCCTTAAGCTGTTCGCTATCACATCTTAGTTTAAAAGGTAAAAGAAGAGGCGCAGAGAAGTATTCTGCAAACAAACTTACCCTTGAGTCAAGCTCCAAAATATTGATTGGTATCTCGTTTGTCAGACTGATATTAAATTTCTGTTTCATAACAACATTACTGTTCTTGGTTACCTTAATCTCGTGACCCGTTGGAAATTCTAGGATGCACTTCAAAGTTATTTACTCACCCTTCTGGTCTCTACGATTTATATAGAGAATCCTAAGAAGGTTAAATTAAATAAGGGTAAGTCAAACTTCAAAGAGGAGTCACTATTAAAGGGTAGCTATTGAGAAGGCTTCTGAGACTTCAGCATTGTTCAGCGATGGTAGGATAAAAGTTCCAAGGAAAAACTTGGGCTTAAGAATAATTTAGATAAGTCTCAGGCTAGAGTAAGAGAATGGCAACATAAATATATCAAAAACTAAGAGCCAAGAACAAATTCTTAAATATGAATTCAGCGATTACCTTCTCAAAAGTCATAGAAGACTGTAACAATAGACTAGTTCTTTGCTAGAACAAACCACAATATCAGAATATGCATAAGATAAAATTCGGGCGGGTAAAGGCAAAGTCCTTTCTAAAAGAGATTTTAAGGTAGAGGGGAAACGTTACCTCTATTACATAGAGGTAAGTGTAGCTTCTCTAGCATGATTCAAGAATTAGTAGAAGTATGGCGCCGCGGGCGGGATTCGAACCCGCGCGGGGTCTCCCCCACCGGCTTAGCAGGCCGGCGCCCTAACCAGGCTAGGCGACCGCGGCTCCCAATAGAAAGTTAGTTCAGCAGGCTCTTTATTAATTCTTTCACGATCGGAGCTAGTTGTTTATGTTTTGAAAATAGATACTATTAGAGTACTCAAAGGATTTTATCTAAAGATTCTGGAGGAGAGATCAAAACATCTTCCTCAACTAACTTTCTCTCTTCAGGAACCTTAAACCTTTTAAGTTTGAGATACCTTTCAATGACACTTTCATGCGTTCTCTTACCCCTTCTTCTCCATGCTGTGACTTCATTAAGCATTAAAGCAGGATATATTCTTTCGACGACGACATCAGCTAGGGGACAGTTATCAAGACATAACTTGCAGTGAATGCACGTAGAATTATTAACTATTGGTCTCTCTTTACCATTTTCGTTAATGATCTTTATTGAGCCTGTCGGACAGCTCACTTCACAGGCTCTACATCCAGCGCAGTTTTCCCATCTATATACGAGCTTAAAGGTGTCAAGGATAAGCTCTCTTGCCAAGACTCCTCTAGCTCCCTTAACTTTTATAGCATTTTTCTTAACAACTACTTTGATGTTCTTGGGTCCCTCTAGCAGAATTTCATTCTCATTCTTTTCTGATATTTTGAAGGCTCCTAGGACGCTGAATTGCTTCGCAATACCTTTTATATCAATCTCTTCATTAAACCTTAATTCTGCATTATCTTCAGACACATCATAACTTTTGAAGGAGGGCGTTAACCACTTGGAATAAATTTCCCTCCAATGAGGTAATTTTACATTTATTCTTCTTGCAAGCCTAAGTTTCTGGGCTGCGGGAGTAAGCCATCTCCACAAGCCCTTTTCGATCCAGAGGTTCGCTAACTTCTCATCAAATCCAAGTCTCCTTGCCCATCTCCTCAGGACCCTTTCCCATTTATCCCAAAGCTCCGGGTGCGTTTCCTTGACAAACATATATTCCGCTATGTAGGCTGCAGGACACATAAAGCAACCGATTCTATCAAAGCCTTTTTCATAAAGAGGATTGTAAGGTAACTTATGTTTCCATATGTAAATCCATATCAGCAACTGACTCCAGTCTTGTATAGGACTTATGCTGAGAATGTGTGGCATCCACTTGTTTCTCCAGACCCTAGGACTTTTAGCCCTGTCTAAACTTTCAAAGGCTCTCTGGCCCACTATGTTAAGTGCTCCTTCAGGGAATCTTTCTAAGAAAAGCCTTGCTAATGGTGCCAGCTTGGTGACCTTGCAACACCACCTATAATCCTTTCCTGGGGGGCCAACCTTCTCAACAGCCCTCCAGAAGGAGTCTCCAGCATCTGCCACCAAGAGCTTTAGGTTCCACATTTCACTAACTTTCTTGACAGTTTCTATGGTTTCGGGTAGCTCCATGCCAGTGTTGTTAAATATTAATATTGGTTTATATCCTGTCTCCAGTGTTAAGTGCAGAGCTACTAAGCTGTCCTTACCTCCGCTGAACGATACTGTTATCGGTTTCTTAACTTTTTCAGCCATTGTATATATGAACTTTATTGCTCTCGATTTGTAATAGTAAACATAGTAGTCATTGTATTTTATTACATCATCCCAGGAAGAGTTGACATTGGTTTTTTGGTCTGTATACTTAAAGATATCGTCTCTGAATATGTTATGAACTTTGATGACTTCACCATCTTCGCTTACATAACCTATGCCTATAGGCCTCTTAAGTTCATCAATTAGAATTATCTGTTGATATGGTTCTCCTCCTATGATATTCTTAAAGACTCTGACTCTGGAAAGGGTTTTGAGTCCTCCTCTAACCTTAAAAGTACTTAGATAGTTACAATAATCTATTTTTACAAGACCTGGTAAGGAAAACCTTAGCCTCCACTTCGATAGCAGAGGGTCCCAATAAACCCTTCCTATAACGTGTCCTTCAGATATAATTTCATACATCAAATCCATGTAAGGAACTTTATTCAGTAGCTTTACTCCGAGACCCATGAATCTCTCAAACCCTAAGATATCACCAGTTTCATTTTTGTAAGCTTCCCTTATCCTTTCAAGATCACTAGGGAACAAAGGTCTTGCATCGCCAGGCTCTGTTAAGTTAAGTTTTCTAATGATGTTGCAGGAATTCTTAATAAGGTCATTTCTTATCAGAGGTACATTTTTATCATCGCACCAATAGAGCTTAACGGTCATAGGCCATGCTTGCGAAAGTCTAGTTGGCACTTTTTGAACCCCTCTCAAAACCTTTAATTAAGACTTAAAAAGATAAGCTTGATTAGTTTGGAAATAGTCATTTAAATGAGGTTAAGACGCTTAGTTCCTCATGACTGAGGGTGGTGCTATTGAAATCGACAGCAATTAAACTTTTTGTCTTGGCAATTACTTTTCAAATCTTAATTTTCAGCAGCCTAATGAGCATAGTCACTTCTGCAACAAGCTACTCCAGTTTTAGTAACTTCAAAATCGTCTGGATAAAAAAGTATTACTATCAAAATGCATCGAAAGTTATACCTGTACAGGCATGTACAGATGCCCAAGACAACATATATTTAGCAATGGACATTATTCCAAGCACTGCACAGAGAAAAGCTTACGTTGAACTAATCTCCTTAAACGAGGAAGGACAACTAAGGTGGAGTCTTGATTTTAGAGGACCGCTACAATCCACCCAGGCACTCTATATCTACTGTGAAGAAAATTCGTACCTTCTGTTATACTTAGTTTCACAAAGTGTTGAAAGCAATGAACAGTTACTTCTTCTCTATAGGATCTCAACCAATGGAACCATCCTAGATAGAAGGTTTGCTGAGATCTCATATCTTCATATAAGAGCTGCTTATTTAAGCTTAAAGAACATGACATTGTATATTTCTGGTGACAGATATAATGGAGTGAAAAACGGCCTTGACATGGCAGTTGAGGCTTTGGATGCGTACACTCTCCTTCCTAAGAACTTTAAAGTGAGTATAAACTTAGGCTCTGACGAAATAGCATATTCGTTGTTTAAGGAAAAGGAGCATTTATGTCTAGCTGGTTTGGGTGGAATAGCTTGTGTTAATACAATTAACAAATCCATATTTTGGTATAGGCGTTACAAAAATGTAACATTTAATTCTGTAGTCATAAGCAATAACACTGTTATAGCGGCTGGTAATCTTATAAATGAAGGGAGGGGAATTTTAGTCACTTATAACTTAACAAACGGTAATGTGCTTCAGGTTTATCCCCTTCCTTGGATACCCTCAGATCTGATAGGCATGGAGATCGTAAACGATTCATCCCTTTTAGTTTGGGGGTTTGCAAAGATCAATGAAAGCGTTAGTGGATTGCTGATCTTTTTTAATATTAGCAATAACTTATTGAAGCCTGTTCACGTGACAAAAACATATTTCGAAAACCTAACTTTAGTCACGTTCTCAGGTTTCATAAAGGGTAAAGACATTCTAATTTCCGGCTCGTCGGGAACAGGCACGAGGCTCAATAATGCCTACGTGGTCCTTTACGGCCTACCGCCTGAAAGGACTTCGTCACAAACAGGATCAATTCCTTCACTTAAAGGAATACTAAGCACATATGAATTTCTTGAATACTTGTTTATATCCATAACGATAGCTTCTATAGTTCTAATAGTCATTCTGCTAAAAAGGTACTACAGAAAATAATGTTTGCAACGCAACTTTAAGATCCCTTAGGTGTTGCAATACAATATGAAAAGACTATTTCCGATTCCCTCTCCGAGTCCCTCCTATCTCTTTAAAGGGAGAGGTTAGTTGAAATGGAGAAGAGGTCTAAGTGAGATAGTAGGAGCTCTTATTTTGATATTTGTAATGAGTTCCTTAGCAGTAGGACTTTTAAAAATAGTAAGCAGGAACGAAAGCAGCATGATAGCTATAGATAAGGAGATAAGCAAAAAGCTTAGCCAAGAGCTAAACGCCCCTACCCTCGGCATTGATCTAGTAAACGGTACTTTATATATAGACGTATATCCAGCTAAGCCCTTTAGACTAAGTAAAATAATCCTGCAATTTTACAATGGCAGCTTAAAAATGATCAATGAAAAAACACTCATAGAAGGACCTACAAGAATACCATTAATACATAACTATTCTTGTCAAAAGCTAAGGGTACTTCTCATGACGGACGAAGGAGTTATCTATCCTTACATTCCATCCAAAGATCCGAGGTTCTTCTCTTTAAACACCTCGCTTAAAGAAATGCTACTAAAAAAGCAGTGGGTCGACTGTGAGCTTATAAATACGCTACTCAACGCTGAAAACTCTTCAGAAGAAGTTACGAAAAGCATCAATACCAACGTTAATGATAAAGATCCTTTAACGGGGTCTGAGATGCTTTTCGCCGATCCTCCTCAATATTCAGTTATAGGTAACGTCTCTCTAGGGGATAGGAAGCTGGACCTTTATTTTGATGGAGTGATTTCATCAAATTACATGTTCGTGGGCGTTAGCTTTAATGGGAAAACGTATACTCTAGGATGCGGCTCTACAGTAACGTTAGGCTACTTAACCAATAATGTTAAAGTAGAGGCAGGGGGCATGTGTAACTCAAACTACGCTGCTCTTTACATCGACTTTGTTCCTCTAAGCTCTAAGGCTAATGTCTTCAACGTTTATGTAGGTAACGTGAGCACCTCTGCGAGCATAAGCTATAGCGGCTACTATTGGGTTCCTCTAGATAAGAATCACATGGTGGTTCCTATGGAGCTCTCAGAGATATCTAACTTCACGTCTTACATTAGTGGTTATGAGAGAGAGTACTACTCTACTGGAGATTACGTAATATCGCTTAGGTCATCATCTAAAGGAAACTTTATGACAGGAGGACCTGTTATATTATTTTACACCTCTATAAGCTATACGATGAGGCTTACTATGAAAACCAATATAACGATCTCATATGTGCTGACGGTAAGGACTAGCAATGAGAGCTTCACTTTACCGATTAAAGGACCTATACATTATAGACTTAAACCAATAAAGTCTGTGGTTAGTGATGCTCTAAGCTCATTGGCCCAAAGGTTCTTTGTCAATAATGGCAACAATTATCCCCTGCTGAACATTTCTTTCGGAAATGTATATACTTATAGAACTATTGGACCTGAAGAGGAGTTTTTGCCCGCACAAAACGTCACATACAGCATTGTTATACCACCGTTCAGCTCGTTACCCTATTTGACGGCAGTATCAATAATCTTTAACTCTAACGAGCTCTATACCTCTACCTACTTTGAATATAAGGTGAGCTGGACTTTGAAGACGAAAAATATTCCCACAGGTATGGGCCTTCCCTACCCATACTTGATCTACATTAACGACACAAAAGGGGGTAAATATTTAATAATAGCTTCTAGAAATTTGAATAACATCACGATCTCCCAGCTCGGTGAAGACTTCGGCGAATATTCAATTCTTTTATCAGGTATTAACGTCACAATGTATACAGAGAGAGGTACAGCTTTCAAAGTTTATGCAATAAGGCTTAGCGATGAAGGATACTATCTCGAAGCAGGAACAAGTATCGTTTCTCCAAGCGTAATCTATTTGGGTACCTTAACGAGTGGAGACAGCTCACTAGAACTAAGCATACCAAAAGGCATCTATCTGATAGTTTTGGTGCCTTATAACTTAAAGAAGAACTTCTTAGATCTGATAGTAATAATTACTTATGTATTTTGAAAGCTAGAAAGGCAACAAGGATAAACCCGGGTAAACCCCCCTTTTCCCCGGCCAGGCCTAGGAAATTTTGGGGCTTTAGGCTTAAATAGTCGTTAAAATGTATTCCATAATGCTTGGAAGGAGTAGCGTGCATTAGGAGAGGTGTTAAGATAGATGAATAAGCCTATGAGCAAGATATTATCCTTAATGCTCATAGCGATCGTGGTTGCACTACCGATCTTAACTATCGTAGGCACATTGCCAATAACATATGCAACAATAACTGGGATGCCAGTCTTAGAATATTACAATGGCACCTCCATAATAACTGGAAGTCCTCTTCA
This sequence comes from Acidilobaceae archaeon, assembly GCA_026995555.1. GTDB lineage: Archaea > Thermoproteota > Thermoprotei_A > Sulfolobales > Acidilobaceae > JALWTO01. Next base: position 5,015 of record JALWOJ010000145.1, on the reverse strand, counting down.
GGTTCCAGCTGTTTTAAAGAATAATGAGGCACTCATAATAAATGTCACCGGAATGACGGTTTCAGGTCACTATGTATGGATTTGGTTCTCGACAATACCAGAAGCGGCAATAGATAGCAGCGATGCAGTCTTCATAGGACCTATCCCTTGGAACGAAGTAACGAATATAACGTCAACACCTACACCTGTAGCTGTTACCGTTTATGCACCATTTAGTCAAATACTAGGCCCCACAATTACTGTTTATGTAGGTAATAACACGATAAACATAACCAAGTTGCCAGGAATATTTGAGGGAGGTACAAGTTATTACATTAAAATAACCGATGTCGATCCAAGTTATGGAACCAACATAGCTTCCTCGGATGTTGCAACATCGGAGAACGCTGTTCAGTTCACATCAGTTTATCAGGTCGAGACAGAGTACGTTAACAGCACTGCAACTGGTTACGTCGTGCCAAACACTCCAATGAAGATATACGGCTTTGCCGTACCAAGCGATCATATTATAAACATTTCAATAGTTAATTCGACCAACAACTTGGTACTTGAGACTAAGAACGTGACTTCTCAGGTCTTTACGGTAACCTACACACCACCCAGCTCAACATTAAGCGGTGAGTGGAACTGGACCGGGATAAATGTAACAAGTTTCAAAGTTCCTGACCTAGGACTTGTTAATCTAAGCACTGTTAATATAAAGGTGAACTACACAGACTATAATGTCAGCACAACGCCTTCCACTATCAAAACACTTACTGAGATAGGCAGGGCTGTTTACTTCCCAGGAAGTCCGTCCGTCATAAGTACAAGTGCAAATAACTTCAGAGGAGATGAAGGAGATTACTCAACTGGTACAAACAACGTAACCCTAGTAATAGGACAATCGTATAACATCTCACTAGTGTACTTCCCCTATGAAGGAACTGCAACGATAAAGTTAAATTCCACAACAATAGGTACAGTAAGTCTAAGTGAAAATGGCACTGTTATAAACTACACGATAACGGTTCCAGTAACATTACCTAGATCAGGAGTCTATAACCTGACTATAATCGACAACGACAATGTCGTGTATTGGTTCTTGGTTTATGTTAAAGTTATACCATATATTGAGGTTACACCATCAGAGGGTTATGTAGGAAGTACAGTAACTGTTAAAGGATACCACTTCAACGATTATGTTAACGAGACTCTTAACATATGGTTCGAGTCATATTACAACACGACCGCCAGCGAAAACTACTATGTCTTGGTTGCAAACTTCACTGTACCAGCCGAGACATGGTCTGTCAGTATTACTGTACCTCACGCATCCTCCTGTAGTGCTAGGTTCATAAATGTAACAACCGATATAGGAGGAAACTTAGCTATAGGAACTGCGAGAAGTCAGTCCAACATAACTAGCAGCGGAGGAACGACTATTGCTTACACAACCTTTACTGTTGAACCGAAGATATATGTAACGCCAAATACTGTAAGCAACAACGGGACTATTGTCAAGGTTATCGGCACAGGCTTCTGTTCAGGAGCTAACTATACCATGTACATAGACCATTCGAAGTATACTAACGTGGTAGCGAATTGGACTGGCGACTTCTATGTCGAATTCATAGCTACGAACTTCAACCCAGGCCTTCATTATGTAGTGTTCTACAAGTATAGTTCAACCCCTGTCAGCGAATACACCATAGTCCAGAAGGCATCCTTCACGGTGACCGGGCTGACGTTGCAGGATGTCATAAACAAGCTTGGTGAACTCAATGCCAGCATAATTGAAGTTAAGAATAACACGGTAACTATATTAACAAAGCTAGGAAAGATCAATGCAAGCCTTACTGATATAATGAACATGCTCTCCAGCTGTGGCACCGTGTTACTAAATATACAGAATGGCGTCGCTACTATACAGACAAGCCTCGGAACAATTAACATGAGCATAAGCGACCTACAAAAGATGCTGAGCGATACAGCAAGCTCCGTCATGCTAACTCTGAACGGACTTAGCAAGCAGATGAACAACTCAACGAGCTATCTGGCAACATTGATAGTCAAGAATGGCAACAACGTAATCGCTACGATACAGACGAGCATGAGTGAACTCAAGCCATTGATAGTCAGCATAAATGGAAGCCTCCTAGCCATTAACACAACGCTTGGAAAGGTCTACATGAGCATACAAGACCTAGCGAAGTCCCAGGCGGCCCTTATTGAGATAGCGAAGACCTCCTTCGGACAGCTGGTCGGAGTGATTCAGACGAAGAGCGGTGAGATCTTAGCCAACATAACGACTCTACAGAACCTGATAAAGGCAGGCCTACCTGTCGACACTAGAACACTTCTAAAGAGCATACAGGATCTCACATCCCTCACAACAGCAGAACATCAGGACATAGAGGCCAAGTTAAATGCCTTGGCGTCAGTGGTTTCTGATGTTGACACAAAGGTCGGAGTACTTGCAGCAATAGAGTCTGATATCATGAGTGTCAAGAGCAGTCTTAGTAGCATTAAGAGTACTGTAAGCAGCAACTCTGCAGCACTCAGTTCACTAAGCAACAGCATAAGCTCAGTAAAGTCAACCTTAAGTAGTATGAGCAGCAGCATAAACAGTGTAGCTTCAAATGTGATAGACATAAAGAACTCCATCAGCTCGCTAAGCAGTAGCATAAGCTCAGTCAACAATAACGTGAACAGCATAAAGAGCGAAATAAGCTCCTTAAAGAGCACTGTAAGCAGCAGTAGTAGCACCATAAACAGTAACATAGGAAGCATGAAGAGCAAGCTCGACAAGATCAGTAGCAGAGTGACCACGTGGGGAATAACTGCTTCGGTACTTGTCATAATAACTCTGATAATAGCTGCTCTTGCCGCGTTCAGAAGACCTCAGTAAATTTTAAGTAAGTCCGAGATTCAAAAATAGTTGAATAAATTCCAAAAATCTTTTCTTTTTCTTTCAATGTCTTATTCTCTAACCTTTCATATTAAATTTAAAGCCTTCCTTGTAAAGAATGGCTTTGGGGGCAACCTGTGGTATTATCTGTAGAGATTTCTGGCCTGCTCGAGGAGAGGCTTAGAAGGCTTGTAGATTTGGGCATTTATGCTAGCGTCGCTGAAATAGTTAGAGAGGCTGTAAGAACCTTCTTGAAGGAAATGGACCTAAAGAAGATAGCTCTAGAAATGTATTTAAAAAAGAAAGCCTCCTTCCAATACGTTACTGAATTTGCTGAAGAGACGTATGAAACAATGATAGATTATATGCTGTCCAGGGGGATAATGCCACTTATAGGAGCTTTTACAAGGGAGGACGTAGCCCCTCTTTACCCTGGAACTTACGTTCTTGACTCTCTTACTCTTTATGTTGTTTATAAGTCAAACATAGTTGACCTTTTGAATGTACTCAGAAAGAAGGGATACAAGTTTGTTGTACTTAACGATTTAAATAATACCTTGGAGGTTTTAGAGGCTAAAAGGATGCTTAGAGGTCTTAGCTATTCCGGGGCTATAGAATCGGTAAGCAGAAAGGGGCCAAGGGAAAGGAAAGGGCTCTATTCGTTGAATGAGATAGCCTCGCTGGAGTATGCAAATGAGGCCAAGGCTAGACTTCTCTCTGATGACATAAGGACGCGAGAGCTAGCAAGAGAAATGGGAGTAGAGGCTTTTAGCTCTGCTTCCATATTAGCAACTTTATCTGATGAGCTTGATACATTAAAACTTTCTGAATACGTTTATGGCTATAGAAGTGTTCCTTGTCTATTGCCCCAGGAGGTTGTTGAATCCTGGATCAGTAGGTGAGAACTATATGAAACTAGAAGATCTGGTTTTAATAGTTGACATCTCTCCAAGCATGGGAAAAAGCTACCAAGATCTAAAACCATCAAAGTTGCAGTCAGTCAAAGAGGCCTTAGCTTACTTTGCTCCTAAGGTTGTGGAGCAGAAGAAAGTCAGAGTGGGGATCGTTGCCTTCTATGGAATAGCCTTCCCGGTGCTTGACCTCTCAGAAGATCGTAGGAAGATCATAAGAGCAATATCACTTCTTGACATTGGAGGAGCCGGCTCTGCTCCTGGTGACGGGCTTATAGAGGCGACTAAAATGCTTAGAAGTAGCGTTAGGAAGAAGAGAGCCCTACTTCTTACCGACGGAGGTTTTAATGAGGGCATCAGGCTTGACTATGCAGCTCTTTATGCCTCAAACTCTGGCGTAAGGGTTGATATAATTGTTGTGGGCGAACCCGAAAAGGGAGATAAGGAGGTAATAGATCTTACAACTAAACTGACTGGAGGGGCTTTCTATGAGGTCAGGAACAAGAGCGAGCTCTTCTCAACTTTAACTAAGTGCGTGGAACAGTTCTAGCCTAACGCTTATTATTTCCTTGAAGCTTTCTGCTTGCAAGATTGCTTACGGTCTTCAGAACCCTCAACGCTACTCTCTCCGGTCCAGTGTTCCACCTGACAGGTATTACCCTATCCTTCTCAACAATGGATAAGAGCCAAGAAGGGGGCTTGGTTTGGAGAACCACAAAGACAGGATCTATGTTAAAGGTCTGTAGGTTTAAAAGAAGCGTTCTTAGATGTCTCTGGAATCTCGTGCTACATGAACAGACGACAATAATTAATTTCAGGAACGTGATTCTGTCTGAAAAATCTCTGAGCATCTCAACAGACTCTTTGAGTCCCTTTACGAGATCAGGAGGCCCTTCAAGTTCTGGAACTTTTTCAATTAGATCCATAACTCTCTTCTTTTCGGGAGTAAGGTCCATTAAGGGAAGGCTTCTTGATGAAAAAGCTATGAGACCTACTCTTGAAAGTTCGTTTTCCCTAAATGACTTTATAAGCTCCTTACCAATGCTCTTTACAACATTTATGTCGACGTGTTTACTGACCTCTAGGAGAAGGACAATATCAATAGGCATCCCTAGAATGTTAGGCTCTGACAACATTTTCTCCTCAAAGTCCGTTTGGGACCTTAAACATTTAAGCTTTTGTCTCAAAGGGCTATTTTATGACTACCTTTAGGC
>JALWOJ010000144.1 GCA_026995555.1 Acidilobaceae archaeon | reverse complement strand
GTTCAGCGAGGTTTATGTGTGTAATGATGATGAAGACGAAATCTTCAAGAGGCTTAAGGAGGGAGCAGACCTAATTGTTCTGGGCAGAGAGCTTAAATGTGATGAGGAGTTGTTTTTCAAATCTTCAAAGAGGTTTATAGAGTCACTTAATGTTCCTTTAGGTGTAGACCCTGGTAATTACAATCTTCTTATAAAGCTTTTGGAAGAGGGAGCAGACTTAGGTCTAAGCATAACCCCTAGCTTTTTGGAGAGAGTTCCAAGGAGGTTAAGGAAGGAGAAGGCTTTCGTTCTTGTTCCTGAAACTTCAGATCCCATAAACGAACTCCTTAAAGCTGAAATGGTTGCTAGGAGGCTGGGCTACGAGAAGCTCATAATAGACCCCTTAGTCCTTCCCCCCATAAATCCTGGAACGCTTGAAGGGCTTTTGAGGTTAAGGAAGCTTTCAAAGGAGTGCGAAAGTCCACTACTTTTTGGCCTGTGTAACGTCGTTGAACTTATGGATGGTGATTCTAGCGGGGCCACACTTTTAGCAGTTTCATTAGCCCTTGAAGCCGGGGCTTCGATTATATTAACGGTTGAGAAAAGCCCCAAAACCTTCGGGAACACCTTAGAGGCCAAATTAGCCTCGGTGATGGCCTCCCTTTCAAGGGTTTTGAGGGTCCCCCCTAAGGATCTAGTCCCTTATTCTCTCCTCCTGTTCAAACCCAAGACCTTTAAGCATGCGAATATCCTTAAGGATCGTGTAAAGATAAACATAGATAGCAAAAGTTATTATATTAAGTGTAACAGTAAGGAAGTTATTAGCTTTATGAAAGAATATCTTTCCTATGACGTAACGGACATAAAGCCTATCTTGGAGGTGCTTACTATCTGTTCCATTATATCAAAAACTTTTGAATTTCGTAACCTACTATGAGGTTAAAGAAACATTTATTATAAATAAAGTTATATGTATAACTTAGGTGAAACATTGAGGGAATCTAGCATAGCATCTTTAGTAAGGGAAATAGTGATTAATGACGCCTATACTCTAGAATGTATGAAAAGAGGTATAATAAACTACAGCGAGCTAGCTAAGAGAGTCTTAGATGAGATAGCAAAGAGGTATAAGGTTAAACCAAGTCTTGCGGCGGTGAAGATGGCCCTCATAAGGCTCTCCACAAAGCTTGAGAACAATTATGACGATATAATGAAAATAATAGCGAAATCTGTTCTAGCTGTTCAAGATTCTGTTACATTAATTACGGTTCCTAGGGAGGAAATAGGAAAGGTCTGGAGGACAATAGCTAGCTTAGGCAGTAAGTCAAGGTTCATCCAGGTAACGCAAAGCTTAGGGGCTGCGACGGTAGTCATAGCTGAAGAGGACGCCGACGAAATACTGAATAATGTAAATAATGTCCTTGAAATTATAGACAAACAGTCCGTTATAATACTTGTGAGTCCTAAGGAGATAGTAAGAACCCCAGGAGTTGTGGCGTTCATAACAGGTTATCTTTCTAACCGGGGGGTTAACATAACCCAGGTCATATCAAGCTATGTCGATACTCTAATAGTTCTTAACTCTGAGGACGCTGCAAGGGCTTATTCCATGCTACACAACCTTATAGAGTCTGCTAAGGAGCGGTTTCTTAAAAGTAGATTAAATAATGAATAAAAGAATTTGCTAAAAGATAAAATTAGCCCTTGTTTTTAGTTGTTTTGGTGTACATGCCTTGAGTCTGTTCGAGAACCCTATTATAAAGAAGATAAATGAAAAGTACAGCGTTATATGGGCTCTTAATCATGCCCTAGCGGTTATGGGCTGGGACAGTGAAACGTACATGCCTAAGAGAGGCGTTGAGGAGAGGGCTAAGGCTAGGGCAACCTTAAGTGTGCTTAGAAGGAAATTAATCTTAGATCCGGAGCTCGTGTCGCTTGTTGAGAGGGCAAAGAAGGAGGAGAACCTAAACGATTATGAAAAGGGGGTTGTGAGGGTCCTCGATAGAGAGATAAGCATAAACAGAAAGCTCCCTGAGAAGCTAGTGTATGAGCTCTCGAAGACCTCCCAGGAGGCGATTAGCGTTTGGGTTGAGGCTAAGAGGACGGATGATTTCAAGAAGTTCGAGCCCTATCTTGAGAGGTTGGTCAGTCTCTCCAGAGAGGTCGCCGAAAAGTTAGGCTATGAAAAGCACCCCTATAATGCTCTTCTAGACCTTTATGAAGAAGGTTTAACTGTTGATGATATGGACTTTGTATTTAATAATATGATTCCTAGGCTCAAGAAAATGCTTGACAAAATATTAAGTGAGAATCTTTTCCCTTCGAAGCATCCGCTTGAGGACATAAAGTATGAGAGGGAGGCTCTAGAGAAGGTTGATAAGGAGATACTGGACCTTCTGGAATACCCCTGGGACAGGGCTAGAATAGATGTCAGCGAACATCCCTTCACTATTGGGATAGCTGTTAATGACGTCAGGATAACAACCAGGTTTGAAGGAATTGACTTCAAGAGAAACATATATGCCGTTATACACGAATTTGGTCATGCCACTTACGAGCTTCAGATCGATCCTAGGCTTGAAGGAACCCCCATAGGTGAGGCGGTGAGCTCAGGAATTCACGAAAGTCAGAGCAGGTTCTGGGAGAATATAATTGGAAGAAGTAAGGAGTTCGTTGCGTTGGTGAAGCCCATATTTGACAAACATCTAGGATTTACAAAGAGCTATTCCGAGGAGGAGATATTTAAGTATGTAAACACTGTCAGGCCCAGTTTGATAAGAGTTGATGCGGATGAGGTCACCTATAACTTCCATATATATCTACGATATGAGATCGAGAAGAAGCTCATCGCTGAGGAGCTCAGCGTTAAGGAGGTTCCTGAGGTCTGGAACGATATGATGGATAAGCTCTTGGGGGTCAGACCAAAGAGCTATAGAGAAGGCGTGCTCCAGGACATACATTGGAGCATGGGAAGCTTCGGTTACTTCCCAACCTACACTTTGGGCAATGTGGTCTCGGCCCAGGTAAAGGACGTTCTTGAAAAGAAATTCAAGACTTCTTTGGGAACGTTAGTTTCGGAGAGGAGATTTAACGATATTAAAGAGGCACTCAAAGAGCTCATACATAAGTGGGGCTCGACATATTCTCCTAAGAAGCTGCTCGAAAGAGCGCTTGGAGAAACATACAATCCTGAACATTTCTTAAACTACATTGAGGAAAAGTACATCAAGAAAGTTTAGCATTAAGGTGCCAGGAGGTTGAGGACGCTAGGTCCCAAAAGGCTCAGAATAGGACTCATAGTAAACCCAATAGCTGGCATAGGTGGCAGGTATGGTCTAAAGGGCAGCGATGGAGAGGCCTTCCTTAAGGCCCTAGCAAGGGGTGCAAAACCTATATCGCCTGAGAGGGCAAGAAGGTTCCTAATATCTCTCAACAGGGACGTAATTGATGAAATTTTAGTTCCCCCAGGGATAATGGGAGAGGACAGCATAAGAGGTCTGTCTTTACCCTTTAGAGTTATTAATTGTGTGCCTAGACATAAATGGCCAACGGAGCCTTCTGACACCAAGACATGCTCAATGATGATGAAGGATAAGGTTGACGTTCTAGTTTTCGTTGGAGGGGATGGAACTGCTAGGGACGTTTTAAATGCAATAGATGAGGAGCTTCCAGTCCTAGGCGTTCCAGCTGGGGTAAAGGTTTACAGCTCTGTCTTCGCGACAAGTCCTGAAGCGGCTGCGGGAGTTATAACGACGTGCTCTGAGACGGGTTGTGTGCTTGAAGAGAGGGAGGTTATGGATATTGATGAGGAGGCCTTCAGACAGGGTAGGTTAGTCGCTAAACTCTACGGCTATCTTCTAGTGCCTTCTGCACAGGGACTTGTAGCCTCGAGTAAAGAACCCACCTTAGGCGAAGAAGAGGAGAAAAAGGCCATTGGAGAGACCGTGGCTGAACTGATGAAGAAGTGCATCCTTTATATATTGGGCCCTGGGACCACGGTCAAGGCTATTGCGGACGCCATAGGTGTTGAGAAGACCCTTCTTGGTGTCGACGCCGTTCATAATGGAAAGCTTGTTGGAAAAGATCTTGATGAAGAGGGCCTCCTTAATCTTCTAAAGGAGTATCGAAGAGCGGTTATAGTAGTATCTCCCATTGGAGGTCAGGGCTTTCTCTTTGGCAGAGGGAACCAACAAATAAGTCCTAAGGTCATTAGAACGGTGCTTGAGAAAAGCGGGAGGGAGGGAATAATGATAGTTTCGACGAAAGGGAAACTGTCAAAGCTCAAGGAACTTCTAGTAGACACAGGAGATCCCGAGATCGACAGGATGTTAGAAGGATATTATAAGGCAGTAATAGGGTATAACAGGTTTATGATGGTAAAGGTTAAGGCAGCATTTTGAAACTAATGCTTTTCCTCGCTCTTTAGCTTCTCAACATAGGCTTTGTGATCTAGAAGTTCCTTAGTCTCGTCAGGATTGCTTATCTCTAGGACGACTATCCATCCATCCCCATAAGGATCTTTGTTTATGAGCTCCGGTTCATCAAGAAGTCTCTCATTAATCTCAACTACC
>JALWOJ010000143.1 GCA_026995555.1 Acidilobaceae archaeon | reverse complement strand
CTTTGGGGCTCGCGGGAGAAGCGTGCACTAGAACACCCTACTAGATAAGGTAAGCGTCACATTTGTCCCGCACAGAGAATCGTACGGAGTGACGCAGCACATAGGGGCATCCTTCTTTCCAATAGACTCCGTTTTCAGCGTGATAGAACCGCTTAGCAAGGTTGGTTTGGTGAAAATAGAGAAGGAAAAATTTAAGATACCGGGTCTCCTCTTCATAGATACACCTGGTCACGAAGCTTTTACAAATCTGAGGATGAGGGGCTCAGCGGTAGCAGACATAGCGATATTGGTTGTTGACGTGAGATCAGGTTTCCAAGCGCAAACATATGAGAGTTTAGAACTGCTAAAAGCGACGAAAACACCTTTCATAGTTGCTGCTAATAAGATAGATAGGTTGCCAGCTTGGAAATCTAATCCAGATAAACCATTTCTAATATCACTTAAAGAGCAGACTCCAACAGCGATAAGAGAATTGGAAATGCATTTAGATAACATAATTATAGCTCTTTCGGAACAGGGATTCCAAGCTGATAGATATGATAGAGTGAGAGACTATAGAAAAACTGTTGCGATAGTTCCAACAAGCGCTATAACAGGAGAGGGTATTCCAGATTTGTTTCTAGTTTTAACAGGGTTAACACAGAGATTTTTAGAGGAGAGGCTCAAATTTACACTAGGGGAAGCAAAAGGCAGCATTATTGAAGTAAGGAAAATGGTTGGAGTCGGAACAGCGCTTGATGTGATCTTATTTGATGGTGTTTTGAGGAAAAACGATATAATCGTGTTAGGGGGAAAAACAGGAGTTATTGTAACAAAAATAAGGGCTCTAATGTTACCTAAGCCGCTAGATGAGATAAGAGACCCAAGAGACCGCTTTGATTATGTGGATAAAATTGTTGCTGCCGCTGGGGTGAGAATATCGGCTCCAAGCGTGGACGATGCATTAGCAGGTTCTCCTTTATACGGCATTTCAGTTGAGGGAAAAGATGAGGAAACTATCAAGAAGGAGATAGAGGAAAGAAAAATATTAGTGTTTGAGGATATACA
>JALWOJ010000142.1 GCA_026995555.1 Acidilobaceae archaeon | reverse complement strand
AACTGTCTACATCGTCTATCATAATATAATCGAAATTTTTCTCTGCGAGCAGATTATAACGTCTTTGGAGAAAGCCGGTGGTAATAACGAGTATGTCATAGTCTCCAGCTTGTATTCTAGAAAGAGCTTCTTCTCTTTTCCTCTTACTCATACTACCATAGTAATGGACTACAGATACTTTCTCTCCAACACTCTCAGCTATTTCAGCTAGCTTTGCTGAAACTTGGATAACAAGGTTCTCTGTTGGGAGGACATAAAGTACTCTTCCTTCCCCGCCGGATGCTTTGTATACAGCGTAAGTCATGAGGAGAGTGCTTTTTCCTACACCTGTAGGAGCTATAATCGCGAAGCTTTGACCATTTAAGAGTCTTTTAGCCCAGCTACGTTGGGCGCTCCATAAGCTACTTCCATTAGCTTTCTCGAAGAACTCTTGAAATCTTTCATATTCTTTTTCCTGTATCCAGAGAAGAGAATATCTTCCTGTTGTACCATTATTTTTAAGGGCACGATATACTTCTCTTACTCCTCCCTCTACGGGATTAGGTAAGCATCTCTCGCATGGCAGACCCTTCTCTAGTCTTTCGGCAGTAATTGGTCCACCGCAGTTAGGACAGCCTTTGCTAAGTATCGGCATCAACCTTGTAAACCCGAGAAACGCTTAGGTATTAGCTTTGTTTAATGAAGGGCGGCCTGGTAATACCGTGATGGAAAATGGGTGGAAATGAAGGAATTGTTTAAGGAGTTAGCCTCTCAGGGTCTCTAGGCAGTAGTCTAGCCTCCCTAATGTTCTTGAGGCCTAGAATCTGTTTTACAACTCGTTCCAAACCCGTTCCGGCACCGCCATGAGGAGGAGCTCCGTATTTGAACATTTCAATATACCATGAAAGTGTTTCAGGGTTTATCCCCTTGTTCTCAACCTGCTTTAGCAAACATTTGTAATCATGTTGTCTTTGGCCTCCTGTAGTCATTTCAAGCCCCCTAAATATCAAGTCGAAGCTACATGTAGGAGTCTCAGGTTTTAGTCCTTCGCAGCATTCCACACTATGG
>JALWOJ010000141.1 GCA_026995555.1 Acidilobaceae archaeon | reverse complement strand
ACTACCAGGAGTAAAGAAGGAAGACATAGTTTTAAATGTGTCTCCCAATGCCATTGAGATAAGCGCTGAACTCACAGAGGAGAAAGAGGAAAAAGTGAAGAGATACCACAAGAAGGAGAGGATAATAAGGAGATATTACAGGAGCATAACATTGCCAGTTAAGGTCTCCACGGAGAATGTGAGGGCCAAATACGAGAATGGTATGCTGGTAATTCGTTTAAAGAAGGAAATAGGCGAAAAGAAGAGGGTGCAAATAGAATAAACTCTCTTCTCTTTATTTAGGAGGTGAAAGATATGAAAAATAAGAATGAAGGAATAGTGGTTAAGGTGGCTGAAGCTCGCTCCCGGGATGTGGGGAGGGGTATTGCCAGGGTAGATCCTCTAATATTTGAGAAATTGGGTTTAATGCCTGGAGATACCATAGTGATAGAAGGAAAGAAGAAAACAGCCGCTATGGTTATGCGTGGTTATCCTGAAGATGAGGGTTCAGGACTCATAAGGATAGATGGTTATATACGAAGAAATGCCGGTGTGGGTATTGATGATAAGGTAAAGATAAAGAAGGTAAGTGCAACCCCCGCAACCCAGGTTACCTTTGCCCCAACCCAGCCTATGAGACTCTTGGGAGGGGAGGAGTATCTTAAGAATCTACTCGAAGGAAGGGTAATAACAAGGGGAGATATGATTACAATTAATGTGATGGGAAACACCATAGATCTCGTGGCCACAAGCGTTAAGCCTGTTAAAGAAGTTGCCCTTATAACTCAGAATACGGAGATAAGGATAAGTGAAAAACCAGCTAAAGAGACTTCTGGGATACCCACAGTTACCTATGAAGATATAGGAGGTTTGAAGGAAGAGATAAAGAAGATCCGTGAAATGGTGGAACTTCCATTGAGACATCCTGAATTATTTGAACGTTTGGGTATTGAGCCACCAAAGGGTGTGCTGCTTTATGGACCACCTGGAACAGGTAAAACCCTACTGGCTAAGGCAGTTGCCAATGAGGCAAATGCCCATTTCATATACCTAAGTGGACCAGAGATAATG
>JALWOJ010000140.1 GCA_026995555.1 Acidilobaceae archaeon | reverse complement strand
GGTTTAAAGAAATTTAAGAAGAAAGGAGGCTTAAACCTCCTTGGGTATGCAAACATCTATCAAGCTTTGAATGAACTCGGGAGAGGGATTTTCAACTGCGTTATATCTCTTCTTGACCGCTTCAACTTTTTCTTCATAAGATGGTTCTTCGCTCTTGTAGAAAATTCCTATGGGAACGGGAGCTTCTGGGTCGTAATAGTGGTCAAGGTCGTGGAATGCAAGTTCAAGAGCCATCTTGTAGTCCGTCGGGTCGTGTCCCCTTTCGTTTATGTCCTTGGTAGGACACTCAATCAACTCGCAGACAGCTTCGGGGTCCTTGTTTATATCTTCAACCTTCTCCCTGTAATACTTAAAGGTATCAACTTTATTGAAGGTAGGACAGGGAGATATTACGTTTACGAATGCAAATCCCTTGTGCATTATAGCTTGCTTGAAGATTTCCGTCATGTGTTTGGGATTTCCTGAGTAGGTTTGAGCTACGAAGGTAGCTCCGTATGCAAGCATAGTAGCTATGGGATTTAAAGGTTTATCTACCGTTCCGTAAGGTGTCAGTGAACCGTAGAGCCCTTCTCTGGAGGTGGGAGAAACTTGATTCTTAGTAAGTCCGTAAACTTGATTGTCCATACATATAACGGTTATATCAACGTTTCTCCTTGCAACGTGGGGATTGTGTCCCGCTCCGATAGAGAAGAGGTCTCCGTCTCCGACATCACATATAACCGTAAGCTCCGGATTTGCAAGTTTAACACCTATCGCAAAGGGAATAGCTCTTCCGTGAAGCGTATGAGCTCCGTAAGTTCTCATAAATAGCGGTGCTCTTGAAGAACAACCTATTCCTGAAACTTGAACGATGTTTTCCGGAGGGAGACGAAGCTCGGAGAAAGCTTGGGTTAAAGCTCTAACTACGGTAAAGTCTCCACATCCGGGACACCACGTAGGCTCTATATCACTTTTATAGTCCGCAGGCTTTAAAGGTATTTCTAACTGCTTAAATCTTGACATAACACACCTCCTTAAATTAGTCCGTAAACTTTTTCCTCACCAAATATAT
>JALWOJ010000139.1:18097-55558 GCA_026995555.1 Acidilobaceae archaeon | reverse complement strand
GGAAGAGAGAGCTTATTGAAAGCGAAGTGAGAAATCTTAGAAACAACATGCAAAGCTTTCTCGACGAAGAAAAGATGCTGATAAACGGAAAGAGGGTAAGACCTAGAGTAAAAGACGTTTGGATCGAAATTAGAGGAGAACCTAGGAGACCTTCTGTGATTTTCTTAATACAAATACCCTTTGAGCCTCCCAGTGGAGACAAAATTCTCTATGAAGATTATTACGAAGAAGAGGTGGCTGAATATGATTATACTGTCCACTGGATATTTCCTGAATGTGTAAAGGTTTTGGACTACACAATAGCAGGATCTACTGTACTAAAACCTGGACACCTAGAAATCAGAGTTAGGAAGGGCGCCAAGACCTCGGATTATGAAAGTATACTATTCGATGTCTCAAGCTGCGGAGGCACGTAGTTCACATAATTTTCGACAGCAGGAACCATATACCTTTTTACAGACCTTACAAGCCTTTCTATTCTAACACTTGGAAGACCGCTCATTCTCAATATTTTTCCCAGCACCATTAGCCTCTCTAAAGTAGCTTCACTTATTGAACCTTTGATCGCCTCCACAGCGAGATCCTCTAAGACCTCTGAAACTAATCTCAGAAGGCCCGCTTTTCTTGGACTTTCCTGTCTCTCAGCCATCTTTCTGTACATAACCGAGATCTCCTCTGCCATAACGGAGAACGTCACTCCCAGTTCCATAGGCTTATCCCTTAGAATCTTCTTGGCAGATGAACCCTCTTTAGAAAGCAACCCCTTGGTATTAATCAGGTATTTACGGGGGAACACGCATTTACTTTCTAAGCATGACCTTATGCGAGAGGGTCCGAACTTCAAACCTTCTTCCATCCTCCTTCACAGGCAACTGGGAACTGGCCTGGAGACTGAGAAGTAATAAAGCTTATTTTCCATTTAAGTAGGAATTGTATACGAGAACTTCGCTGGGCTTCATGTGGGCCAAACATTTTAAAACTTTAAAGGTTATTTGTATATCGGGTCCTCCGGGCCACCAACAGGGCCGTAAGGCCTAGAATGAGGTGGCCAGGCTCCCCCCAAGGACACATTATACTTCAGTTAAAGGAATTCCTGTCATCCTTTCGTCCACCTGGGAAGTATTCATCACTATCCTTCTAGCTACATATGGAATATACAAAATGCTAAATATTTTCTTGGAAGACTTTAAATTATGGTTGATATGATATGTCTGTCAAGGAGATCTTTAACTTTAAGGACAGAATTTTTGTCGAGCTGGAAGACATGATCCTTCCAAATCAGAAGGAAATGAAGGTCTTCAGGTTAAGGTTTAAGCCTCATACAGTTGCTGTGCTTCCCCTAGCAAACAACGGTAAGGTGTGGCTTCTCGAGCAATATAGACCGGCTATTAAGAAATGGATCCTTGAGGCCCCAGCTGGCACCGGGGATACAGGGGAAGATCCTGTTAAGACTGCGCTAAGGGAGCTTGAGGAGGAGACGGGCTTTAGGGATCCAGAGAGGCTTGAAAAGGTTGCAGAGGCTTATGTGTCGCCAGGATATACAACTGAGTACATGCACTACTTTCTCGCCTGGAACCCCAAGCCTGGAAAGCCGCACCCTGAAGAACATGAAATAATAAATGTTAAGGAGTTTGACCTCAATGAAGCGCTTAATATGATTAAGGAAGGTAAAATTATTGATGCGAAGACAATAATTTTACTCCTATATGCTAAACTTAAAATAAACAAGGTCATTTAAAGTAAGAGATTGAGGTGAAGTTTTCTTGCCAGACTTTAATCCAAACGTTCTTAGGATCAGGGAGAGTCCAACGAGGAAAATAGATTCTATTAAAGAAAGGCTTGTAAAGGAGGGAAAGGATATCATATTGCTCTCTGCAGGCCAACCAGGCTTCCCACCACCAAGGGAGCTTCGAGAAAGGCTAGCAAAGGAGCTCATAGAAGACGACACCATGAGGCTCTATGGGTACACTCCAACCTCTGGACTTGCTGAGCTGAGAGAGCTGATAGCTAATGACATAAAAGAACTTGGAGGGCCGAGCCTTACTCCAGATCAAATACTTGTCACGGCTGGAGGACAGGCGGCTATGTTCTCAGTACTATCAAGCATATTAAAGCCTGGGGATAAAGTGATTCACTTCGACCCTACATACTTCGGATATCAACCCCTCATTGAGTACTTGGGAGGAAAAGTTCTTTGGATTCCTACAGATAGCGAATATCAACCTAACATAGAAAAGTTAAAGGAGGCGTTAGAAAGGGAGAAGATCAAGGCAATAATACTTGTCACCCCCGATAATCCCACAGGAAGAATCATAGATGAAAAACACGCCAAGGCTTTAGCCGATCTGGCAATAGATCATGATTTATGGCTCATAGTGGATGAGGCCTATAAGACTTTAATCTTTGAAGGAGAACATTATTGGCTCTACAAATATGCTCCTGAGAACGTCATTGCCATAGACGTCTTCAGCAAAGATCCCGGAATTCCAGGCTGGAGGCTAGGCTTTGTCTATTCGAAGGAAGAGCTGATAAGGAGGGCCAAACTCGTGCTACAGGAGATAGTGTATTGCCCTCCTTCGATAGCTCAGCACTTCGTCATAATATATTTGAAGGACAGGAAGCTTAAAGAACTAACTAGAAGAAGACTTCTAGAAGAACTGAGGGTTAGAAGGAATAAAACTATAGAATCGATAGAAAGGTACCTTCCTGAAGCTAAGGTAGTTAAGCCTAGGGGTGGCATGTTCTCATTTGTCGACCTGGAAAGCTACCTTAAGAAGTTAAGGATGGACTCAGAGGAGTTCTCAAAACTTCTTCTTGAGAAGAAATATGTTGCGAGCGTGCCAGGGTCCTATTTCGGCCCTACACAGAAGTACACGGTAAGGCTGAGCTTCGCTGCGGAGAGTCCTGAGAGGATAGAGGAGGGCATAAGGAGGATTAGAGAGTTAATTGATGAGCTTCAGTCTAGGACGCCCTCCTCATGAAATCGGGGGTTCTTTCTCATCATTTACCTTCATACTTATTCTTCCTTTTTACGTGAACTATTAAGTCTATATTTGACTCTAAGAGCCTCTCTTGGATCTCCTTAGCAATCTCATAGGCCCTATCATCGCTCATGTCGTTTTCTGGTACTATGCTTATATCTCCCTGATACTTGCCAGGAACCACACATCTTAGTCTAAAGTTTACGATGCTGAACCCTCTCTTCCTAAACTCGTTTTCAACATACTTCTTAACCTTTGGAGAGACCCTATCTGAGATCATGTTAATGAGTTCAATGCTTTGCTGTCCAATTTCAACGAACAAATATGCTTCTATGATCCAAGCACCTATGTAATCTATCATATATCCCCACATGCTTCCAAGCAAGGAGGAAGTTATAGATATAACTCCTTCTAGGATTTCGGAGAACGTAAAAATAGCTATTGGAGAGCCAGCTACGGTCACCCTTCTGTAAAGGGCTATGGCGATGGCATAAAATGCAACCCCTATGGCTGCATAGATTGAGGCTTCTGGGGACACCTCGTAACTCTTAGGGTGCAGGAGCATAAAGAAGATATAGCCAGCCACTAAGCTATAAATTACTATTGTATGAACTACACCTCCAAAAAGTAGCCTCTCATGGCCATAAGGGTGATCTTCGTCTGGTGGCATTGATGCCTTTCTAAGCCACCAAATCACCGAGAGACCAGCGAAGAGGCCAGCTATACATGTGAGGCCATCAACAAACACAGCCTCAGAACTATACCTCATCCCTCCATATACTTTAAATAATGCTCCTAGCGCGCTGAACATTAGCGCATATATCGCATTTTTTATCTCCTCGCTCCTGGTCATGTTATATCCCTCTTGCAACCAAGTCTTTCGAAGGACTCTCCAAAAACCCTATATTTTTAGCTAACTCAGCGGCCCCCTAGATTCTGAGATGAGAGGTTGCTATGATATGAATCAAGTCACAATAAGCATTTACATTTACCTGCTATCTTTGATGCCATTAATTGAGGGCAGATACTCGATCATCTATGCCACCACAACAGGAATCAACCCACTTAAAGCAACCCTGATAGCCTCATTAGGGACTTTTACGCTTTCGATTCTTCTGCCAACACTTGTAAATGTTGTTGATAAGATAGGAAGAGGCTTTAATGAAAGTAATAACTTCTTCTTAAGGAAAATAGGAGAAACCTACGTTTCTTACCTAAACAGATTAGAGGGTAGGAGAAAGCTCATCGAAAGATACGGCCTTCTAGGTCTTATGCTATTTGTAGCCCTTCCTCTCCCAGCAACAGGAATGTGGACTGGAAGCCTTTTAGGACTACTTTTAGGCATAAAGGGAAGAAAGCTCACTTACCCACTCCTTCTGGGCGGGCTTTCCTCAAACATCATCATATGTTGTAGCCTTTACTTTGGAAAACACCTCCTCTAAATGAAGTAAACAGGTCTCAATTTACTAGGCGTAAGTAAATTTTTCAAGTCTTAAATTTATAGTAAACAGAAGGTGATCAAGCTTTGAAAATGCCTCCAGTCGAGCCTTATAGAATTAGAATGGTTGAACCTGTAAGGCTTCTTCCAAAGGAGGAGAGGCTTAAGAGGTTAAATGAGGCTTCGTGGAACGTCTTCAGGTTAAGATCTGAGGATATCTTCATAGATCTTCTGACTGACAGCGGAACGGGTGCCATGAGCATCTACCAATGGGCAGCGCTGATGATGGGAGACGAGGCCTATGCTGGGGCTAGGAGTTGGTTCAAATTTGAGGAGGCCGTAAGAGATGTATTAGGGATAGAGTATGTACTTCCAGTTCACCAAGGGAGAGCCGCAGAAAGAATACTTTACACTACCCTCATGGACAAGAGAAACGCTAAGATAGTCCCTGCAAACACGCATTTTGACACGGGAAGAGCTGTAATATTAAACCATGGAGGGAAACCCTTAGACCTTCCCGTTCCTGAGGCAAAGAACCCTAAGCTTGAGGCTCCGTTTAAGGGCGATATGGACACCTCAGCCCTTAAGAAACTTATAGAGAAGGAGGGAGCCGACAAGATAGCCTTCATACTTCTGGTACTTACCAACAACACTATAGGAGGTCAACCAGTTTCCATGGATAACATCAAAGCTGTGAAGGAGATTTCTGAGGAGTACAACATTCCTTTAGTTATGGACATATGCAGGTTTGCCGAAAACGCCTACTTCATAAAAATAAGAGATGAGAGGTACAGAAACAAAAGCGTGGGTGAAATAGTAAAGGAGATGCTCTCCTACGGAGATCACTTCATAATGAGCGCAAAAAAGGATGGTCTAGCAAACATAGGAGGCTTCATAGGGACGAGAAGCAGAGAACTTTACGAAGAGCTTGCTGGGAGGGTTGTGCTTGAGGAGGGCTTCATAACTTACGGCGGGCTTGCTGGGAGGGATCTGGAGGCTATTGCTCAAGGATTGAGAGAGGTTGTGGATGAGGACTATCTTAAACATAGAATTGAACAAGTGAAGTACTTTGGAGAGCTCATGGAGGAGCTTGGAGTTCCTGTGATAAAGCCTATTGGTGGACATGCCGTCTATGTTGATGCTCTAGAGGCTGTTCCTCACATACCGAGGGAGCAGTTCCCAGCCGACGCTTTAGCTGCATTCCTATATTTAGAGTCAGGCGTCAGGGCAGTAGGTCTAGGGGCTTTAGCCTTTGCCAGGGAGGAGAACGGCAAAATAATATATCCGGACTTCGAGCTGCTGAGACTTGCCGTTCCCAGAAGGACATACACAAGCTCCCAGCTAGAATATGTCGCGAGAAGCCTTGCCAGCCTGCTGGAGAAGAAAGAAAAGATCAAAGGACTAAAGATAGTGTGGGAACCAAAGGTGAAAGGTGTTAGACATTTCTTAGCCAAGCTTGCCCCAGTCGAGAAGGTCTCACTCTAATTCACGGCCTACTTAAACTATGTTTATATTATACTACTCTCCTTTAAATTAAAGTTCTTGATTATACATCATTTAAATTTCCATTTGCTCAACAAGGTACTATTCAAACTATGACGAAAAGAAGACTCGGTTTCAACAAGTAACGAACACCTTGTTTCATAATTTCAAATATTATCCCCCTTCCTCACTTTCCCTAAGAGGGGGTGTGGAACATGAGCCATCACGTAGAACTTAGAAGAGTAGATAAGTACGTATGGATGATACCTAAGGGAGCTAAGAGTTGTATGAGGGTTCCGAGCATAATTTATGCCGATGACTTTCTCTTAGAAAAAATGAAGGGTGACATGACTCTAGTTCAATCCGCCAACGTCGCCTGCCTTCAGGGAATACAGAAGTATAGCTTAGTCATGCCAGATGGGCATCAGGGATACGGCTTCCCTATAGGAGGAGTAGCCGCTATGGCGATAGACGAGGACGGAGTGATAAGTCCTGGAGGCGTTGGCTACGATATTAACTGTGGAGTTAGATTGATAAGAACTGACCTGAGGGTTGAGGAGGTAAAACCTAAGATAAAGGAGCTGATAGACACCATTTACAGAAACGTTCCCAGTGGGCTTGGAAGAGGAGGAAAACTGAAGTTAACGACCTCAGAGCTTGACAAGGTTCTTTCCGAGGGAGTCATGTGGGCAGTTAATAAAGGCTATGCATGGGCAGACGATCCAGAATACATAGAGGAGAGAGGAAGTTGGAGTCTAGCAGATCCTTCATTTGTGAGTCAAACTGCGAAGAGGAGAGGATCGGAACAGCTGGGAACGTTGGGAAGTGGAAATCACTTCCTTGAGGTTCAGGTAGTTGACAAGATCTTCGACGAAAAGGTGGCCAAAGCTTTTGGAATAGAGGAGGGACAGGTAGTTGTCATGGTTCACACGGGGAGCAGAGGACTGGGGCATCAAGTTGCAAGCGACTATCTAATTGTGATGGAGAGGGCCATGAGGAAGTATGGCATAAGGCCTCCAGACAGAGAGCTAGCTAGCGTTCCGTATTCAACAAAGGAGGCTCAAAACTACATAAAAGCTATGGCGTCAGCTGCAAACTTCGCATGGACAAACAGGCAGTTGATAACCCACTGGACCAGAGAGAGCTTTAGGGCCGTGTTCCATAAAGATCCAGACCAGCTTGGAATGAGAATAGTGTATGACGTTGCTCACAACATTGCTAAGTTTGAGGAGCATGAAGTTGATGGAAAGAGGAGGAAGCTCATTGTCCACAGAAAGGGAGCCACCAGAGCCTTCCCACCAGGACATCCCGATATACCAAAGGCATATAGAGACGTCGGTCAGCCAGTCCTGATCCCGGGAAGCATGGGAACCGCCAGCTATGTCCTTGTAGGGTCTCCTGAAGGGGCGAAGAGCTGGTTTACTGCACCTCATGGAGCTGGCAGGTGGATGAGCAGAGCCCAAGCTAAGAGAACTAAGAGGTATAGCGAGGTTGTCGAGGAGATGGAGAGAAAGGGCATTTACTTGAGAGCAAGCAACAGAGCGACAGTTGTCGAGGAGATGCCAGAGGCTTATAAGGATGTGGATAAGGTTGCCCAGGTGGCACACGCTGTTGGCATAGGAAGGCTCGTTGTAAGACTTAGGCCCCTCGGAGTGACAAAGGGATAGCCCTTCTTTAATGTACTTAAGGTCTCACTACTTTGAGGGAGGTCGTTGATAAATTCTGATTCTGATGAGAGGAAGATAAAAAGGTTAATAGGTGGTACAGGCCTTCTCCTAGCCCTAATCCTAATAGTCATTAACCTTATTCTTCCCAAAGGTTTTCTAACGGACCATTCGAAAATGTATCCAGTAGCTGTTGCCTCAGGCGCCATTTTTTCCAGCGTCCTCTTGGCAGAAGCCTTTGGTGTAGCTCCTGCTGTATTTGAGGTACTTCTGGGCTTCATCATAGGCCTGACTGGAGTTAAGGGTTCAGAGGCATTAGAGATATTGGGACTCATGGGGAGCGCTTCTCTCATGTTTTTTGCTGGGCTAGAGATAGATCTAGAAAGTTTGTCGAAGACATTTAAAAGAAGCCTGGCTATGGGAACCTTAAGCTTTGTCGTACCTCTTATGGCAACAACTGTCCTCCTGCTTCTAATAGGCTACACGCCGAAGATATCCCTTATAATAGCTACCGGGGTTTCTACGACTAGCGTGGCAGTAGTTTATTCAATATTTAGAAAGACCAACATACTAAGAAGTGAGGCTGGTCAGTCCCTTTTAGCGGCTACCATGGTTGCAGATATATTGAGCATAGTAACCTTTAGTGTTTTGATGATGAGTGTTAGCTATCTGTTGATAATTTATATACTATCAATTATAATAGTCCCTCCGCTGCTCGGTAAAGCATTTAAGAGGATGCCGGAACTCGCTCATGAGGCCGAAGTTAAGCTGATCATTACTATACTCCTGTCCATAATACTCTTCTCAGAGGTCGTAGGAATACATGCAGTTCTATACTCCTTCATGCTGGGCTTAGCCTTTTCAGGCATGGGATCCTTAAGGAAAGAGGCCCTAAGAAAGCTTGAAGGAATAGTTTTTGGCTTTCTAGCCCCTATGTTCTTCACCTCAGCAGGCATAGAGATAGCCAGTGGAAGTCCCATTTCATATATCTATATAACACTTATCCTCTTGGGAATAAGCTACCCAGCCAAGATTTTGGCAAGCTATCTAGGTTTGAGAACATTCTGTAAGGGTATAAGCAGGGGGCTTTTCAAGCTGTCAAACGTCTTCGCCGCTAGGCTGACAATGTCAACAATAATAGCGTATGCTGGACTTACAAGTGGCCTCCTTTCTCCCAGCGTGTCTGGAGGCATCATGCTCTCAGCAATCATCGCTACACTTATATCTGGGCTGACAGTTGGTAAGAACGTTCTTGCTGAAGAGGAACTTTAAATTATTCCCTCAAGGATATATTTGTACAGGAGATATGGGATTTGAGCAGAGAAGACGGGGAGAGAAAGGGCTCTAGACTTCCTGGTCTTGTCGCAATAGTTCTCATTTCAGCTGGAATAGCCCTTTTTGGAACTAGCGTGTACCTGGCTGTAAGAAATCTTTTGGCGGCCAGCCTCGTTGCCTTGGCAGCTGGCTTTGCTGCCTTAACCTCAGGTGCAGAAATAGCTAAAAATGTCAGGTAGAAAGCATGATCTCTATAAACTTTATTACAACATATGTATACGAGACTATGGCTATGATAGCTAACGTTGGAGCCACGAAACCCAACAACGTGCCCAAAAACAGGATAAAGAGCCTAACATCCCTCGAAGCCAGGGGAGGAATCACGCCTATAAGGGCTGGATGCTTGCCCAACTTAAGCTCAGAAATTCCATGGAAGTATGTAACTAAGAGATCACCTGTGGCAGCCAGAAAGGTCAGAAAGGCAACTAATGGCAAAGAACCTTTCTCCCTCCAGAGAAAAGGCCAGAGAAGCCCCAGGTAAACACTTATGTCCACAAACCTATCTAGCATTGTATCCAAATACCCTCCTCTGGGAGAGCTCATGCCCTTGGCCCTGGCAAGCTCCCCATCGACACCATCAACTATGGAGCTCGTCTCAAGCAGCACTGCCCCCCATATTAGATGTTCTTGAGAGTACAGGAGGGCGGCAAGAATTCCTATGACAAATGATATTATTGAGACCTGATTTGGCGTTAATGGAATTTCATGTCTTAATATGAAATTTGTAATTCTGGTCGAGATCCTTCTGTTAATGTACCTCGAGACAGGTCCGTCGGTCCTCTTTCCCCTAGCAACGCCTCCTGTCACTTTTGGGCCTCCTCACGCTACTCTTTGGAAAAGCTTTATGAAAAGCTTTTTATTCAATTCCTCATTAACTTTAGGTACATCAAACATGAGCTCAGAAAAAGTATCTACATCTATCCAGCTAGAGCCCGTGACATCAGCTATACAAATCCTTATCCTCTGAGCAAGGTAATTCATTATCTCTGAAACGCTCAATGCACCATTTTTATAAGCTTCCTCGATCATTTCTAAGGAATCCCTTCTAAAGGCAAAGACGCCCGTATCAATGAAGTCAAACTCTCTAAGCTTTTTACTAAAGATCTTCGCATAGCTGTCTCCGAAAGATCTAATCTTCGTAGCCTCATTGACATCTACCCACCTAGGACTTCTATCTCCTCCTACAGCTATGGGACACTCTTCTAGCTCTTCGAAAGACTTTAATGGAATGAGAGGCTCAAAGACGTGATCACTCATGACAAGAATAACGCCTTCACTTTCTAAGGTGAAGGCCCTCTTAAGTCCTGTTAGCAAGCTAGAACCGTTCTCTTCCCAGTACCTCCAAAGGACCTCCGTCTCGGTTAATGAAAACAGATCTACTTTCTTCAAAACATCTTCGATAAGCTTTCGAGACCACGGATTTGTGACAACATAGACTCTCTTTATACCGATTGATGCGAGGGAGCTCAAAGAGTAGTACAAGAGAGGCTTGGAGAGCATTACTATAGGCTTGGGAGGATAGAGGAAACCTAGTCTTCTTCCCATGCCCGCTGCGAGCACTACAGCTGTTCTGGGTTTCAAGGTGATCACCTTCTTCAATCTAGAGTTAAAGATAGAATTATAAAACTGGACTGATTTTGAAGATAAAAAACTATTAATTCTCGCTACCTTCTATAGTACTTCCAGCAAGCGACGTAATGACCCTTCTCAACCTCAATAAGAGGAGGTTCTTGAACTTTACACCTTTCATCAACCTTTAGCGGGCATCTAGGATGTAACCTACAGCCTGGAGGTGGATTTAAAGCGCTTGGTATTTCGCCTGGAAGTTTAATTCTCTTTCTAGACTTGAAGAAATCTGGGTCTGGTTCAGGAACAGCTGAGATTAGTGCCTGGGTATATGGATGTAGCGGCTTTTCAAAAAGTTCCTCAGAATCAGCCATCTCAACGATTTTTCCCAAATACATAACTGCTATCTTATCACTTATATATCTGACTACTGATAGGTCATGAGAAATTATTAAGTAGGATAGCCTAAATTCTTTTTTAAGATCATCAAGCAAGTTAAGAATTTGAGCCTGTACTGAGACGTCTAACGCGCTTGTCGGCTCATCTAGTATCAATAGCCTAGGTTTGAGTATCAAGGCCCTTGCTATTGCAACCCTTTGTGCCTGACCTCCACTTAGATCATAAGGATACCTATCAGCTAGGTCCTTAGGTAAGGTGACTTTTTCCATTATATCATAAACCATCCTATATATTTCCTCTTTATTGAGATCCTTTCTGTGGGTCTTCAGAGGCTCAGCTATTATGTCCTTAACCTTCATCATTGGATTTAGTGATAAGAATGGATTTTGGAAAACAGCCTGAACTCTTGTTCTATACCACCTTAAAAGGTTACCCCTTAACGTCAGCACACTCCTACCTTCAAAGATTATATCACCCTTTGTAGGTCTGTAAAGTAAGAGTATGCATCTAGCAATTGTGGTTTTCCCACTACCTGATTCTCCAACTAGGCCCAGAACCTCATTTTCATTTATCTTAAACGAAACTCCATCCACAGCTTTTATATATCCTATCACCTTACCTGTAAGTCCCTTTCTAATAGGAAAATATTTGACCAAGTTCTTAACTTCAAGTAAAGGCATGATCATCATCCCCAATTCCCTTCACTATACTTATGACAAGCCACATAATGACCTGGGTGATATTCTAGCATCTTGGGCCTTACTTTGAAACATATCTCTCTAGCTTCTTCACATCTTGGAGCAAATATACATCCTCTCGGTGGATTTCTGAGATCTGGTAAAGAGCCCGGTATGAAAGGTAACTTCTCTCTTTTCGCGCCAATTCTGGGAACACTTTTTAACAATTTTCTTGTATATGGATGAAGAGGTCTTTTTAGAATCTCCTCTGTAGAACCGTATTCTAAAGCCCTACCTGCATAGACTATTAACGTTTTGTCACATATAAAAGCTGCAACGCCCAAATTATGAGTTACGAAAAGTATTGAGAGGCCTAGCCTATCCTTAAGATCCTTAAGAGTTTCTAATATTTGGGCTTGCAAGGTTACATCAAGCATAGTTGTAGGCTCATCAGCTATAAGAAGGCTTGGATTTACTGAAATGGCTATAGCTATAGATGCTCTCTGGAGCATTCCGCCTGAGAGCTCATGCGGATAGGAATTGTATACTCTCTCCACATCGGGAAGGCCAGCCTCCTTTAAGGCCCTTAGCGCTATTTCTTTTATTTTCTTTTTATCATTAATTCCTAGCTTATATTTTAGAACATCGCTTATAGTCTCACCTACTGTAAACAGCGGATTAAAGGAGGCAGCAGGATCCTGAAATATTATTGAAAGTTCCTTACCTCTTATTTTTGAGAACTCCTTTTCATCCATTCTAAGTAAATCTTTTCCATTAAGAATTATCTCGCCTCTTAGTATTTTTGCATTAGGAGGTAATGCCCTCATTATAGCTAAGGCTATAGTGGACTTTCCACTACCAGACTCGCCAACAAGACATAAAGATTCTCCCTTTTCGATAGAAAAACTGACGTCATCGACGGCATGCACGTTTCCCTCTAGGGTCCTGTATATGATTGTAAGATCGTTGACTTCCAGTACTTTATGCTTCATATCCTACCACCTCTTGAAATTAACAGTCTTCTTAATCTAGGATCAGTTATTTCTCTGAGACCATCGGCCATCAAGTTAAACCCTAGAACAGTTATCAAAATTGCAAGACCGGGGAAGAGGCTTATCCACCAAGCTCTGTTTATTGAAGCCCACCCTTCAGTTACTAGTAAGCCCCATTCAGGTGTGGGGGGCTTAACTCCTACTCCGAGGAAGCTAAGCCCTGCGGCTTCTAATATTGCAGATCCCATATCAAGGGCTGCTTGAACCATAACAGGAGTTATGGCGTTAGGAAGTATATGCTTGAAAAGTATAGTTGGAGTTCTTAACCCTAAAACCTTCGCTGCATCAATATAAGGCATGGTCTTTATAGAATTCGTCTGTACATACATTAATCTCGTGTACCAGGGCCACCAGCTTATTGCTAGAGATATTATGACATTGCGCAAGCCCCTTCCTAAGGTTGCTGCCATAGCTACTGCTAGAAGAAGAGGTGGAAAAGCTAGAAACATATCAGCAATCCTCATTAGTGCAGAACCGACCTTACCGCCAAGATATCCGGCCACTAGGCCGATAGGCACACCTATCAAAAGTGCAAGACCAATAACACTTACTGATATTATTAAAGAATACCTACTTCCAAGAATTACCCTACTTAGCATATCCCTTCCAAACTCATCCGTCCCAAAAGGATGTTTCCAGGATGGTGGCAAAAGCCTCTGGTTCATATGAAAGACCCAGCCTCTAGCATCCGCAGGATAAGGTGTTATGAAGGGTGCCAGGATTCCGACAAATATAAAGGTTAAGACTATAATAAATCCTGCAAAGGAAACTTTATTTTTAATTAGAAGCTTCATCATGAGCTTAACTTCACTACTTACCATCATAACTTCACCCTGGGATCAATTGCAGCATGAATTATATCTACAATCATGTTTATGACGGTATAGAATATTGCAACAAATGTGATGCTTCCGATGATTGCGGGATAATCGTAGCTAAGCAGCGCCATCGCTGTATAATACCCTAAACCTGGCCAATTGAATATGAGCTCAACAAGATAGGCGCCCACTAAGGTGTATCCAAATGATAGACCCAGTGAAGCTATGACTGGTGCAATGACGTTTTTCAACGCATATTTGAATAAGGCCGTTCTTTTAGGAATGCCCCATGCTATAGAGGCTCTAAAGTGTTGCTCATTAAGTACCTCTATCATTAAAGCCCTCGTCATTCTGGCACTAAGGCCCATAGGATATACTGATAATACTAATGAGGGTAGAATTATATGTTTAAGCGCATCAATGAACACGGCCCAGTTTCTCTCAATAAGACTGTCTAACAATATAAAGCCGGTTATCTTTCTAAAGCCCGTTTCCAGGACAACAATTTCATCGACTCTCTTAAATCCAGGAAGCCAACCAAGTTTAGAACTAAATATCAGTTGAGCGATCATAGCAAGCCAAAATACTGGAACTGAAGCACCAGTTACGGATAAAACCCTTATAACGGCATCTATCCAACTTCCTCTTTTTATAGCAGCCAAAACACCTAATGGGATTCCTACAACTATAGCTATGATAAAGGCTACTGTTACTAGCTCTAAAGTAGCTGGAAGATAATTTATTATATCATCAAAGACAGGTCTATGAGTTCTCCAAGAAACTCCCCAGTTTCCTTTGAAGAAGTTTATTAGATAATAGTATAGCTGCACATATATGGGCTTATCTAACATCAACTCCTTCCTAGCTTCCTCGATCTGTTTTAATGTAGCATGAGGGCCTGCCCAAAGAAGCTCGGGATGAGCTGGTATTATTCTAGTTATTATAAAAACAATTATGACAACTCCAAGGACAACGGCGAAGAGTAGCAGAGTTCTCTGAATCAAGTACTCCCTGCTGACTCCCACTTAATTATACCTCCGTTTAACCTTTGTTCTATATTGTTAAATAAAAGAAAAGAGGGAAAAAAGCTTTGGGGGTTTTCTAACCCTTAACAGAAAGTACTTGCGCAAACACTACTGTGGGATATGCAGGGTTTATTGCATTAGCTAAGTTGCCTACTGACTTAAGCGCTACAATTACGGTCTCCATATCCCACAAAGGTATTGCTGGAACATCCTTGTAGAGTATCTCTTGGGCCTTATAGTAAAGTTCTAAGGCCTTAGTTCTGTTTATTCCCTCGTACATATGAGCTTCCTCTATTAGCTTGTTGAATTCCGGATTAGCATAGTAGCATAGGTCGAAAGCTTTGCTTTCATTGTCAAACATGTTGTACAAGAAGTCAAAAGGTGTTATGTACGTAGGCCACCAATAAAATATGAATAAGTCCTGTGCCGCGTTAGGATTACTCCAGCCGCTCTGAGCTAAGGCCCATTGCTCCTCCCAACTCATAGGCTTTATACTAACCTTTATACCTATCTTGGCAAGACTATCGGCTATCAGTTCGGCAGTCCTCTTCTCATAAATGTCACCAGCTGTATATGTAAGAACTAGTGTCCTGTTTATTCCGTGGGGATATCCAGCCTTTGCCAACAACTCCTTAGCTAATGTGAGGTTATAAGTATAGTAGAAGCTATCGAAGTGTCCCCACATGCCATGAGGTATAGGACCGCTAGCCACTTGGGCAAGCCCATTTCTCGCGATCTTGACTATATCCTTATATGGTATTGCATGAGCTATGGCTCTTCTAACAAGCACATTATTCAAAGGAGGTTTTCTAGTGTTTATCAACATAAGCAAGTTCTGGAAACTAGGCTTAATTACAACCTGTAGGTTAGGATTCTGTTTTAAGGACGATAAGTCCTCTAAAGGCACATATTCTGCTATTTGTATTGCACCTGAGAGAAGCATTCTCTCCTGAGTTACTGCATCCTTAACTATTTTAATTATGAAAATATCAGGTGCGTTTGGAGAGGCTAATGGGTATCCTGGGGTCTTCCAGCCCCACCAGTTTGGATTCTTCTTTAAAACAACCTCGCTTTCAGGATCCCACTTTACAAGAATATAAGGTCCGCTTCCGTCGTCATGGCCGCTGTTAAACCATTGAGCAACCTTGGGATCAGTAGCATTCTTTGCGCCAGCAAGCTGAACGACCTTAGGACTAAATATCCACGCGCCATATGATGAAGCGGCTATTGCATCCAAAGGTGCTGGATACTTCAATATAAATTCTACTGTATATTTGTCTAAAACCTTGATTTCTTTCACTGGAGCCCATATAAATGCTGCGCCCTTGCCCAACTTAATAGTTCTCTCTATGCTAAATTTGACGGCTTCAGCGGTCACAGGAGTTCCATCGTGGAAGTAAGCGTCTTTCCTAAGATGAAATATCCAAACTGTACCATTCTTACTCTTTTCCCAGCTTGTTGCCAAGGCAGGTATGAACTTGTTATGCAAGGGATCATACCATAATAGAGGCTCATAAACGAGACACATCCACATTATCGAGTTAGAGAATTCAGTGCTAGGATCTGCTGTTGTCATCTCAGACAAAGAAGCATAAATAACAACTGTTGTTTTCTTCGAGGAGGTTTGTGTTGATACAATTGTCGATGAAGATGTTGATGAGGATTGTGTAGTGCTTGTAGTAAAGCTACTTGTTGATGTTGTGAGAGCTCCTCCTGATCTTGATCTATATGCCGCGTAGGCTCCGCCTATTATTGCTGCAATTATTATGATTATTATAGTGACAGAAGCTGCCTTGGAAAGCCCTGAAGATTCCCTCAAATAATACACCCCTTGGTGTTACAATTATTCACTATAAGCTTCCTTAAAAGAGTTTTAAAAACTTTTTTCATGAAACATTATTGTTAATTTTTTAACAGAAACTCAATACTAAGATTTTATTTAGATGAAACTAACCATCAACTCGTAAATATTCTTCAAAGTCAGTCATCTTATGTGGAGGAGGAGAATATGAAAGGAACTTGCTATGTTTGATCCCTATAGCTGAGAGAGCCTCTGCAATCTTGAAAGTTAAAATAAAAGGATCTATAACAGGAACTTTGAAAGCTTTTGAGAGTTCTTTACCAAGACCTGTAAACCCACTACAACCTAGTATTATGACTTCAGCACCTCTGTCAAGAGCGTTATTTATCTCTAATGACAATAGCTTTTTTATTTCTTCATCATCTCTTAAATCAAGTACTGGGACTTCTATGGCACCTATATAAACAACTCTATCTTTTATTCCGAGTTCTAATACTCTTCTTCTATAAATACCTTTTGTGTTCCTTCCTGTAGATATTATTGCTATCGAGTTTCCTAGAAGTAGTGAGGATATTATTGAAGTCTCTCCTATTCCCAAAACGAGCATATCGTTTACAACCTCTCTAGATGCATGAAGCCCCGGATCATCAAAACAGTTTATTATCATTGCATCGTAACCTTTTTTCTCAGCCTCGTAAGCTTCTTTAACAACCTGATCTACAACAAGCTCCTTATCATAGTAGGTTTCTATGGACTTAGGTCCTTTGCTCAAACTCTTAACTTCATAGTACGTATTGGGAGAAGCTATCTTACTAATAGTGGAAAGAGTTAGATCGTTCCAACGATCGGTGGCAACTGGATTAAGAACCAATATTTTAATCTGTCCCACATAAATCACCCTCTTAATATAATGTCCTCATGGGACAAAAATTAAAATATTTCCACATCTTTAAGAATTACCTACTGTAGCGAGGGTTCCAAAAAAGAGATGAGGTGAGAGTTTTTATGATTAGACTAGAAAGTGAGAGAGACATCGAGGACTTCGTGCTTGGAGCTACCATACTAGGTACTGGAGGTGGCGGAAGCCCTGAGGAGGGGAAAAAGTTACTTAAGGAAGCTTTAAGAAAGAGAGGTTATGTAGAAATAAGGAGTTTAAATGAAATAGAGGACGGTATTATTGTTGTTCCTTATTTCGTCGGCACCATAGCTCCCGACGCCAAACCAAGAAAAGAAATTAAGTATGAGGAGCCCATAAGGGTATCTTTTAGTGAGATGGAAAAGTTTCTAGGTAAGAAGATAGTTGCTGTGGCTGCCAGCGAGATAGGAGGTGGGAACACCTCCGTTGCCCTATACATAGGCTCTCTTCTAGGTCTACCAGCGGTCGACGGAGATCTATTAGGTAGAGCTGCACCAGAACTTCATCAATGTACTGCACACATTTTTAACATACCCATGTATCCATCAACTATCGTGACTAGTACAGGAAATATAGTTATTGTAAAAAGTTATAGTGACATAGATGATTATGAATCGATAGCTAGATACCTGTCTGTACTCGACGGGAAGTCTGCGGCGGTTGTAGATACTCCTATGACGAAAAATGATGCTGATAAAGCGCTTGTAAAAGGATCATTAACATTATGCTTAAAACTAGGAAGGGCTGTGAGAGAGGCCAGAGAAAAAGGTGAAGATCCTGTAAATGCTGCAGTTAAAGTTCTTGATGGCTGGAGAATATTTGAAGGAATCGTTAGTGAATACAAGTGGGAAAATAGAGAGGGGTTCCTCTGGGGAACAGTTAAGGTTGAAGGGACTGGAAAGTGGAAAGGCCATGAACTCAAATCCTGGATAAAGAACGAGCACATACTTGCCTGGCTTGATGACAAACCTATAGTCATGGCCCCTGATCTCTTAATGTTTTTAAGGAGTAATGGCACTCCAATAACGAATACTGAGCTTAAAGAGGGCATGGAAATAATAGCTATTGCATCAAAGGCCCCTGAGGTCTGGAGAACGCCTAAGGGTCTTGAACTCTTCGGACCAAGGCACTTCGGGTTTGACTATGACTACGTCCCCGTGGAGAAGCTGGTTAGAGAGAGGGGTATATAACCATGAAGGTGTTAGTTATAAACCCTGTTGGGCACTCCACTTGGGATGAACAGGATAAGAAAATTTATGAATCCTTCGCATCTCCTGACGTACAAATAGAAGTCAAGTCATTACCTAAAGGGCCTAAGAGCGTAGAGACCGCAAAGGCCTATGCAGAGGTTGTGCCTCTAGTTCTGGAAATGATAGAAAGATATAAGAACGAGTATGAAGGCTTCATTTCCAATTGCTTCTTAGATCCTGGTGTGAATTTAGCTAAAGCTATAACCAAAAAGCCTGTTGTAGGACCTTGTAGGGCCTCACTTACCATCGCCTCTTACATGACTAAAAACATTGGCATAGTGACAGTTGGTAATGAGGGGCTTTGGATGATAAAAGAATGTGTAGAAGGTTTAGGTTACGGTAAATATTTGGTTGATATAAAGGGAACGAGTTTTGGAGTTCTGGGAATCGATGAGGACAGGGAAAGAACAATAAGTGAATTGACTGCAAAGGCCAAGGAACTAAAGGATATGGGGGCTGAAGTCGTAATTCTAGGATGTACAGGTCTTGCAGGACTGGCTGAAACCGTACAGGAAAAAGCTAAGATCCCAGTTATAGATCCTGCAGGTGCGTCGATAAAAATGTTGGAGTCATTGATTAAACTAAAATTAGAATTTTATTAGCTTATTGACTTTATTTACCATACCTAAGTTTTTTAGCTAAGTCAATTAGTTCTGGGTGAACAAACTCTCCATCCTCTATAATTTTTTCTCCATCCGCCCAAACAGTAGGAGATAGACATATTCCATCTGTATGAGAGGCCGCTGGACCTACCTTTCCCTTAAATCCTGCTGATTGAAATCCTAGTCCCCACTCAACTGCTCCCCAGACTCTCTCATCTTCAAGAATGTTGCCTGTGAGTCTAGCACCTGGATTACAACCATAAGATATATGCGCTATCTTAAACATGTTCGGATCTTTAAAGGACTTGAGCCAACTTTCAAATATCTTAGCCTCGGGACCGCCCTCTATTTTAACAACTGTCCCTTCCTTTACATACAGCTTAATAGGATTTTTAAGCAAACCTAACTCTTGAGGAGGCCATACTGAACCATCAAATACTATAATTCCATTTATGCTATCCTCGATAGGTGCCCAATCAACCTGGCCAAACAACATGTATTCTCCAGGACCAGAAACTTCTCCTTCAACAAATATTGGTCTTTGAGGATCATTTTCAAACTCTACATCCATACCAGCAGGCGAGGTTATTCTCATGTGTTTAGCTCTCCTTGTAATTTCCGCAAGCTTCCTTTGGAACTCATAAAGAAGCTTCACATCAACCTTACCAATAGTTCTAACGGCCATTTCAGCATCCATACCAACTAAGCACATATAACGCACCTTGCCTTTTTTCAGAGCTTCTTCATAAGGGGTAGAATAGAGAAGCCAGGATTTGTTTAGCTCTATCCAAACATCTGCATTCGACAGAAGGGCCTTTAGTGCATTCAGTGGGATGTATGGATCGGAAGCTTTTCCGACTCCTGGAGGCATCTGATACCAAGCCACTAGAGGTTTAGCACCTAGAACAGAGGAAGCTCTAGCGATAGCTTCGGCTACTTGCCAGTCACCTCCAGTATCTATGGTAATGACTACTTCTTCGTTTTTCTTTACCTTCATTACATCTTTTACAAGCTTAAAGGCAGCCAGCTCTAATTCCATGCTGAGAGGTTCAGGCATTTTAGTACCCTCCTAAAATATTTTAACAACTATAATGAGATTTAAATTTAAGGGAACTTCTGGCAATATGAAACTTCGCCAGCTACTAACTGTTAATAGAGGCAATTATGACCATTGAGAAAGAAAATGTAAGTATATAAATGGAACCATGACCCTTCTAAATTTTTTAGATGCCATCAGCATTGACATCTCAGAATACCCTTATGTCTGACTGTATCTATTGTCATACAGAAATTACATCGATAGAGGCAATGATCTGGTGGGCCCGGGGGGATTCGAACCCCCGACCGCCCGGTTATCAGCCGGGCGCTCTACCGGGCTGAGCTACGGGCCCCCAGCCTAGAAAATTTATTTGAAGTTTTTAATTTTAATCGCAATAACCTTAAAAGTACAAGTTAAATGTTCTTTAACCCAAGCTCTTCACTGACCTGCCTTTTTATGAGTAGCTTTGTCCTTGAGTCACCCAGGGGAAGGTTCTCAAGAAGGTTTTCATCAACAATTAGAAGTCCTTTTCTCTTAAGCTTTAAAATCGTTTTATAGGCTATATAGGAGTTCAACCTTTCATCTTCATTACCTAGAGCAGAGGCTAGTACCTTGGCTAGCATAAAGAGGCTTAGCGCCTCTTTCTCATCATTAATTCTTATCTTCTCCCCATCACCCTTTTCGCAGGCCTTGCCCAACTTCTCAAAAACATCTAAAGGTATGTAAACGAAGAGAGTTCTCTCATCCCTTATTTCAGCCTTGAACGCCTTTCCCTCAGAGAAAGTCTCATCGTCGAGATCTATAGAACTTTGCTCGTTTGAAGGATAGGGGTACATTTCAACTGGATAACCATCATCGACAACTATCACATATATGTTATATTTTCTATTGGAAATGATCTCGTTCTGAAGACTACCAACAAGCCCCCAAACATACAATAAGTACTCATCTGGAAAGTCCAAAGAAGAATCTTCAAGATCCTGATCAGGATTAAAGTCATCAAAACCCTCAGTAAAATCCAAGAGCTTATCACCTAATTCCAAAAATCTCACAACAAAGCTTGCTGCACCCTCCAAGATCCTCTCTGCAACAAAATAATAGATAATAAAAGCGAGGGGCAAGGAGAGAAATACGAGAGGATTTCTGATTGAATAGAAGATAACAAATGTTAGAGGAAGAGCTGTGACAAGGGTGGCAGTCATTGAGAACGCCAAGCGAAAGCCCACATTACTGTCAAAAATTTTCAGTTCCTACACCCCCCGCCTATTCTCTAGTCTTTCCTTCTACTCTTAATATTCGTTATCAATGAACTTAATTTAGAATAAGAGTTCCTCAAGGGGTAGAGGTCATCATCTAAGTCATTCAGTATTGGAGTCTTCAGACATCCACAAATATAGCATTTACGGACATCTATATTTATGAATTACTTGGAGGGAAGCTCTTTTTATTAAAGGGAGATAAACTTTTCAGCCAGGAGGTCGATATCTTGATAACTCCCCAACACATTAAGGCTTCTCCAGAGGATGTATCGAAGTATGTTGTAGTTGTTGGAGACCCTGCCAGAGCTAAGTTCATAGCTGAGAACTTTCTAAAGGAAAGCGAGTTAGTTAATGAAGCTAGAGGCTTTCTGATATATACAGGAACATATAAGGATTTGAAAGTTAGCGTGGCCGTTCATGGCATAGGAGCCCCCAGCGCCGCTATTGTCTTTGAAGAGCTTAGAGCTCTGGGAGCTGAGGTTATGATAAGGCTTGGAACCTGTGGAGGCTTAATAAAGGAAATAGATATAGGAGACTTTGTTGTTGCCACAGGAGCTGCTCATAACCCTGGAGGTACCTTAGGGCAATACTTCGGCGAGATATTACCACCAGCCTCCCCAGATCCCTTCATAACAGCTCTACTTGCCGAGGAGGCCAGAAAAAGAGGAAGGACTTTCATAGGACCAGTATATAGTAGCGATGCCTTCTATACCGAAAATCCAAACATGGCCAAGAGACTGTCAGAGATGGGAGTTATAGCGATAGAGATGGAGGTAGCAACCCTCTTTAGCCTTTCCTGGGCAAGGAGGTACAGGTCTGCTGCCATTTTGATCGCCTCGGACAACTTAGTAGTTCCTGGAAAGGAAAAATTAAGAAGCCATGAGGAGCTTGAAGATAAGGTTAAATTAGCGGCTGAAGCTCTACTCGAGACTCTTATAAGGATCTCTAGAAGAGAGCAACCTTAACCACGGTTTATAACATCCTTTCTTCCATACTTTTTTAATTACCCTTATCATGTCCTTTATTTTCAACATATTAATGGTGCTGTTAACATCCACCTTTACAGACTTTAAAGCTGCTACATCATCTTCATATGCACAAGCGGCCATCTTCAAAGCTTTAGTTAGTGATGAGTCCCTTAAATAGAGGGAGTTCATGTCTACCAAAATATAACCTAATGACGAAAATAGCCTTTGGCTTACAACGTTTTCCTTCTCTATAGTAGCGAGGTATACATCAACATCGCCTAGAACCTCCTCAGCACTAAGGACAAGGACCTTGCCGATACTATTCCCTTGAAACTCTGGATAGACCGCAACGTAGTAGATTACGCCTAAAGACAGAGGACCTTCTATCCTGTAAAAGATCGTTGATCCCGCAACGCGCCCGTTTATTTTAGCTATAAGCCCCTTTGCTCCTAGTACCCTAGAGGCATTGGCATAATATGCGTGATATTCCCCCATGACATCTTTAACAACTAGAACCGCATGATCGAAGTTCTCAACTATAGTTATTCTAGCCTCTTCTAGCCTTCCTATTCCAAAAGATCTACCTCCGTATCTTAGACATCCTTAAAGATCTCCTCAGCCTTTTTCTTCTTTAGGTACAATTCGAGATACGTCTCTTTAATCGGAGTGTACTCTCTTCTCTCAAACATTAGATCTGCTAAGAAGGTGGGGTCTGGCTGTCCTGTAGACTCTATTTCAACGAAGCAACCAAGATCTTCGACATCATCAAATGTCACGATAAAATCTTCAACCTCAATGTAAGTCCTTCTCTTCCTTATGACGGCTATTTCCTTGAAGCCAAGCTTTTCGAGGAGAGACTTTATATCGCCCTCCTTTAGCTTAACCTCTATCTCCTCTCTGGTTTTGAAAGCATCACCAACCTCGATCCTAGGGCCTTTGTAAGTCAATGTTATACCATTATCTGAATATCTCACTCTAAGAACTTCGTCTGTTATAGAGAAGTCCCTGCACGGGTGGGCAAAATAATGATCCTCCTCGACGACCTGTCTACCTATCCTAGGCTTCTTGTAACTTATTTGTTCTAGAAGGTATTCAAACTTTGAACAGTCTACAGGTATTTTCATCTCTACTTCCAAAGGCAAGCCTCCTCAGCCTCAGTGAGAATTTTTTAAGATCAAGACCTTTAAAGGTGTGTACCAATGAAGATCATGTATAGAAATAAATGCCCTAGGAGGAAGGGGCCTTTGTATTACATCTTTAGGGCAAAGGGACTAAAGGGTATTAATAATTTTGAGATGATTGTAAAACCGTTAACTCTGCTCCTTGGGAGAAGCTGGAAAAGAAAATCACTTATCCTTAGAAGTTTTTGGCTAACTCTTAGAACTCTCAACCCTCTTTACGTCTCTCTCTTCAGCACAGAAAGGGCTAGGGATGAGGAGGATTACGTTAAATCTGCTGAAAGGATGGTTGAAACACTCGGCCCCGAGGTCATAAGTGACTTTCCAAGTTCGCTTATAGACAAAGGTTCTTTGGCGGCAAAAATTATGGTCGAAACCTCAACTGCCTATTCAGAGATAGTGCTGGATCCTGAAGGTATCGGCATAAGAATTAACATCTCAGACGAAGGTCTAAAAATGTTTATCAAGACTAGTGAAGAAAACCTCAGGTCTAAGGTTGGGATTAAGGCGAAAGCCCTTGAGATATTCGATCCCCTTCTTTTAGGCTATGAAAGGGTTCTCTTGGGCAGACTACTCAAAGTTCCAGAGCTGTTGCCGAGATTCATGATGATAGTAAACGAGCAAAGACGTGTTATCGAGACGGCACTGCGAAGAGCTTCAAAAGTCGAAGACTACTGGCTGAAAAGATTGATGGAATCTCTAGAGTTGAGATCATTATGGGAGGAAGGAGTAGTTACAGATGAGGAAGAAAACATTGATCTAAGCAAGACCTATTGTCCAATAGCCTCCGTCCTTCCAATCGCCTTGCCCCTTTTACTTCCCAGCCCAAAGACTATCGTTATTGAAAACCCTGAGCTGTGTCTGCATCCAGAACGGATCTTGAGGCTTGCACAGCTTATTGCCGCTAAAGTTAAGGAGCATAACAAGTTCCTACTCATTTCCACGGATAGCGATTACTTCCTATACAAGATAAATAATCTGGCCCTCCTATACTTGAGAGGCAATTATGTGAGTCGCGAGGAGGAGTCACTGGCTCTAGATCCAAACATCATATCCGTCTACAGGCTTAAGGAAGATGGCTCCTTGAACTCAGTTCAGTTTGCTAGAGGCTTTAACGAGGACGAGTTTTTAGCCCCCTCAGAGGAAATATACCTTGAAAGGACTCAGATCTTAAGAGAGATAGAGCTCGGCCCCCAGAGGTTTTGCTAAGGATGACCTGCTTCGAGTTTCTTATAGGGGAGGAGCCAGAAAGTCTTAGAGATGACACATTCATGCTTGTTGTATGTAAGGGAATGTCTACCCTAGCCGTGAGAGCTCCTAAAGTCAGCTGGAGAACGTTCATCAATATAATTAAGCTTGTGAGGGATTTGAGGGAGTGGCTGCTAAAAAAGATAGCAGAGGAGAGACTCTACGGAGCTTACTATGAACTGAGGTTAATCTTAATATTCACTCCAGAAAAGCCAGATCCCTTTTCATACAAAATGCTGACTCTCGCAGAGTCGATAACTAAGCTTCCCATAAAGGTGTTCATAGGGTTTCAGGACATTCATGCGGACTTTGCTGAACTCTTTAGCATTCCTGGTCTTGTATGAGTTAAACAAGGTAAATACTGCAAAACTCGCGTCCAAGAGCAGTCCAATGAGTTCAATAACTTGTTACACTACCTACCTTCTCTTTTAAGATAACCCACTTGCTAACCATTGTAAATACTCATATCTTAAATACCTTAAATTTCTCTTTCTTAGCAGGGTGCTTTAAGATTGGAAGAGGAGCCTTTTGAGGCTAAGATAACTAAAGTGATCATTTCTGAGGCATCAAAGGAGCTTTCTTCAGCCTCCCATAGCGACGTCATAATTGTTGGTGCTGGCCCTTCAGGCCTAACAGCTGCAAAATATCTAGCTGAAAACGGGCTGAAGGTCTACGTTCTTGAGAGGAGGCTCTCCTTTGGGGGAGGAATAGGAGGAGGAGGTATGCTCTTCCCAAAGATAGTTGCTTCAAGAGAGGCCGAGGATATAGTTAAGGACTTCAATATGCATTACAGGATTGTTGAAGATCTTATCGTTGTAGATCCTGCTGAGTTCATGGCGAAGCTTGCGACTGGAGCAATAGATGCTGGAGCAAAGATAATAAATGGCATTCATGTTGAGGATGTCATATTTAGGGATAATCCTTTAAGAATTTGCGGTGTTGCAGCAATATGGTCTGCAATAGAGCTCTCTGGACTTCATGTAGACCCCCTCTTCTTCTACTCGAGAGCTGTGGTGGATGCTACAGGTCATGACGCCTATGTGCTGAGGGTTGTTGAGAAGAAGCTTCCTGAGTCAAGAATTAAAGTTCCAGGAGACAAGCCTGTATACAGTGAGGTCGGAGATAAGATTGTTGTTGAGAAAACTGGAAGGGTTCTTCCGGGGCTCTATGCTACAGGAATGGCCGTCGCAGCTCTTTATGGTCTTCCCAGAATGGGACCGACATTTACTGGAATGCTTCTCTCAGGCAGGAAGGTTGCTGAAGTGATAGTTAATGACCTAAAGGGCAGGTAGTGGTGTAGCCTGTATTGAAGGGCTGGGGCTGGAAGTGGAGAAGGGGACCTGGAAGGCCCCCCAAGCCAAGGTTTTTATCCTTTAGACCTAGAGAGATAGTTTTTATTCCTCATTCTAGTGATGGAACCCCTCTTCCACCAAAGGAGCCTATAGTCCTAACCCCTGATGAGGTAGAAGCACTTAGGCTTGTATACATTGAGGAACTTACCCAAGAGGAGGCCGCTAAAAGAATGGGGATCTCAAGAGGGACGTTATGGAGAACGGTTAACAGCGCAAGGAAGAAAATAGTTTTGGCTGTTGTTGAGGGAAGGCCCATTATTATAAGTTCTGAGACGTACTAACAAGAGGAAAAATTTATAAACTCATTTTGTGCTATAGCACAAAATAGAGAGAACTGAGAGGTGAGAGGAAACATGGCCTGGTGGAAAGGAGGCTGGAGATGGGGCTGGAGCGGTCCCTGGCCCGGGAATGGACCTTGGAGCTTCTTGCCCCCATGGCTGAGGCCTGGATGGTACCTAGGAAGAGGTTACTGCAGGTACCTTTATGGACCCGGAGCTGGATGGTACCTTAGGTACTATGGTCGGGTCCCACCAATATATTACTACTGGAACGTACCTAGACTACCTTGGTGGTACTGGTATCCCTGGTGACAAAAATGACAGCCTGGTGGCCTTGGAGGTACAGAGGAGGCAGAGGGCCCTGGTGGGCCCAGCAGGAGAGTGAAGAGGAGGGCCAACAGAAAAGGGGATCACAACAAGCCTGGGGATGGTATTACCCACCGCCACCTCCGCCATACCCTTACTACTACCCTTATCCGCCAGCAACTCCATACATGCCGCCACCTCCGCCGCCCCTGAGTCCAGAGGACGAACTTAGGGCTCTGGAGGAGTACAAGAGGGAGCTCGAAGAGGAACTAAAGAGCGTTGAAGAAAGAATAAATGAGCTCAAGAGAATGTTAGGAAAGCAGTAACCTCCTCTCTAAATCCCTTTTCTTCTTAAAACTTAAAGCTCCTTTTATAATAACTTGATTTTGGTGCGGGGGTGCCCGAGCCTGGTCAAAGGGGTCGGGCTTAGGACCCGATGGCGTAGGCCTGCGTGGGTTCAAATCCCACCCCCCGCACCATAAAGACCTTATCATTCATTTCATCCTTAAAATGTTCTAGGATTTTCTTGAGGGCTCTTTAAGAGCTTCAGCTGGTCGAACTTGTAACAATCGGTATAAACTAAAGTTTTCTAGATCATAATGATACTACCGCTACTTATAGCAGTGACAGGAGCATCAGCAATAGACTTTTCCTGTGGAGACATAACATAAATCAGAGAGTCTGTACCTTCTTAGTATAAAAATTATATACCACGCATAATAATACACTTAAGATGAGGGAAAAGGCCAGCCTACCGGACTCAGCCCATAGGGCCCTCCGGGCCCTATGGCCTGCCAAGCCGCTCATCATCCCCGATGATCTCTTACTTCCTACCTCCCTAATCCATTTACATGAGCTAAGAGGTTGACCTCTGAAATTTCATTACTTTAGAAAAGGTTCTGTATTGACTTTCAGCAGCACACTTGCTAGAACTTAAAAAAGAACTATTTTTACTTTCCTGCTTAAATTACGATTTGTCAAATAGTTTAATACTATCCTTGATCCCAGCCGCATAGAGGGCCAATTCTTTGCTTGAGTTATAATTGTACGATCTGTAGAGCTCTATAACGCTGGCCTCTATAGAACCTTCTGCATGCATCATCGCGACGCCGAAGAGAGCTCCAAACGATGATATCAGGCTTCTCAGTAAGTTGAAGAGAGCAACTCTATCCTTGGCATTAACTCCCTTCTTTCCAACCAAGTACTTTTCTAAATAGTGAGAAATCTCCGGGCTTTCAAAGTCCTTTAGGCTTGGAGCTGTTGCAGCAAGACCTCCAGCAACGTCTATCACACGCTTTACCACATCCAGATATCCTTCATTTGCAAGCAGCTTTCCGACGTTAGTTATTATTATGTTTGGTATGGCTATTTTTGTGAGTTCATCTATCATACACAGATCGCTCGAAGCCAAAGCTGTTGAAATTAAGAGCTCCTTATATTTTATGACCTCAACAATGTCCCTCCTTATGTGAGACTTGTTGTCAACACCGTTATACTCTGCCAGCAACTTTGCAATGCCTAGGAGAAGGTCTGCCATTGCCGCCCTATAGGATATGGCAGTAAATCTATGAAATATGGGAAACGTTACTGCCAAGGATCCTGCGAACTGCCACTCCCCGGCCATGAAGACCCTTTCCCAGGGCACAAATACGTCATCAAAAACTGTAAGCGTCTCGTTCTCAACGTTCATTTTGCCCATCACGAAGCTAGGATCTCTCAACGCCTCCTCAACAGCCTTCATCGGCCTTGATATTAACTTTAAGCCCTTGGTGTTGACAGGAATGGCGAAGGCAACGGCATAGCTCTTGTCCTTTTCAGTCATGGCCCTTGTGGGAAGAACTATTAGCTCGTTAGCGGCTATGGCCTGAGTTGTGTGAACCTTTGCTCCTCTAACCACTATTCCCTTCTCATTTGTCTTCACGATCCTTAGATAAAGATCTGGATCATGTTGCTGATGAGGTCTAAGAGATCTGTCCCCTTTTACGTCGGTCTGTGCCACGGCCAGGCCAAGGTCGTTTTTGACGACGTATTTGTAATATTCCATTACCCTTCTGTAATAGTCTGTCCCCAGCTGCTTATCCATCCTTTTAGTCACTATCATTAGGGCAAAGAGGGCATCAGATCCTATGGCCTTTATGATGTTGAACATGCCCCTTCCATATCTTGTTGTCTCATATATTAGTTTGAACCTTTCTTTTAAATCCGAAGGGCCTCTGGGGATCTTATAGAATGAGCTGATCTCTCCGTATTCAGGATCATTATAAACTAACATGTTTTTATACCTAGGGTCAAACTGTAGCTTAAAGAGATCTGATGCATGTCTGATCGCCGCACTGAGGATCTCATGTCTTGTTACATCGGAAACTCTTTCACCCCTATAATATATTTCTCTCCCATCCCTCAAACTTTCAATGTACTCCTCAGGAGTTCTAAGACCCATAATTAAACACCTTTAAAAAGAATTATATCCCCACCTAAATTTCCTTAAATAACAAAAGTTGGTAGCTGCTAACTATATAAGTTTTTAATCTCAAAAACATCAGATGACAACTTTTAATACTAGAATCTCCTTGGCTTGTGAATGGGATAATAGCATTGGCTGACATTCATAGATTGAAAGTGTGGCTGCCGATAAGGTCGTTGGCTTATGTAAACGTATATCTTATAAATGAAGATGCCAACTCTTGGCTTATAGACTCTGGTATGCTCTCCTCAAAGAGCATCCTAAGTTTAGCGAAAGGACTTAGGGAGGTAGGGAAAGACTTATGTAGCATAGATAACGTGATCCTAACACACTTCCACGTGGATCATTCAACTATGACTGTCCTCCTTTCTGAGACCTCGAATCCCAAGGTGTTCATAGGAAGGGTCGATATGGAAATAGCCAAGGGTAAAGTGGATGAGTTTGT
This sequence comes from Acidilobaceae archaeon, assembly GCA_026995555.1. Taxonomy (GTDB): domain Archaea; phylum Thermoproteota; class Thermoprotei_A; order Sulfolobales; family Acidilobaceae; genus JALWTO01. Next base: position 26,015 of record JALWOJ010000139.1, on the reverse strand, counting down.
TGACGCGGCAATAAGCCTTTTCCTTGAGCATGGAATGCCTAAAGAGGAGGCCAAAATGATCAGAGAAAGCCACCCAGCTATTAAACTTCTTGATGCATATAAAGACTTAGATACCGTTGAAATGGTTCCCTTAGATGATGGTGATACGTTGAAAATAGGCGAACTAAACCTCAAGGTAGTGTGGACTCCTGGACATACTCCGGGACATATAGTGCTTTGGGATGAGAAGAGCGGAATAATGTTTGTTGGAGATACGATGCTATTGGAGATAACACCTCATGTGACAATACACTATTGGGAGACCGATCCTTTAGGCGACTATATGAACAGTCTTAGGAAGATCATAGAGTTAAAGCCTAAAGTGGCCTACCCAGGTCATAGAGATATAATCAAGGATCCCGTTAAGAGAGCTAAGGAGCTCTTAGAGCATCATGAAAATAGGCTAAATGAGGTGGTTGAAATACTGAAAAGATTTGGACCTTTGACGGGCTATGAAATAGCGAAGAGGATAAAGTGGAGGGTCAGATACAGGACCTGGGATGAATATCCCTACCCAGAACGGTTCTTCGCTATGGGAGAGGCCTTAGCCCATCTAAGAAAACTTGAAAGAGAGGGACTTGTTGAACAGAGACAGAGGGGGAGCCTAAAAATATGGACCCTAAGGAGAGCTTGAGAAATAGTAATTAGGTTTCAGGTTCCAAAAGCAAGCGGGTCTGTGGAACTTGGTGCCAGCGGCTCTGATAACGTTTCTATTGGTCATCTTCTCCTCGATAATAATAATAAGGATAGGTACCATAGCGCTTCAAATGACTGGCCTTTCCAGAGAAGTTGCTGCCTTTCAAGCCCAGTCCGCCTTTTCAGGCGTAGGATTTACAACATCTGAATCGGAATACGTTGTTTCGCATCCTGTTAGACGCAGAATAATAAGGTTGTTAATGTTGCTCGGCAGCGCTGGGATAACATCAGCTATGGCCTCTTTGATATTAACGTATATCGGTCAGACCTCGAGGCAAATGCTATGGAACACGGTATGGATAGCTGTTGGTCTCGCAGGCCTCTATGCCTTCTCAAGATCAAAGTTCATAGATAGAATTATGAGCAGAATCATAGCATGGGCTCTAAACAAGTGGACTAGCATTAAGGTTCTCGACTATGAACAGGTGCTGGGGCTCAGCAGGGGATATTCGATCTCCATACTTAGAGTCAGGCCAGGTAGCTGGCTAGAGGGGAGATCGTTAAGGGAGCTAAAACTTGATGAAGAAGGTGTCCTCATCCTCGGGGTTTTTAGAAAGAGTAAGGACAGAGAAATATACATAGGAGCTCCTAAAGGAGATCTGATTTTAAGGGCAGGGGACAGATTAATTTGTTATGGACCGGAAGACACTCTAGAGACTCTTCCGGAAAGGCTTAAGGGGCCCTTAGGAGATGTTGAACATGAGTTCGCCGTTACGACACAGAAGATGAGAGAGCTCAGGGAGAGGGAGGAGATCAAGAGTGCAGAAGAGGAAAGTCAAGGAACTGATGTTGAGGTCACCGAATGATTTTTCTTAGAAGAACTATATAGCCAGTATGACCGACCATTTGGGTGGAGGGTCTGGTAGCCCCTGGCTTTACCTCTATTTCCCTCCTTAGTATCTCAACAGCCTCTTGAATTATATAAAGACCTCTATCGACGAGCTGCACATATATCTTCTCCAGCTGATCAAACGTTGGGACGAAAGCGACTGCGGGAGCCCCACCTCTGATGTTCTTATGGAGAACCTTCAACGCCTCCCAAGGATCGGGCATATCCAAAAATATTGCATCAATATTCCTCTCTTCAACGCCCTCTTTTACGTCTCCAAGCCTGAGCTCTACCCTATCCAGTAAACCTAACCTTTCTAAATTTCTTCGAGTCAATTCGATAGCTTCCTTCCTAACATCATACCCTATAACCTTACCATCTTTGCCAACAATCATTGCAAGAGTTGCCGTTAAGAACCCTGAACCTACTCCAGCCTCAAGAACGGTCATTCCAGGCATAATTCCGGAGACCTCTACTATGTATCCAAGATCCTTAGGGTATATGACCTGACCTGCTCTTTCGAATAACCTCATCATTATTTCATATCTAGTGGGAGGAAGAACGTAGACTTTTCCAGCCTGAAGCTCTAGAACGGAGCCCCACTCGACTCCTATCAAATCGTCACCTCTAAGAGTCCCTGCTATTGTGGAATAGACGTTGCCTCGAGTAGCCTTGAAAAGATGCTCCTTTCTCCTACCTCTGCTCTCAACTATAAGAAAAACGTGATCGTTCTCCTTAACCTTCACCCCTGCTCCCCGAAGTGTTTTTGCCACCTAAATGCCAACTAAAATATAATAGCTTAGAAGATATTCTTTATTAAGAGCCAGCCCGAGTACCTTATACGATGGCTCCATGGTGACTAATGACGTGGCACGAAGCAGGGCTGAGATAATAAGAGATGCTACTGAAGTTGTGAGGGACCTCAATAGGCATGCTACCAGCAAGGCTCTTAGGGCACTACAGAAGGTCAAAAAAGCGTTTAAGATAACAATACCTGCAAGACATAGACTTCTGTTAGTTGTAGCTGGAAGCGATCCTGTTAAGGTCGGCTCAATAACTGCCAAAGCCCTACTTTACTATGAGGATGCCTACAAAAAGATAGCTGGCAAAAGGCCCTTAGAGCTTCTCTATGTCTTCCATGATGAGTTTGAGGATGCAAAGTTGAGGAAGGAAATAGTTAAGCGAGCAATAAAGGAAAAGGCTTCACTTTTACATCAAACTACCGCCCGCTATGAGGAGAGCGAAAAGTACTTGGGGACGACCTTTCAAGCCCTGGTCCTCGATTTGACCAACGATCTAAAGCCTAATGACGTTGGAAGGCTTATAGGAGTTGTTGAAGGAGGAGGGTTTATCGTCGTTCAAACGCCTTCTTGGGATTCATGGGATACTTTTCTCACCATTTTCAAACAAAAGCTACTAATAGAAGGATTTACTGAACCCAGACACATATTTATAAGGTGGTTCAAGAGAAAGCTCATGTCTCATAACAACATCTTCATCTATGACTCAGATAAGAACAAGATGATATACAGCAATGTTTTAGAGGTTGGTGCTAGACCAAAGGAAGAAATAACCATACCTTCGCAGAGGCTGTTCCCCAGAGAACTCTACGAGCTTGCATTAACGAATGATCAAGTCAAAGTAATCAAGGAACTTGAATGGTTCTACGATAAACCGCCCAAAAACAAAAAGAAGGTTATAGTTGTAACGGCTGACAGAGGCAGAGGCAAGAGTTGTGCCGTAGGTATAGGGGTTATAGGACTTGCATACCTGCTTAAGAATGTTAAGCATAGGGTACGAATACTAGTAACGGCTCCGAGCCTTTCTAACGTTCAAAGCTTAATGGAGCTTGCCTTCAAGGCTGCTGAAAAGCTGGGCCTTTCTCCTAAGCCCATAAAGAGAGGAGGGAAGATAATTGAGATTCAAGGAAATGGCTTTAGCCTAGAATACTGGGAGCCTGCAACAATACCTAAGCTCCAGGGCGACATCGTAGCGGTTGACGAGGCGAGCGGAATACACGTTCCTCTACTTCATAAAATATGGAGGGCTCACAGAAGAATAGTCTTTGCAGCAACCATTCATGGCTATGAAGGTGCGGGAAGAGGTTTCAACATAAGGTTTCTCAAGAAAATAAAGGAGGATAAGAACACTATTCTCAAACTTATCGATATGAATGAGCCAATAAGGTATGCTAGAGATGATCCTATAGAGAGGTGGTTGTTCGACGTCTTGTTATTAGATGCCGAGCCTGCTGAGCTTGATGAGAAGGATCTGGAAGACATAAAGAACCTCAATCTTGAGTATGTGAAGCTGGATCCTGAATGGCTGTTTAGCGAAGAGGGAGAGAAGACGCTAAGAGAGCTTTTTGGCATATACGTTATGGCTCACTACAGAAATGAGCCTGACGACCTGGGGATGCTGGCAGATGCTCCTCATCACCGCATCAGAGCTATGAGAACTTCTCAGGGCAAGATCGTTGCAGCTGCTCAAGTTGCAGAGGAGGGCGGGCTTAACGACGACGTTATAGAGAAGCTTCTAAGGGGCGAAAAGACTCCAGGCAACATAATACCGGACAGAATGCTTAAACATGCCAGAATAAAGGAGTTTGGAAAAATGAAAGGTTGGAGAATAGTCAGAATAGCGACCCATCCAGAGGTTCAGAACAGGGGTATAGGAAGCAAGCTCCTCGAACACCTTTACAAAGAGAGCATTGAAAGGGGATATGATTGGTTAGGCAGTGGCTTTGGAGTCAATGAACAGCTTCTTAGGTTCTGGTTAAAGAACGGGTTCGTAGCCCTTCACCTAAGCCCTGATAGAAACCCTGTTAGTGGAGAGTTCACAACGCTGGTTATGAAGCCTATAAGCGAGAGTGCCAGGAGGGCTATAAATATAGCCCTTAAGGAATTTAAGTTAAAGTTAATAGATAGCCTCTACGACACATATAGGGATTTAGAGACTGAAGTGGCAATAATGTTACTAAGTCAGGGATCAGAGGGAATAATTAAAGCCAAGGCTCCACAATTTGACGAAATACAGAAGGACAGGCTTTGGGTATATTGCTGGGGACCGATGACCTATGAGGCCGCGACGGACCTGATAAGAAGTTTGGCAAGGATGTATTGGTTGCAAGATCCCAAAGAGAGGCCTAAGATTTCAAAGGAGGAGGAGTGGATCTTAGTTTCGAAAGTCCTTCAGGGTAAAAGTTGGGACTCTGTAGCTGAGGAGCTAGGATGGCACTCATATAGAGTTATGGCAAGACTGAAGGAAGTCATAAGAAAAATGGCAAAACATTACTTTAATTTGGATGAGACATCGAGCGTTGGAGTGAATTTAGAAAAAATCAACAATTTTGATTAGAATGATATATTAACAATAAGGTTTAAAGTTTACTTACCCTTAAACTTTGGCTTCCTCTTTTCGAGAAATGCCGTAACGCCCTCAGCCATGTCCTCAGTACTAAATAAGAGTCCAAAGCCAGAGGATTCTATTGCCAGTCCAGCCCATATGTTAGTCTCCAGTCCATAGTTAATTGCATACTTCGCTAGCATGACCGCTAAAGGTGGCATCTCAGCAAGCTTTAATGCGAATGACCTGACCTCGTCCTCCAGTTTCTCTGGTGGAACAACTTTGTCTACAAGACCAAGCTTTAGAGCTTCACTTGCAGGTATGTAATCGCCGGTGAAGATTAGCTCTTTAGCCTTGCTTCTACCTATCAGTCTAGCTAGTCTCTGAGTACCTCCAGCTCCAGGAATTATTCCTAGCTTTATCTCCGGCTGCCCGAGGACAGCCGTCTCAGAGGCTATCCTGAAGTCTGCGCTCATAGCTATTTCTAGTCCTCCTCCAAGTGTATATCCGTTAAGGGCCGCGATCACGGGCTTAGTATAATACTCTATCTTGAGGTTTACCTCCTGGAACTTTCTGGAGAATATGGCCGCCTTTATTGGCGTTATCCCAACGAAGGAGCTGACATCAGCTCCAGCACTAAAGGCCCTTCCTGCGCCCGTCAGCACAACTACTCTTATCTCGTCATTTAGCTCAAGCTCATCCAAGGTCTCACTAAGCTCCTTAAGAAGCTTGTCGTTAATAGCGTTAAGCTTGTCGGGTCTGTTAAATATTATCCAGGCGATTGGCTTTTCCAACCTTATGAGCAACGTTTCCTTAGCTATCTCCTCAACGGGCCTATACTCCCTAAAGCCCTTTCCCGCCTTTCTGCCAAGCCTTCCCTCCTGAACCATCTTGACAAGAAGCTTGTTCGGTTCATACTCCTCGAAACCGGTCTCCTCCTTGAGCTTCTTTAAAGCGTTTACAACCGTGTCTATCCCAAACTCATCTGCATACTCAAACACTCCCTTTGGCCAGCCAAGTCCAAGCATGACAGCCTTATCAATATCATCCATGGTAGCCACGTCGTTTTCTAGTAACCACGCTGCCTCATTGATAGCCGGGGCCATTAGCATTACAACATCTACTTTTTCACCAGCGTCCTTAGGTATATTTGGTCTAACATACTTTCCGGGAGCAGGATACTCATAGAAACCTTTTCCTGTCTTCATACCATACTCCTTCTTGTCGAACTTTTCTTTAAAGAGTGGGCATCCAGTCATCTTCATGCCTCTCTGCACCATTGCTGTGAAGACCAGGTAGAACACGTCTATACCGCTGTAGTCTGCGAGCTCGAAGGCTCCCATTGGGAATCCTAACTTGTACCTCACAGCACTGTCAACTTCTATTATGCTGGCCTTGCCTCTAGCGACCATCCAGCAGGCCTCATTTAGGAACCTGCCAAGTATCCTATTCACTATGAAGCCTGGCACGTCCTTCTTGACAACCACAGGTTGCTTTCCAAACTTTTTAGCTAAATCGTAAACTACGCTGACGGTCTCGTCACTCGTCTTATCTCCTTTTATTATCTCAACTAGTGGCATGAGTGGCGGAGGGTTGAAGAAGTGCATGCCGACAACCTTTTCGGGTCTTCCAGTCGCGGCAGCTATCTCACTTATAGGTAAGCTGCTGGTGTTTGTGGCTAATATCGCATGCTTGGGAGCATGTTGATCCAGGAACTTGAAGAGCTGCTGCTTAAGGTCTATCCTCTCCGGTATAGCTTCTATGATAAAGTCACTCTGGGAGATCACCTTAGCGAACTCCTCTGTATAGTTTCCGTCTTTAAGGTTGACCACAGGTGTTATTCTGGACATAATGGTTTCAACGCTTTCTCTCAGCTGTCCCTTTTCGCTTAGCTTGCTAAGGCTCCACTTTATCTTACCTAAAGCGTTGTTCAATATGTCGTCTGAGATATCAGCCAGATACACTTTAAATCCGCTCATAGCGGCAACTTCAGCAATACCATGGCCCATTGTGCCCGCTCCAACAACAGTTATAGTCTTTATATCTTCCACAGAAACCATTAAACACTCACCCTTTTCACTATTGTCTAGTTTATGTATAAAGAAATTAAATATTAAGCCCACGCAAGTTCCTCATTTTGGGTTCAAGACACTTTTATTAAGCCCTGCCAAGTTTCGAGAAAGTGGTGGCATAAAGTGAGCGACTACATACAAGAGGTCTTGGAGGAGATTAGACCCATATTGCCGAAGTACAATTTAAAGGTTTTGCCAAGGGGCAAGAACAGTTTCAGCCTTATAAGAGGCTCAGAAATAGTTATGACTGTTAGAGATGCTGGGGATGTTGTAGAGTTATCATACAAGAGCAAAAAATATACTTATGATAAATGGTATACTAAGCCTCCCCACCTTGCAGCCATGATAAAGAATGTATTGAGCTTCCAGGAAAGTGAGAAGGGGAGCTGACTGACATAGGCTAAGCCCAAAAATGTTTTTAGTCCTAATCAAAGTACTCGTTAATTTCCTGAGGGATAATTAATGAAAGAAGGATGGAGACTCTATTGTCCAAAATGTGGATACTCAATCGAAAACTCATACAAACCCTTTTGTCCTAAATGCAAAAGGCCTCTTGAGCTCGAGGGCGAAATACCTAAGCCTAAGGGTCCCCTTTTAGGTGAAGGGAAGACGCCGCTGGTTGAGAGAAGCTTTGAAGATAGCAAAGTTGTTTTCAAGCTAGAGTACCTCAACCCTAGCGGTAGCTTCAAGGACAGAGGTTCAGCACTCAGTGTGTGGCTAGCTAAAAGGTTGGGATATAGATGCGTTGTTGAGGACTCAAGCGGGAATACAGGGCTGTCTGTAGCTATGTACTCGACTTACCTTGGACTAAAGGCACATATCATCGTCCCTAAAGGGGCTGGAAGGGGCAAGAAGATGCTTTTGAGATCGCTTGGTGCCGAGCTTATAGAGACCGAAACCAGGGACGAAGCCTCCGAAGTTGCAGCGAAGATGTCAG
>JALWOJ010000139.1:0-18087 GCA_026995555.1 Acidilobaceae archaeon | reverse complement strand
CTTCTATGTTGCCGATGCATACAGCCCCATATTTATTGAAGGCATGAAAACTATTGCCTATGAACTGAAAGATTATGGGGACTGGAGCTTTATTGTTCCAGTGTCCAGCGGAACTTTACTCCTAGGCCTCTATAAAGGTTTCAAGGAACTTGGTCTAAAACCCAAGATATATGCTGTACAGGCCTCAGAGGCAGCATCTCTAAAGGACAGAGTTAAAGTTCTTGCTGAAGTTGGAGGTAAAACGTCGAAACTTGCAGATGCCCTAGTTCTGAAGAAACCACCAAGAATAGATTCTATGGTGGAGGCGGTCGCTTCCTCTGATGGAGGAGTTATAATAGTTGGGGATGACGCCATAAAAAGCGCCACAAAGGAGCTCCTGTCAATGGGGTTTATAGTTGAACCTTCCTCTGCGGCTGCATGGGCTGGGCTTAAGGCACTTAAAGTCCTTGGTATAAATGATGACTTTGTTATGCCATTGACTGGAAATGGGCTGAAATATTATGAAAGGCTCGCAGAGATCGCAAGGAGCTAATGCAAGCTCTAGCAAGAAGATAGTGGGCGGTATTGTAGCCCTTTTCACGATATCGTTCTTAGCATTAACTATTTTGGCAGGAAATCCCTTAAAACTCATTAATATAGTTAAAAGCATGAGCCTATCTAGATACGTTCTAGCTGTACTTGTCTTAGTAGTTGCTGAATTCATAAGGAGTCTCAGGCTTAAAGTCCTTGCAAAGGAATCTGGGAAAGGGCTGAGGTTTCATTACTGTCTTCTAGCGAGATTTTTGGGGAAGTTCGCTTCAACAATAACACCGGCAGGCCTTGGAGGCAACCCTACGAGAGCGTCAGTTATAGGAAGCTATAATCAAGCAGAGATAGGTGAGACTTTTGGAATAACAACCGTTGAAACGTTCTCCGATACCCTTTGGTCATCATTATTTCTGATTTTCCTGCCCCTAACGGGACTGACATCTTGGGTCATAACTTTAATCTCCCTTTTTATAGCCTCACTTTGGATCTTCAGCATCTTTCTTGCAAACAACTATAGATTGATAAACTCCATTTATAGTAGGCTTAAAATTTCAAAGAGAATGATCTGTAGAATAGAAAGGCAAAGACTTCTTTTCATTAACTCTCTTAAAAAGATTAAGAATAAGAAAGTCCTAGTTATAATTGTTTTGCTTACAATAACTTCTCACCTCGTTGATGCTTACGGGATTATGGTTCTTGAAGGCATCTGGGATCCTATTTTCTCTCATAATATGTCATATCTCAGAGCGCTCGCGGCCATTGAGGCGAGTTATGTCTTAGTCTCTGTGCCTACGCCTGGAGGCTCTGGAGGTATTGAATATGGACTTTATTCATTTCTAGGTCCTGACCTTGCAGTTAGGTGGCGAATAGTCCAGCTAACTGTAGCCTTACTTCCAGGAGTATTTTTAGCTATTATAACCCCTAGGATACTTCATTATATTAAGGAAGTAAGTTTTCCTGAGGTTGACGAGTGTAAAGAGGAGGTTTATGAGCAATGATCTATGACATGCACTGCCATCTTTATGAGTTCAGTAATGAGGAAATAGAGGATATTTTTGAGAAAGATAAGGATTTAAAAATAGTTGCTGTCTCCGACGATCTGGCCTCCCTGAAGAGAACAATAGAGCTTCAAGAACTTTACCCAGAAAGAGTAGTAGCTTGTGCAGGCTTTCATCCATGGAACATAGGCAAGGTCTCTTTGACCGAGTTAGATGATATAATGAGAACAATATATAGAAGAGACATTTTGTGTATTGGAGAAGTGGGCCTGGATAAAAAGTTTGTGCCAGAGACAATAGACTTGCAATATGAGGTGTTTAAGAGGTTCCTTGAGGTGGCTAGAGACCTAGATGCAATGGTTAACATACACTCTCCTAACGCTTGGAGGGACGCTTTGAGCCTGCTTAGAGAATTTGAAATAAAGAGAGCCATGTTCCACTGGTACACAGGTCCATTGAGCCTGATAGAAACCATAGGAGAATCGGGTTATAAAATATCGATAAATGCGGCAGTGTTGATACAGAAGAAACATCAGGAGGTGGTAAAGAGAGCTCCGTTAGAATATATAGTTTTAGAGAGCGACGGACCTTATGAGTATAGAGGGCTTCGCTTAACACCTTTGATGATAAGGAAGGCCGCCGAGGAGATCGCGAAAATTAAGAACGTTAACGTAGATGATGTATTGAAATTCGCCCTGAATAATAGTCTAAAGTTACTTAACTTTCATCGATAACCTTGACACACTTTTCAAGCCTCGAACCTATCCAGACGTTCCTTATATCGAAGATATGCTCAAATTCACTGAGCGACTTCCTGTACCCCTTAACGCAGAGTCTCTTATTTCCGAAAAGAGGTTGATAGAGGACTAGAGTTTCAGCCTCTCCACCCTCAAAGGCTGCGTTGAAACCGTATTTCTTTGACCTCGATATTATCTTCATTGCTAACTCCTCATCGACTATCCTCCCAACGAACTCTTTAGTGAGGCCATACACCTTAGCCTCTGTTATTATAAATTCGAAATCGCTCTTGATCAGCCTTAAGAGATATTCGGAGGGGTCCTCTCCCCACTGAGGAGAATAGAGCTCTGAATTCAAAGCCTTGGCTACCTTTTCAAACCTCTTTTTCTGATAGTTACTTGCTATCCCGCCCACGATCACATAGTTAAAATCCACTTCCTTGGATATTTCACTTAGGCCCCTTAGCAACTCTTCGACTTCTCTCTCCTTCTCCCCGCTCACCTCTATCTCATAGAATCGATCGCTCATGTTCATTAAGGACACTTGAAGTCTGACTGACCTCGTTACTGGATAATGGAACATCCAGCTATCCCTTTTTCTAGGTATGACGGTCGCTATGCATGTTATTTCAAAACCATCTTTAATTCCTCTCCATAATGCGTAATTGCTATCCTTGCCTCCTGAGAGAAGCGCACAGGCTTTTTTCAAAACCTTCGCACCTTATGGATAGAGCCTGTCTCTAAACCTTGGGAAAGGTATACTGTCCCTTATGTGATCTAAACCTGCTATCCACATCACAAACCTATCAACTCCCAGACCGAAACCGCTATGAGGAACGCTGCCATATCGTCTAAGGTCTAGGTACCATTTGTACTCCTTAGGATCCAGACCCTCCTCCTTTATTCTATTTAGAAGAACCTCATATCTATCCTCTCTCTGACTTCCTCCAATGATCTCTCCATAACCTTCTGGAGCTAAAAGATCGAACCCTAAGACCACATCAGGTCTTTGAGGGTCGAGCTTCATGTAAAACGATTTAATCTTCTTAGGGAAATGTGTAACAAAGAAAGGAGTTTCAAAGTACGTAGTTAACACTCTCTCCTCGTCAGCTCCAAGGTCCTCACCCCATTTTATGTCGACACCTTTTTTCCTGAGGAGCTCTATAGCTTCATCATAAGTTATGCTAGGGAAATTACCCTTTCTTGCCCTTTCAAGGCTTTCAATATCTCTTTTAAGAAACTCCAGCTCCTCCAACCTCTCATCCAGTACCCTTGAGATCGCATATGAAATTAATTCTTCAGCAACTTTCATAGAATCCCTCATTTCGGCCCAGGCCTCTTCAAGCTCTAAATGCCAGTACTCATAAAGGTGTCTTCTTGTTCTACTCCTTTCCGCTCTGAAGCTTGTGGTAAGACTCCACACCCTCTCGAGAGAATATATGAGGGCTTCGAGATAAAACTGAGCGCTTTGACTCAAGTAAGCTTCCTTACCAAAGAAGTCAACCTTGAAGAGGGTAGCCCCTCCTTCAACTGCTGCCTGTGTTAATATCGGCGGGCTCACCTCCCACCAGCCATTGTTGATCAAATACTCCCTCAAGGCTGAGAGTGTCGTATGCCTTATTCTCCATACGGCCGTCAGTTTTCTACTTCTTATCCAGAGATGCCTGTTGTCCAGAAGATAATCTACTCCCTCACCACCCTTAATTGGAAAGTCTTCTGAAGGACCCCATACTTTGACCTTACTAACTCTAAGCTCAACACCTCCAGGAGCCCTAGGTTCTCTAGCTGTTCTACCGCACACCTCTATTGAAGCCTCTATGGATGCCTTTAGGGCCTCATTGAAGGTCTCCTCCGAAACCCTTCCAGAGTCAATGACCGTCTGAAGGATACCCTCGGAATCTCTAATTACAATGAATATTTTCTTGCCAATTTCTCTTTTTCTATAAACCCATCCCCTGAGACAGATCTCTGAACCTTCAGGAAGTCTCAGCGCCCTTTTTGTCTTCTCTAACTGCATTGCACTCACTCTCCACAAATCTACGGGCTTCCTCTATACAGATCTCTCTGGCCCTCGATATGATACCTTCTGCAGGATCCTCCTTAATATTAGTTTTAAGTCTTAAGGAAATTAACTCCTCAACGTTGGAGTTCAAAATCCTGATCACAACGCCTTCGCAAGCTCCTAACTTTAGGTAACAAATTTCATAGGAATTTAGGCTGATCCTCTCGCTACAAGAATATCTACATCCACTAACCTTATAATAGTAATCTATGCTATAAATTCTCCTTTCATCAAACTCGATCTTTAAAGCCCTATAATGCTTATCAAAGTACTCTTCCTCTATTATCATTTCCTCTGGCTTACCTCTCGGGGACAGGAAGAGGTGATACAAGCACTAACTTACTGCCACAGTAAGGGCATCTATACTTAAGCCTTCTCGCATCAGCCGCACAGAAGTAAGCGTTATACTTCTTTGCACATTTAGGACATGCATATACAGCCTCATATTTTCTACTTCCTCTAGGCTTCTGGCCCGTGAGGCTTAATCTAGTACCACATATAGCGCATCTAACCGTGATCCAGCCCACATGCCCAGATGCATTGACGCCCTTTAACAGCCCTATTGTCACTCCTTACCACCAAACTCCTTTTGACTAGTTTAGGGTATTTTAAATTGATGTAAGTTTTTGTAAACAAAATAGGAATAAGCAAGCACGGAACTAACTATACTTAAAATTCTAGATGTGAGCTCTCTCAAAGGGACGACGCACATTTGAGGTGTAGAATGTGGTTTCGAAGGCATTCGCCATAACGGCTGCTCTGCTCATAGCAACCTTGGTTACGGCCATAGTCGGATACTCTTTCTATAGGAGTTACTACAATATATACAAGGGTCTTGAGAAACAACAAACGCTGACAAAGATATTGAGCAATGTAAAAAGTCTCTCTTATACAGTTGCTTATAACAATGAAAGGGCTGATATAAACGTCAAAATAAATAAAGTTGGAGGTTTTGGGCTAATTAAAATGACAGAGGAAAACAAAACAGAGATTTATAAGTTCTACTTTGACCTGAAGACAGGCTCCATTTACAGGGTTGAGAGGGCTATTAACACTTCTACTAAAAACTCGACAGGCTATGCTCCCTTTGACGTCGCAAAGTTCGTAAGCTTTCTAGAGGAAAGCGTTAGCTTCTCCTCTACCGTTGGAGGAGGCCTCAACGTCACCATAGAACCAGGACTCGCGCCCTTGATGTTACTTTATACTATAGGAAAGGATCTTAACATAAGCTGGAGCACTGGCAGGGGGTTATATTCCCGGGTTGGCTGGGAACCCATAACCTACAAGTTCGACGGAGTTAAGTATAAAGGTGTTCTTGTCGATATAAGGATATCTCCACCGTCAATAACTACAACTCAATGGGAGAGAGCCACCGATATTAGAGCCGTCGTAATAAAGATAGATGACCTTTACGTGTTTCCATCAATAATAGTGGTTGTTGGAATAAACACTATAACCTTCAATTTAACCTCCCTAGAGCTTTCCGGTTAGCCATGTAAATTTATTCTCTACACTCAATGCCATTCCCCTACCCTTATTTCCTAAGTAAAACTGAGGGGGTAATACCATAAAAGGTGATAGATATGGAACTGCAAAGCTATAGCAGGGTAGTAACCTTCAAGGTAGACCCTAAACTTTTGGAGCTTGTAGATGAAACTGCTAAAGAGCTGAGTATAAGCAGGAGCGAGCTAATAAGAGCTGCTATTGAGGAGTTCCTAGCAAAGGTAGGGACTTTCGTAAATAAGTCTAAAAACAGAAACTTAGAGAAAGCTGACAGAAGCGGCAACATTGATGTCGAAGTAGTATTGCTTTAGACTCCTATGTTTCACCAGCATAATTCTTTCCCCTCGACGACCACCCTTCTACCGCTGATTCATTTCGATCCAGCAGACTCTTTTCCTACAATAATGAAGGCAACCATCAAATAGTTAAAAGAAAATAAACCCTTAACCTAGCTAAAGAAATGGTGCCGCCGTAGCTCAGCTGGCAGAGCGCCGGACTCATACGGCCAGGGATCCGAGGTCGCTGAAGGGGGCCTGAGAGATCCGGAGGTCCCGGGTTCGAATCCCGGCGGCGGCACCATAATTAGTCTCTCAGGCCCCTACAACTTCTTCATTTTATAATGATTGAGGACATTCATCCAGATAATACCAAACGGCAAAAGATTATGGAGTTTGACCTTATTAGATGAAGAAAAAGAGAAAAGAGAAGAGGTTCGTTTGTTTAGCCTTCGACTTTCTCGTAGTGAATTATGGAAGTAGGACAGCTCTCTGCTGCTGAAGCCACACAGTCTTCAAGATCCTCAGGTACAAGACCCTCAGCCACGTTGTTAGGATCTATCCTGTACTTCTCAACTATCTGGCTCTTTCCGTCCTCCTCACTTATTTCAAAAACATCACCGCAGAGACTGACACAGACCATATCCGATATGCACTGATCTCTATCAATCCAGACCTTTATCTTTGCCATCCTCCTTCACCCCTTTTAACCATTTCAGAAATAACAGGACAACAATGCAATATTAAAAGTTATCTATATCAACATAATTACCTGGATACCCAGCAACTCTTTAATATTATAATGGACATAAGTGGAACAACGCTAGGATAAAAATGGTCATCTCCCTTTATCTTTTCAGCTTCTTCTCAATGATTAACTCGGCTATGTTTCTAGCCTCCTCTAACACTCTCTTTATATTTTTCCAGTGACTGCCCTCCCAATAAACCTGCCCACATCTAGTGCAAACGTAAAAGACCTTATGCGATTCAAGGGCCTTTGGAGGCACTCTGTCCTTTACCACGCTCTTATCATAAACAGGTTTGAGAACTCCGTTACAAACGGGACATCTGCTTCTTGAAGGATCGGCAACGAGAGGTATATTGGCCTTTACCGATATCTCGGCAAGCCTTTCCCTTATATCATAGCTCTCTATCGATATACATGGCACGCCCTTCTTATTTGCCATTATGCAGAGTCCTCTGTCCATTGTAATAATTATACGTCTGCTTTTGCTAGCTATTCTAACGATCTGACTATCTGTGTAATTCCTTGAGTAAAGCGTATCATAACCTAGTATTCTAAGCCACTTAGCAAGATCGCCTAACATGGTATCAACGATAAACCTCTTTCTCTGCACCTTTCTGAGTGGCATCAATCAACCCTCTCTTCTCATATCATAAAAGCTCTGTTTATTTTGCTTCTAACATCTCATTAGCATAATTACCCTTCCAAGGCAATGCTATTAAATTTGAGTTTTGAATAACGATAAAAATTAGTGGGATTCTTTGTAAAACGTCATTCACTCTTTGCCCTTCTTCTGATCTTAGAGAGTACGAGGGCTCCAAAGAGTCCAGGAGCTATTTTCAGGATATCAGTTTTTGATATAATTCCGACCAATTTATACGTATCGGGATCGACAACAGGAAGATGGCCTATCCCTCTCTCCGACATGATTTCTACAGCTCTTCTAATTGTGTCATCTGACATTATATAATATATGTTCCTGGTCATTATATCGCCTATCTTTATTTTGTCAGGTGAAAGACCTTTGGCTACAACCTCTCTTATTATGTCTCTGACTGTGATTATACCTATTAAACTACCTTTTTCATCGACAACTACCAGACTTCCTATGTTGTTCTCTACCATAATTTTGGCAGCCTCTTTTACGGTCATTGATGGCCTCGCAGTTATAGGTGGTGAGGTCATAAGCTCAGACACGGGATAATCTTCAAATTCGCCCATTTCAACAGTCTCTTCACTGCCCAAGACTCGCGCCCTTTCAACTAATCCTAGGAAATGCGCTCTTAAGCCTTATCGTTTTTATGAAGTTAAGTAGAGATTTTAGTTTTGTGAAAAGAACTTTATTCTATAACACCTGTGTTCTTAGCTAAAGCTTCAGCCGCCTCTCTCGTAAGTCCCTCCTTCCCCAGTATAGTATACCTTTCTGGGCGTATCTTGGCTGCCATTTCAAGAGCATCTATAACCAGCTCGTCAGGAATTCCCAGTTCCTTTGCAGTAACTGGAGCGCCCACAAACTTCAGCAATCTTTTTATCTTCTTCCAGTTTATTCCGTGTAGGTAAGCCATCATTATCGTTCCAACTCCCACAAGCTCTCCATGAAGCGGTGGCCTTTCACAGAGCATTGTGACGGCATGAGCAAAGAGATGCTCGCTTCCACTTGCTGGACGTGTAGAGCCAGCTATGCACATAGCCACACCACTACTTACCAGGGCCTCGAGAAGTATCCTAATACCCTCCTTAGTTCCAGCAGCTATAGATTCGACGTTTTGAGAAAGGTGTTTAGCACTCATCAATGCCAAACTTGCTGCATATCCTCCATAGTACTCTCCCTTAAGTTTATGAGCCAGTCTCCAGTCAAGAACTGACGTATATTTACCTATTATATCTCCAAAGCCAGCTATATTGTATCGACGTGGAGCTTTAGCTATGATATCAACGTCCATCAATATGAGCTCTGGGGCCTTTGCAGGCCTTGAGATAGGCTTATTAAATCCTCTTAGACTCGCGAAGGGTGACGTAATTCCGTCATGACTTGCGACAGTGGGCATGCTTATAAAGTATCGGTTTGAAAGTTTGGCTGCATACTTTGCAACATCTATGGACTTTCCTCCACCAAACCCAACAACTATATCTATTTTTTCTTTGCCAACTTCCTCTGCAACGCTTTCAGCAATGCTTATTGAAGGTTCTTTAACCACCTTGCAGGAGACGGAAAAACCGTTTTCCTCCAAACTCTCCTTAAGTCTTGAATAATAGAGGGATTTCACATTGGGACCTGTTACAACTAAAACGTTTCCTTTAATACGAAGTGTGCTGAGCAGAAAGTGACCAGCCTTGTTTATTATCCCATATCCTACAACAATCCTTCTGGGTAAATCTATTACATGTTCAAGCCTGTTGGAGCTATTCAACATCCGCACCTTCAACTAAGCAAAGCCTGACTTTCTAAGCCCTTTAAAAAGAACCCTGTTAGAGAAAACTTATATTCTTCCATTAAAAGTCGATTTCAATTGAACAGCTTAAATGACATAAGGGGTGTTGAAATGATTCCCTTACACTTATTAAATGAGTGGCTAGAGCTTGTTGAGCTCAACAAAAACCTCCGACGACCTATGCTTCCCTACAACGGCTTAGAAGGGCCCAATCCACCAAACCTAAACCTAAAAGATCCTTTAATTCTTAAAAGTGGTACGACCACAGTAGGTCTCATAACATCGGATAGCGTAATCCTAGCTGCCGATAAGAGGGCGACCGCAGGACTTTTTATAGCAAGCCGTCGTGCAAAGAAAATAATTAAGATCACAGACTATGCAGCTATGACCATTTCAGGACTTGTCGCTGATGCACAGGCCTTAGCGGACATGCTAAGAGAGGAAGCTAACCTTTATGAGAAAAGCTATAAGAGAAAGTTATCGATAAAGGCATTGGCAACCCTTCTGTCAAACATACTGTTTTCATCGAAGTGGTATCCTTATATCGTGCAACTGATAGTTGCAGGTTATGATATAAAGCCAAGGATTTACACACTTGATCCTTATGGTAGCATAACTGAGGAAAAGTTCACAGCTACAGGTTCAGGATCTCCTGTAGCTTTAGGTTTGCTTGAAAGTGAATATAAAGAAACTATGAACTTAGATGAGGCCGTTCAGTTGGCAGTTAGAGCAGTTAGAGCAGCTATTTCAAGGGATGCAGCAAGCGGTGATGGTGTAGACGTAGCGATCATATCTAAGAATAAATATGAGGAGAAGTTCTTCCCTATTCAAAAGGTTACTGCTCCTTAACCTCTTTAAAACGTTAACCCTTATCCTCTAGATATAAAAAGTTTTAAATGTCTTGATTGTAACTGTTAAATGTAGACGTCATAAGAAGTAAGGTGTTTTTACCAAGTGATTTTTCGATCAAGTTTAAACTATGTTTCTTCATCAAGAGGTGTTAAAGGTTGAATGCACAGACCAAATCAAGCCAAGAGAGGCTAAGCCCGCTAGAGTTTAGAAAACTTATAATAAGCGAGGTCGCTAAAGCTCTTGGAGAGGCAGTCATTTCAGCTATAGAGTTTGAGGGTCCAGAGATAGCTGTTTACGTAAAAAATCCAAAGTACATAATAGAAAATGAAAACAAAGTAAAGGAGCTTGCAAAAAAATTAAGAAAGCGCGTTGTCGTGAGGTCAGACCCTAAGGTTCGTAAATCCAAGGAGTACACAATAAAGTTCATACTTGAACATGCGCCAGAGGATGCTGGTGTTGATCCCTCGCTAATGTTTTTCGATGAGGTCCTAGGAGAGGTGAGGGTGCTTGCAGATAAGCCAGGAAAGCTCATGGGTAAAGGAAGGAAGTTCGCAACGCTGGTCTTGGCGGAGACAGGTTGGAGATTAGTGGCCCAGAGAAGACCTCCCCCACCCCTACCCGTTGAAGACGTCCTTACAGTCTTCGCACATCCAGTTGCCCAGGCTCCCGAGAGAAAGAAAGCCTTAAGAGAAATAGGCGAGAGAATATTTAGAGAGACAATAACTAACACTCGCTACATCAGGGTGATCGGACTTGGAAGTTTTGGAGAGGTCGGACGGAGCGCAATATTAGTCGATACTGGTGAGAGCAGGGTTCTTCTTGACGCAGGGGTTGCACCGGAGAGTTTAGGGCCCCAAGCATTTCCGTATCTGGATGCCCCAGAGTTCAGGGTCGATGAGCTTGATGCTGTCGTTATAAGTCACGCTCATTTAGATCACGTAGGAATTCTCCCTCTCCTGTTTAAATATGGTTTTAGAGGGCCTGTTTACATGACTTTACCGACCAGAGACATAGCATACATATTGCTCAAAGACTACATAGATCTGGCTAAGAGAGAGGGCGTGGAGCCCCCTTACACCTTAAAAGAGATTAATACAATGCTGACAAGGATAATAACGGTTCCCTATGGTGTTGTTACCGATGTTGCGCCCAACATAAAGCTAACGTTTTACAATGCCGGCCACATTTTAGGTTCTGCAGTGGTTCATCTTCATATAGGTCAGGGACTTCATAACATTCTATATACAGGAGATATCAAGTATTATAGGAGGAAGAATGATAGAGCTCTTAGACTTTTACCTCCTGCTCATGACAAGTTCCAGAGGGTAGAAACTCTGATTCTTGAATCGACTTATGGTGCTACCGAACAACCTCCAAGGGATAAAGCTGAGGAGGATCTAATTAGGCTAGCTAATGAAGTTTATAAAAGGAAGGGGAAGCTTCTCATCCCAGTCCTTGCTGTGGGCAGGGCTCAAGACATTTTAGCTGTCCTAGTTAACGCCATAGAGAAGAAGAGCCTACCTGAGGACATACCTATATATGTCGATGGTATGGTAAGGAAGATAACATCCATATATACAGCTTATCCCGAGCTACTTTCAAGGCCTATAGCTGAAGCTATACTAAAGGAGGGTAAGAACCCGTTCGTTGCAGAAAACGTGATCTGGGTGAATGACTCATCTAAAAGGATGGAAGTTATAGAAAGTAATGAACCTTGCATTATACTTTCTACAAGTGGCATGATGCAGGGGGGTCCTGTTATAGAGTATTTCAAGTACCTTGCTGAGGACCCTAAGAACGCGCTTGTGTTTGTAAGCTACCAGGCACCAGGCACTTTGGGCAGAAGGATACTCGAAGGTGAGAGGGAGATAGAGATCGCTGAGGACAGCAAGTTAAGGATACTCAAGGTTAAAATGGAGGTTGTAGGAATTGATGGATTTAGCGGCCATGCCAGCAGAAGTGAGTTGCTCTTCTATTTGAAGAATCTCGAGCCTAAACCCAGAACCATAATACTCAATCATGGAGAGCCGAACGCGCTCGCTTCTCTAGCTCTATCAATTAAGAACAGGTGGGAAAGCTTAGGCTTTCAGAGTGCTCCAAACGTCATTGTTCCTGAGAACCTTGAGAGCATAAGGCTATATCCCAGAACCTTTAAGCTTCATATGATCTAATCAAAGAGTTCTTAAGGCCTTAGGTCTATGAAGGTTTTTAGCGACCTTTCCTTTACCTCGAGATCTCACCAGCTCTTCTATCTGACTTGACGGCATTAAAGCCTTCAAAACTGCTACGGGTTTGTTTAATTCCTCATCAAGAGCTATTACTACTTCTCCAGCATCAAAGCTGGACTGAACACTTCTAACTCCTGGAGCCATAAGATCTGCTCCCCTCGTAAGCGCTAAAGAAGCTCCTCTGTCCACAATGAGGCCAGGGTACTTCTCTAAGTTCTGAACTTTCAGAAGGTATAAAAGTGAAGGAAATACATTTCCCTCCATTTTAATTAAAATAGGTTGCTTATCGATTAAATAAACTTCAAATTTATCAAATACAGCGCTTTCGACGGATTTATTCTTAAGAGATCCGATAAGCTCAGCGACCCAGGAATCTCTGATCTCCCTCTCTAAAAGTCTTACCTCCTTCTTTGAAAGGAAGTACCTTCTCTTTGGCTTTAATTCTTCCTTCAGTTTCCTTCACCGCTTTAAACAATGCAAACTAAAGGACTAAGAGTTTTTTGAATCATTATAAAGAACTTGATTTTTGAGCGGTAAATTATTAAGCTTCTAGCGCAGCTATCCCTTGCGGCTACAAAGCGAAAAACGGGCTTACGAAAGAGGGTAGAGAAATGTCTGCAGTAGATACATTCAAGATACTTTCCGAATATCTAAACACTAACGTTTTGGTTAAGTTAAAGGGTGGAAGAACCGTCAAAGGAGTTCTTAAAAGTTATGATCAACACTTGAACTTAATACTAGCGAACGCAGAGGAGATAAGCTCTAAGGGCAACAACAGGTCTTTGGGTCTAATACTTGTTAGAGGAGACAATGTTGTGATGATAAGTCCAGCACCTTGAGGGGAGGTGATTTAACATGGCTAAGGGTACTCCCTCGTTTGGAAAACATGGGAGAAGTAAAACCCACATAGTTTGTAGGAGATGTGGGAGAAGGGCTTTTAACGTAGCCAAGGGCTATTGTGCAGCGTGCGGCTTTGGGAGGTCAAGAAGGATAAGGAGATACAGTTGGCAGAGAAAGAAGGTTAATAGGGTTAGAATAGCTTAGTTGAGGAAACGTATTAATTTTGGCATCTTGTTTCGAATATGCTTGGTGTAAAAGTTGTCTAACCTTATGTTTAGTGAAACTTTTGGCAAGAACGTAAGAAAAGTCCTCTCTGTTGCAGAAGAGAAAAATGTTGACTCGGTCTTGCTTCTCTATCAGCCAAACATGTTCTACGTCACTGGTGTGCGTGAACCGACAGGATTTGTCATCCTCTCCAATTCGTGCGGAAACTATATAGGAACTTCTATACTCGACTATTCTAGAATTTCTAAACTCTCACCTAGAGATTTCGAGCTCTTAGCATTTACTAGAAGGAGCGATGAGAAGTTTGAAGAGATAGAAATAGGTCCTGCTAAGATTATCAAAGGGGGCATGAAAGAAGCTATTTTAACCGTTCTAAAAGAATGCAATGCTAGAAGGGTTGGGGCCGATATTAAGTTTTTAGGTGTCGAAATTGCTAAGCTCGTTGAAAACATAAGCAAATCCTTGGGTGCCGATTTAATCGATCTTAGCGATGATATATCAAAGGTAAGGAGCGTTAAGGATGACTGGGAAATAGAGTATATGGTGAGAGCTCAGAGGATAGCTGAAGCCGCATTAAAGAGAGCTATTGAGAGTCTTAATGACGGAATAAAGGAACAGGAGGTGGCTGGTATTATAAAGTATGAAATGCTTAAGAATGGTGCTTGGAGGGAGTCATTTTCAGCCATAGTGGCATTCCATGAGAATACTGCTTATCCTCACCACACCCCGGAGGATAGGATTCTGGGGCCTTCAGGACCCGTTCTCATAGACCTTGGCTCGCTTTACAGAGGATATGCCAGTGATATGACAAGAACGTTGTGGTGGGGGGAAGGAGGCTCTAAGTTCAGAAAGCTTCTAGAGATCGTTCTTGAGGCCCAGCAAACGAGCATAGATGTAATAGCTCCTGGGGTTGCCGCCTGGGAGCCAGATAATGCTGCAAGAAAGGTTCTTGAAAAACACGGACTTTCAAAATACTTCATCCACGGTCTTGGACATGGGGTTGGAGTTGAAGTACATGAAAAGCCTTACTTAGGCCCTGGCTCTAAGGAGACGTTAGAACCTGGCAATGTGGTTACGTCAGAGCCTGGAATATATATAGTAGGCCTTTACGGAATTAGAATAGAAGACATGGTCCTCGTTACCAAAAAGGGAAGGAAAGTTTTAAGCTCCATTTCAAGAATAATTACTTGAGGCTATGACTGACGCTCTGAAGCTGAGAGATCGATGAGGAATAACGGGTCTGAGGAGCGTTCTGCTAAAAGATCCCTTCTAAAGGTTTTTCATCTGTCATCATGGAGGACGTTCTATGACCCTGAGGATAGGAGTTATAGGGGCAGGCTTCTCAGGTCTCATGGCGGCTAAAAGCCTTCTGAAGATGGGCTTTGAGATAGAGATCTTTGAGGAACATAACAAAGTCGGGTTTCCTGAACACTGTACAGGGCTCGTCTCGGGAAACGTGGTGAGCATGATAGGTTCTGAGGCAGAAAACGTTGTAGTTAATAGATTTAATTATATGAACATCTGTTACAGAGAGAAATGTTTAAAACTTAAAATAAAGAGCGGTGTTTTTAAGCTGGACAGGGTAGCTCTTGAACGAAAGCTCCTGAAGAGTATCGAGAATAGAGGCGGCTTAATTAATTTGGGAAGTAAAGTCATAAGGGTCTCAGAGAACGGTGAGATTGAAGTATTGGGTGGTTCGACAAAAAAGTTTGATCTAATCATTCTCTCAGAGGGCTTTCATGGAAAGCTAAGAAACTTCTTAAATATAGGCCTCCCTGATAAGTTCAATCCCCTTTATGGGATAAACTACGAGATCGAGGAACCATGTAGGTTCTCAGAACCAACTGTAATCTTTGGAAATGAGCTAACTAAAGGATTCTTCCTATGGGAAGTACCTCTTGATCAAAGCACTTGCTTAGTCGGTGGAGCGTCAGAGGATCCAAAATCTCTGAGCAGAATAGCTCAAGGTAGAGGAGAAATAAGGAAAAGTTATGGTGGCCCTGTAATTACGGGACCCCCAGCCCGTAAGTATAAAGCTGGAAAGGTGTTTGTCGTAGGGGATGCCGCAGGCCTAAATAAACCTCTTACTGGTGGGGGATTATACCCTAATGCCCTCCTCTTTAAGCTTGTTGAGAAGGACCTCTCTGCCAATCACAATATTGAACTAAGCATTGCCTTAGAGTCCGCACTAAAAAGGGTGAAAAAACTTCTTCTTCGATCATATCATGTTGCAAGATACATACACAAAAACCCTGAGGCTGTCAGGTGTATAATTAGTGCTGCTAAAAAGTATGAGGAACTCCTTCCACCCCTGGAATATGACGATCATTCAAGAATTTTAAAGGATTTGAGCAGAGAGGCGCTAAGTCTGAGCATCAGAGCGGCTTTAAGCTTTGTATTTAAATGTCCCTATCAAGCCTTTAAGCTTCTTTATTCTCTAATATAGTGACGCGAGGGAATGACTGTGGAGAATAACATACTTAAGTACTTAAGATCTAAGTATCCTCCTGAGCAGATCGTGAAGTTTATCGATGCAACGCTTCTCAAACCAAGCATTTCTTTTGATGAGGTACAAAAGCTTATAAACGATGTAAAGAGATTTGGATTTTATTGTGCTATGGTACCTCCAACTATGGTTCTAGAAAGTGAGATATTTGATCTTTCTGGGGTTAAGGTGTGCAGTGTTGTAGGATTTCCATACGGATATCATCCCTTAAAGGTAAAGGCTGAGGAGGCCAAGATCTTAATAGACAGGGGCTCTGAAGAAATCGATGTTGTCATAAATTTAGTAAACGTTATTAACAATCGTTGGGATGATATTGAGATGGAGCTAAAGAGTCTTAGAGAAATTGAAAAGGAGTTTGACGTCTTAGTTAAAGTCATAGTGGAAGCCCCTTTGTTACACAATAATGCTTTAGAAAGAGTAATTTCTGAGGTAGCAAGAGCCGGCTTAAGCTACGTAAAGACGAGCACTGGAGTCATATCTAAGGGAGGTGACTTCGGGACAGTATTAAGAGTTAGTAACATAGCCAAGAAATATGGACTAAAAGTAAAGGCTGCTGGTGGTATTAAAGGTTGGCTTGGAGCAGCACTAGCTCTTTACGCTGGAGCTTCAAGAATAGGAATGAGCGACTACTTAAGCGTCATTGAAGATAAAAGAGGTTAAAGATAGATAGAATGGTCTCTTCGGCCACATGAAATATCAAGGTAACATTAAAAACCTGCTCAGAGCAGCCTTAAAGACAACTGGCAGGAACCATGAGTTCAAAGTGTGAGATGAAAATAGCGCTGATAACTGGCAGGGCTGCGAGCTACATAGTGAGGGATGTTACAAAGAATGAAGAGTGTGTCAACGTTGTAGTTCTACCCGTGAATGTCGTGTCCCTCCTCAGCGTTGAGTCAATTAGAAAGATAATAGCTAAGAACGACGAGTTGCTTTCAATCCTTAGGAGCTCTGACATCATTGTAATTCCGGGCCTGGTTAGAGGTGATACCTCAGAACTCTCAAGATATTTGAAAAAGCCCGTGTATAAAGGAACTAAAAGTGCCGTCGGAATACCTTATATTTTAAAATATCTAAGAGAGGGAGGGAGGCTAGATACATTAAAACCTGCCGACGAGATTCTTTCAAAGCCCTTGGAAAGGGTTTCCTACGAGGAGGCGTTTAAGATAGGTAACGTTTCCGTATCCCTCAGAGGTCCTCCCTTAAGAATAATAAGTGAGGTACCTCCTCATGCAGAAGACGAGAACATAGGCTTAATGATTTCAGAACTAACTAAGGAAGGTGCTGATATTATACTCATAGGTTCAAATAGTAACTGGGGGGTTAACAAGATATCGAAAAGAGTGAAGAAGGTAGAGAAGCTTCTCGAGGAAAAGGGCTCAAAAATTTCCTTGGGCGTGGAAGTTCCCTCAGCAGAAGTCCTTAAAGGCTCTACAAACCTCAATGTAGATCTCCTTTACATTCCGGCCTCCTTAGTTCAAGAAGGAACAAGTTTCGATCTAGATTCTAAAACCGCTCTCATACTTGCTGATAGGGACCTCACTGTGCTTGAGAAAGCTATGGGCCTCTTTCTTGAGATTGGAGTAAACAAGATCGTATTAGACCCTGTCTTGGATCTTCCACTTTTCGGGCTTACAGATAGCTTAGCTAGATACAAGGAGTGCCTGAAGTTCAAAAGACCTATTTTATTTTCAGC
Organism: Acidilobaceae archaeon; assembly: GCA_026995555.1. Classification (GTDB taxonomy): domain Archaea; phylum Thermoproteota; class Thermoprotei_A; order Sulfolobales; family Acidilobaceae; genus JALWTO01. Next base: position 463 of record JALWOJ010000139.1, on the reverse strand, counting down.
CGCGAACATCGTTGAAGAGATTGAAGCTGATACTCATGGAATACATGCGTTGTTGGCAACTATGGCCATCGAACTGGGTGCAAGCTTGTACTCCATTGTGATCGACAGCTACAAGAGCATTCATGAGGTCTCTGAAGCTAGGGAGGCTCTGAGACTTGCATCTGAGGCGTGGAAGAGAGGCGGGACTGAAAAGGGACTTTACAGCAAACTTCTTATCATAAAGCAAAGTCTTCCTCCTCCACCGCCACGTCTTCCTCCAGGGGAGAGAATAGAGCCCAGCGGTCCTATCCTTGATAAAGCTGGTTATTTTGTGATAGATGTCGATCATAGAAGAAACGTAATTATTGTTGAGTTTAGGGGGACTCAAACGAGCTTCAGATTGGAGTCGAATGACGGTCTTAGCCTAGCTAGGGAGGCCGTTAGGAGGGCAAACATATCGAAAGAGCATGCAGCATATTTAGGG
>JALWOJ010000138.1 GCA_026995555.1 Acidilobaceae archaeon | reverse complement strand
TGAGAGGGTATTTAGTTCTGTTTTCCCCATCCATGATACACAAAACAGATTGACACTAGAGTATCTAGGCTCTGAGGTGGGTCACCCCAAGTATACAGTTCGTGAGTGTATGGAGAGAGGACTTACTTACTCTGTATCACTTAAGATGAAGACAAGACTCCATCTATGGGAGAGAGATGAGAATACCAAAGAGAAGATCGGTGTAAAGGATATTAAAGAGCAGACAATCTTTATTCGCGATATCCCACTAATGACAGATCGCACCTCATTTATCATTAATGGAGTCGAGCGGGTCGTGGTCAATCAACTTCACCGCTCACCAGGTGTTATATTTAAAGAGGAGGAGTCCACTACAGCGGGTAATAAGCTTATCTATACCGGTCAGATAATCCCAGATCGTGGCTCATGGCTCTATTTTGAGTATGACCCTAAAGATATCCTCTATATGAGAATTAATAAGCGAAGAAAGGTGCCTGTGACCATTATGTTCAGGGCACTTGGCTACTCTAAACAAGATATCTTGAAGATGTTCTATCCACTCCAGAAGATCTATCTTAAAGAGAATATGTTCTTGATGGATTTTGACCCTAGCAACTTCAGTGGAAGATTGGCCTATGATCTCTTAGATGAGAAGGGCGAGGTGGTAGTCGCCGCTGGTAAAAGACTCTCAACCAAAAAGGCGCAGAAGCTTATCGAGGGTGGTCTGACAATGGTACAGTACCCATTGGAGACTCTTATTGAGCGCCACTTAGCAGAGCCTATCATCGATCAAAATACCGGTGAGGTGATGTATGACACCATGACGGCTATCGATGAGACCAAACTTAAAAAGATGGCTGAAGCTGGAGTTGAGGAGTTTGTAATAGCAAACGACCTAGCAGATGGGTATGATAGCGCAATCATCAACGCTTTTATAGCTGATGCTGATTCACTTAAGCTCCTTCGTCAGACCGAAGATATCGAAGATGAGAACGATCTAGCGGCTATTCGTATCTATAAAGTGATGCGTCCTGGTGAACCAGTAACCAAAGAGGCGGCTAAACTCTTTGTCAATCAGCT
>JALWOJ010000137.1 GCA_026995555.1 Acidilobaceae archaeon | reverse complement strand
GGGTAAGAAGAATTCTCAGACACGTGAACGAAGCTATAAAGAGGGACCCAGACATCAGAAAAGACTTTGAGGAATTCCTGAATGCCTTAAGGCAGGTTATAAACCCTGCAATTTCGGAAGACGAAGCAAAATCCATGCTCGTTCAGCACATGATAACCAAGCCCATATTTGAGGCAATATTTGAAGGCTATGAATTCTTGAGAGACAACCCAGTTGCCCAGACCATAGAAAGGCTATCAACCCACTTTACAAACTTCATAAAAGCGGAAACAGAAGACCTTGAAGAGTTTTACAGAGAAGTGAGGATAAGGGTCAAAGGCATAAATAAAGAGGCGGAAAGACAGGACTTTTTAAGACAGCTCTATGATAGTTTCTTTAAGCTTGCATTTCCCGATATTGCGGACAGGCTTGGTATAGTTTATACCCCCGTTGAGTTGGTGGACTTTCTCATAAAGAGTGTGGAGGATATTTTACAGGACGAGTTTAAAAGCTCCCTTAACGATGAAGGCGTCGTAATTTTGGAACCTTTTGCGGGAACGGGAACCTTTTTAACAAGGCTTATGGGTTTCCTTGATACAGAAGCTCTCAAGAGAAAATACACAAGCGGTGATATATGGGGAAATGAGATACTCCTTCTTCCCTACTACATAGCCCTCACAAACATAGAAAGCACCTACTTTGACAAGACGGGTGAGTATCAACCTTTTAAATACCTGCTTCTCACTGATACCTTTGAGCTTGACGAAAAAAGGAGAAAAGGACACCAGCTTACTTTTAGTTTCTTCCCTCAGAGTTATACGGAGCTTATGGAAAAAGAAAACAAGGCAAGGATAAACGTGATAATCTCAAACCCGCCGTGGAGAGCGGGTCAAGAGGATATGACCGATTTAAATATGTCCCTCAAGTACGATAGCCTTGACAGGAGAATAAAGCAGACCTATGCTGACAGATCGAAAGCAAGAAACAAAAACGCCCTATATGATTCCTATGTCCGTGCGGTCAGGTATGCCTCTGACAGAGTCGGAGAGAAGGGAGTAATAGCCTTTGTCCTTAACAACGGGT
>JALWOJ010000136.1 GCA_026995555.1 Acidilobaceae archaeon | reverse complement strand
TATATAATCAGTATGGGCTCGTAAGGTGGCCTCAAGCTCTGTGATTGTGAATGCCCTCTCATCAATATATTCAAACGCTTCTTCCTTTATCTCAAAAGACTCTTCTTCTACCTGAAATGCTTCTTCTTCTGGTGTAAACTTTTTTGGGGGACCAAGTTCAAAGTCTTCCTCTTCTATATCCGCATCTTCCCAAGGGCATATCTCTACAGGACTCTTCATAAGCTCATATGCCTTAAATACCTTGTTTACTGTCTCTTGATATTCCTCTGACAAGTACTTGAGATTAAACGCCCTATAAAGCTGGTAATATACATTGTCATCAGGATACCTCTCAAGGTGTTCCACCACCGATACCAGACCCCTCGTGCTTAACGGCTTCGGTATCATCCCTCTTTTATACTCCTCCCTTAGGTCATTCGCCGCATCTACTAACCTCCTTATCAGCTCTATGTCCACATCCGGCCCTATGCTCGAAAGATACTCTATCTCTTCTTCCCTCGGAAGATAGTCTATGTAATGAATCAAAAACCTGTCTTCTAGTTCACTTGATAGCTCTACTCCCCCATAGGCGCTTGTAGGAGGATTCATCAAACCTATTACCCTGAAATCTTTATGCGCCTTTATCCTCCTTCCGTCAGGCAGCGTTATCTCTCTAAACTGTAATAGATTATTCAATACACTCAATACTCCCCTTGGCGCACGGTCTATCTCATCTAATATCACCCACCGCCCTTTCTCCATAGCCTCTACCACGTTAGAGGGAACCCAGCTCGTCTTGCCATCTATAAGCACCTGCCTCTGCGTCAGGTCCCTTACTGTTGTCTCTTCATTTAACGATAATACCTCTACCGGCTGGTTTAACCTGTGCGCTAACTCATACACCATACTGTTTTTCCCTGTCCCCCTCTCCCCGATTAAAAGAATATTTTTCCCTAATAAAAGGTCTTTTGCCATCTCTCTCATATGGCGCTTTGTGGTGGAGGTTAGATGGCTTATTGCAGATGGCGGGACTCTGGATTTATCTTCTTCTGTGAGGTTTTGTTTTTTCTCTATCTTTACATC
>JALWOJ010000135.1 GCA_026995555.1 Acidilobaceae archaeon | reverse complement strand
AGAATGGGCTGTGCTCATTAGCTTATCTATAAGGCCAGTGTCATTTCTCTTATCATCAGGCCTTTTCTTTAAGACCGTCCTTAATTTATTCAACTTTTCAATGGCCTTTTTTACCTTTAAAAACTGCTGGCTTTTATCCTCTAATTCTTTTACCTTTAACTCATATTGTTTCATAAGCTGAGGGTCTCTTCCAGCCAGTATAACAGTCTTTACATTGGCAGGGGTCCCGAGCGTCTTTAGAGCAGCGCTTCTTCCAAGCCTTACTGTGCCCCCTGCAACAAGCCCCTTGCCTGACACTGCTGTAAAGTGTCCCCTTATATCACAGCGTGCATCCAGAAGGTAGTCTCCTACCTCAAGGTCTCCTTTAACATATATATGGGCATACTCTATTGCCTCGCACTGAAGGTCTTTACCTACAAATACCCTTGTATTTTGAGCCCTTATAATGCCCTTGACCTTTAAGTTTCCTCTCACCTTTACTGTTGCCTCATCCTCTATATTTTCTCCTATCTCTACATCACCCCATGTTTCAACAGACATGCCGCCAACCACAGAGTCCATTACAATGAGTTTTTCTCCCCAGAAGACTATGTTTCCTGTTGAAAGGTCAACTGATCCGTTAATCTCCCATTCTTTTAATACAGAGATTGCGCCCTCTGCATCTAAAGAGAGCTTGCCTGTAGCAGTTGCTATTAATTGCTTACCATCTGAAGAGACCTCTACCCCTTCACCTACCTTAAATACAGGCCATTTACCATCAACTGGCTTTATTGGCTCTCCAAACACATCTTTTCCGGGGATACCCTTTGTTGGAGGCACTTTTCTGGCAACTACCTGACCTTTCTTGACATTTATAATCTCAGACATTACCCTTTCATCATAATAGACACCATCAAGTTGTTTGTCCGTATCTTCTGGAAAAGGGTAGATCTCAATGCATCCATCCTGTCCATTGATAGGAGGGGTTCCACGGGCAAGGACAAGCCTGTCTTCTTCCATCTCAGGCTCATTTAATATGCCGTAAGATATTTCACTGTTATCTAAAAAATCTTTTATGCCATCTATCC
>JALWOJ010000134.1 GCA_026995555.1 Acidilobaceae archaeon | reverse complement strand
TGCTTAGACAACCAGGAGGTTGGCTTAGAAGCAGCCATTCCTTTAAAGAGTGCGTAATAGCTCACTGGTCAAGCGATTTTGCGCCGAAAATTCAACGGGGCTAAGTTATTAACCGAAGATGTAGATTCGTAAGAATGGTAGCGGAGCATTCTGTAGGTCGATGAAGGTGAGGTGTGAACCTTGCTGGAGATATCAGAAGTGAAAATGTTGGTATGAGTAACGTAAGTGAGATGAAAACTCTCACCACCGAAAACCTAAGGTTTCCGATCCAATGGCAGTCATGGTCGGGTTAGTCGGTCCTAAGGTGAATCCGAAAGGAGAAGCTGATGGATATCAGGTTAATATTCCTGAACTACATATATAAGTGAAGGGGGGACATATTGAGATATAGGAGATTCTTAATGATTTGAATTACAAAAGTTAAGCTTGAATTGTAGGAAAATCCGCAATTCTTTATGCTGAATCTAGTTAACTGGAAAATAATTCTTCGGAATTATTTGAAAGGGCTCCTATTATATTTTGGTATCGAGAAAAGCCTCTAAACTTATTATATATGTAACCGTACCGTAATCGAACACTCGTAGGTTGGTGGAGAACACTAAGGTGAACGGGATAACTATACTTAAGGAACTCGGCAAAACAGCGGTCGTAACTTCGGGATAAGACCTACCTAGATATTAATTTAATTTTCTAGGTCGCAGCGAAAGAGCTCAGGCGACTGTTTATCAAAAACACAGCTCTCTGCAAACTCGTAAGAGGATGTATAGGGGGTGATGCCTGCCCAGTGCCAGAAGGTTAAGGGGATGTGTGTAAGCATTGAACTTAAGCCCTGGTGAACGGCGGCCGTAACTATAACGGTCCTAAGGTAGCGAAATTCCTTGTCGGGTAAGTTCCGACCCGCACGAATGGTATAACGGTCTGAGCACTGTCTCAAGTATAGACCCGGTGAAATTGCAATGTCGGTAAAAATGCCGACTACCTGCAGCAAGACGGAAAGACCCTATGGAGCTTTACTATAGCTTGGTATTGGGGTATAAATTAAGATGTGCAGGATAGGTGGGAGACTATG
>JALWOJ010000133.1 GCA_026995555.1 Acidilobaceae archaeon | reverse complement strand
CTTAAATACCGACCATACATCAGCCGATTTGATATCTTTAACATACTTTTTGGCTAACTCTTTTTGTCTATCTCTGCGTCGCTCCATCGCTTCACCTTTACATGTAATTATCGTAACTTATTTAAGATCTCTCGTTTAGTACCTATGGTAGCGATCTGTACACCGAAGTTTCCATCTACAATGACTACCTCACCTTGAGCGATTATATGATCATCAACCAAAATATCTAGAGGGTCATTTGCCAACTGATTAAGCTCTATGACCGAGCCTATATCCATATTCAGCACATCTCGAAGTAGCATCTTTTTCTTACCAATGCGCACCTTAAGTGGAAGCTTAACATCCATAATAAGAGAGATATTATTCTGTTCATTCTCACTTAAATGTACCTCTTCAACAGCTGCGGCTGTCGCTGTGGCTTGCGGCTGCGTAGCTGCAGGTTGCGTAGCCTCTGGCGTAGGTGTATCCTTCTCTTTAGCAACCATAGCCGATTCTAAATCTTCATCTACAATGACCATCATAAGCGCATCAATGGCACCTAAAACAAACTGGTAGACAAACATTTTAGAGTAACCCTCTAAGTTCACCTCAGCATCATCAGCGATAAATTCAATATCATCAACACTAAAACTTAACTTGGGTAGCTCATTTTGTGAGGCAAGTGAGGTACCAAGGGCACCGACAATATTAGAGACTATCTCTTTTGCGGCATCGAGGTCTTCATCATCCATCTCCTCTTTGCCTTCTCCCTCACCTCCAAGCATCAAATCACCCAAAGCAGTCGCAAGTGAAGGGGGCAACGCAATAATCATCTTACCCATACTATCACCCGATACATCTATTTTAGTAAGAGAGATGGGAGGGATAATATTTGAGACAATAGAGATTGTCTCCTCCTCTTTTAACTCAAGTGAAGGCGTCTGACCGGTTAACCCCTCAATAGTCGCTATCGTCTCATCTACAAGAGACTTCATAAAATCACTCATCATCTTCACTCTCCTCATCTAAGTCGTGTTCGTATATAATCTCTTTAACACCTGAAATTTTCTCTTTACGACGCTCTTCAATCTCACTAAGTACC
>JALWOJ010000132.1:14956-17405 GCA_026995555.1 Acidilobaceae archaeon | reverse complement strand
GGTCTTATAATAATTCATGAAGAGGGATGATATGGCAAGCTAGTTTGATCATGTTTCATATTTACATCGGTGACAAATTTTGCGAACTTACTTTTAGCGAACAATCACGAAAACTGTAAATTCTGTATGCATGTTTTATTCTCCATGACAAATATTAAATAGAGCAGTTAATGACTTGGGTCTTGGTGTGAATTTTGAGATATAGCACAAAAAGTAAGGCCTTTCGGAACCTCATCGCAGTTTCAATACTAGCCCTGCTAACTGCCACCACTCTCAGGTTTATGACTGGGGAGATCTTTGACATTCAAGTGCTTGTTGTTGAAGGTTATCACTCTATGGTGGATACGGTTCTCTCGTTTTTTATACTTGTTGCATTGTTTATTTCACGAAGTGAATGGAGTAAGCGCTATCCTTACGGGCTTTACAAGTTAGAGGACTTAGCGGCATTCGTCTTAGCCCTGATAATACTGTTGGAGTTTATAAATCAGTTACACAATTTGAAGGGGACGTTCTCAACCCTGCCCTTTATAGGCATTATTGTCGAGGGTTTTTCGGTGTTATTGTTAGTGGTCTCTGCAATGACTAAACTTAAAGCAGCTAAACTAATAAACAGCCCTTCCCTTAGTGCGGACGCCACCCACATGTGGGTTGACGTGACAGAATCATCTGCGGTTACTGTCGGCTTAATTTTTTATCGTATATTTTTGAGCAATATCATATATGAGGTTACGATGGGCATCGCCCTTCTAGGACTCTTGCTCGCAGCCTATGAGGTTGCAAAGGATTCCGTATTAGATCTCCTAGACCTTCCGAGGGATCCTGAGACGTTAAAAAGGGCCTGGGACATCACAAAAACGATAGCCTCGAACAGAGCTGAAATTACAAACATCAAAATTAGGTGGGCAGGACCAGTGACCTTTATTGAAGTGTTTATGCGTATACACCCTCTAATAACCATAGATGTTGCATCGAGAATGGCCTCAAGAATTGAGAGAAAGCTCAAGGAGGAGCTTGCTGGTGTTGAAAATGTTGTAGTTAACATTCAGCCCGTGAAGAGGAGTAGCTTAAAGGTAGCTGTTCCAGCCTTAAGGCCCTCCTTAGACTCTCCAATTTACAGACACTTCGGAAAGTCAGAGTTACTTCTGTTGATTTATATTGAGCATAATGAAGTGAAGGAGTTTAGGGTGCTTAAGCGTTCAGAGTTGCTTGACAAAAGCTTGAAGAGAAATGAAAAAGACCTGCTAGCTGGAGCAGATCTGGCAGAAAGCCTTTATGAGCAGGGAGTTACTGATGTCATAGTAGACAGTATTGGTGAGATAGCTTATGCATTGTTGCTACGTCATCACATATTAATATGGAAAGCTATGAAGGGCTCTATTCTAGATAACATAAATGCACTTCTAAGAGGGGACTTAGAACCTTTAGAGGAGCCCACGCGTGAGGCTCCTTGGCGTGAACATTGATTAAGACCTCTGTTTTATAGGCAGGAAGATCTTAAACTTGTGAGTATGATCGTGAGTTCCTTAAGTTCTAAAACACCTTCATACTTCTCAGCCAGGAGAGTTTTACCATTCTTCCTGCATATGAAAAGGGTTGTTGGTGATGCGTGAATGTTATATTTCTCAAAAGTCCTGAGCGCAGCCTTCGAGTTACAATCTAAAGAAAACCATGAACATAGAACAATTATATACCTTGCATCCTTAGATCTTTCCTTAACTAACTTAAACCAGCAGCTGTCATATATCCTGCAGGCTGGGCATTTAGTGTTATCGAAATAAACGGCATAAATTCCATCCTTCTCAGGCCTCCAATAGTCATTGTCAACAAGTATGAGCCTCCAGACCTCTCTTTCAGGGATGTAAAGATAGACTCCATGAGGACAGAACTTATTTATGGTTTTAAACTCATCTCCGACCCTTCCTTTTACGACTTTGTCCTTCCTTGAAAAGGGTCTTAAAATTTTGTCTAGAAAGCCCTTTGTTTCTTTATTATTATTCATTTTAGATCCCCTTTAGCTTAGATACATAGAAATATGTGCTGAGGAGAGCGTTGAGGATTATCATGGCGTGCATTATGGTACAGTAAAGGCAGAATGCATGGGCAACCCTTGCCTCAAGGTAAATAAGATAGGGCACAAGTATTGTACCCCCAACGCTTAATATGATTATGGATAAAAGGATGCTTGAGTTGTTCAAGAAAGCGTATATGAGAGTCATCAGGAGAAGAACAACAAAGTATATGAGTGCTACATAGCTTAAATGGATCCCGAAGATCCTTGCCTGAGGAATATGATAAACACTTTCACAGTCCCAAACCTTGCCCAACTTGCACATTGGTCTTTGTGAGTTATAATCCTTAAGGGCCATAATTGAAGAAACTAAGCCTATGATAGCTATAATTATAAGTGCAATTTGACACTTCATACCTCTCTGTCCAATATGTATAAGCT
>JALWOJ010000132.1:0-14946 GCA_026995555.1 Acidilobaceae archaeon | reverse complement strand
TACCAATAAATTATATATTTTACATATAAAAAATTAAAAAATAAAAGAAAGCTGTGAAGTGAAAACATTTCTCCTCAATTTCTTTTAAATTATTCAATAATTAATTTTATAAAGTGTTAAAGGCAAAAGATCTTTGTTATAAAAGCTAGGATTAGCAACTAAGTCTTCTCTCCCTTATACATCTCAAAAGGTTCTCTGAGGCATTCCTTATTAAGGGCTCCAGCTTGTTTAATGCATACAATATTTCACTGTGAACCTTCTGAACGCTTCTTATATCGCTAAAGTCACTCTCTACAATTTCAAATCCTTCTCTAGAAGGAACTTTTATCCTAATTTTCCTGCCCTCAATGTTTATGAGGAAGTCTTTAGACGAAATTTTCAGTGTTTTTGCTGTTCTTTCTGCAGAGAAGGAATTGGATCCTACCTTCCATATTGTTATACCCCCACCTTCCTTTTTGTAAAAAATGCTAGCACATCCTGTTTTGCAGGTATCCTTAAAACATGTTCCCATGCTTTTAGCTACACATTCAGCTCTCGAAGCTAGAGTATCAATTATCTTAATTACTTCCAACGTTCTGCTTACAAGGCTATGAACTGGTATATAAGCCCTTCCCTGAGGCACATTTTTTAGTGCTCTTTCTAAAATCCCCTCAAGAGTGACCTCAGCCATCTCTCATCTCCCAAAAAGAGCAGAGTTAAAACAGTTTTTATACAGTCATCTTTTTTATTCGGGTTAGCCGCCTATGAACAATAAAAGATAAGAGGGCTTTAATATTAAAAGTGAGAGGGTGCTCAATTTGATTAATGAAAGAAAAAGACCCCTTCCTCAGGAGTTCTTAGGGGTTGAAGACGATGTAATAGAGGATCTTGAAGAGAGTTACAAGGAGCTCGAAAGTCTTAGGAGACAGAATAAAAAGAAAAAGCTAAGATATCCTTCATCAAGAGATGTTTATGAGGCCGTTAAGGAGGCCGTACGTTCGATCTCTCCAGAATTAAATCCAGCAGACTTTCCAGATGTCGTGAGAGATATTCTCAAGTCCAGAGGCTTCTACACGGGCCTCGTCAGCGATAAAAGAATATGGAGAGCGTATAGGATCTTAGTTGCCAAAAAGAGCATACCAGACATCCTAGGCGTTTTAGGTTAGAGGACCTGAATTGAGAGGCCTTTGCGAGATATGCGGAAAGCCTGCAGTTGCCAGATGTAGACTCTGTGGAAGAAAGGTTTGTGAAGAACATTATGACAGGTCTACAGGTCTTTGCACAATATGCCTTAGTGCTCGTTGCGAAATTTGTAAAGAAAGGCTTGCTGTAGGAAGATGCGTTATATGTGGGAGACTTGTCTGTGATAAGTGCTCTGTTCAGCTTGATAATGTAAGGAGGATATGTATTCATTGTCTCAATAGCCTGTTCAACGGTGACATTAGCCTGGCAAGAAAGGTCATCCTCAAAGAGAAGAGGTTTCTTAAGATACCGGAGGCGCCTAAGAGAGTGGCGCTCAAGGTGTTAGGTAGTGGGAAGCATGAGCGATAAAGTTTTAGTAACGGGCGCAGCTGGCTTTATAGGAAGTCATCTGACAGATCTCCTCTTAAAGTTAGGCTATGAGGTCGTTGGAGTGGACAACCTTTCGGCTGGCAGGCTGGAGAACTTAGATAATGCTTTAAAATACAAGAGCTTTAAGTTTGTTAGGTCCGATATACTTCTTAATGATAATTGGATTCAGGAGTCCAAGGGAAGTTCTTTAATCTTTCATTTCGCCGCTAACCCTGAAGTTAGGCACTCCGTGAGGGAGCCGATGAATCATTATGAGCAAAACCTCACAGCTACTATGAGGCTTCTCGAGTTTGCCAGAAAGAACGATGTCAAGCTCTTTGTGTTTGCCTCAAGCAGCACAGTTTATGGTGATCCTGAGAGAATTCCAACGCCTGAGGATCACCCGTTAAGACCAATAAGCGTTTATGGCGCGACGAAAGCTTCAGCGGAAATAATGTGTCAAACATACGCTAGACTTTATGGCATAAAGTGCTTAATCTTGAGGTATGCCAACATAATAGGGCCTAGGCTTAGACATGGCGTCATTTACGACTTCTTGCTGAAGCTTAGGAACAATAGAGAGGTACTCGAGATATTGGGAGATGGAACCCAGAGAAAGAGTTATCTTTGGGTTGGTGACGCTGTTGATGCAACTGTAAGATTAGCTGACTACGCCTTAAGGGATCAAGGTAAGATCTTTGTTTATAATGTTGGGAATGACGATTGGACCTCGGTAATTGACATAGCCAAGACCGTTGTTGAGGTTCTTGGGTTAAGAAGCGTGAAGTTCATTTTCAGACCTGGAACTCCCGATGGAAGAGGATGGCTCGGCGATGTAAAATTGATGCTTTTAGATATCTCTAAATTAAAGGAGGACTTGAGATGGAAGCCATCAATGAGTAGCTTAGAAGCTGTTAAAGCTACAGCTAGAAGTTTGGCAGAGGAGCTAAAGATGATGTACTAGTATAAAAATCTTGTTGAATCTTTAAGGTTTTTTGCCCCCAGAGCATAATGTTAATTATTGGGGCTTCATCCAATGTCCTTTCTAAAGAATTTGAGAGAGAAGGGCGTTGAGGTAAAGGTTCAAGTAAGTAATAGAAATGTAATTATTAGTGGTAGGAAGTATGACGTCTCACATATAGTTGTTGTCGGGTTAAGCGAAATGAACCTTGTTGTTTCAGAAGGAGACCTAAGTCTTGAAGGAAAAATTGATGGTTTTCCATTAATCGAGAAAATCTCTCCTGACGCAATTAAGGTGAAAAGGCCAGGAGAGGACCTTCCCCAAAAACTTTACACAATACCCTTATTTGAAAAGGAGGAGTTTTATCTTGATAATATGATGTTAAAGTTCGAGGAGGATAATGGTAAGGTTGTGGTGAAGCTCGGAGACAAGGACTTTATAAGGCTTAATGGAATTAAGGTCGTGTCTAAGGTTCCCACTTACCTTAACATCGTGTTGATGCCCTACATAATCGGTACACTTTGGTTCCATGGCCCCCTAAAGGTAACGCTAAGAGAGTCTCGAAAGCTCCTCGAAATTGATGTAGCTCCTAAGTGATGAGATTTGCACGTCACTGATTGACATATAGAACTTTAATTGTGATGAGCCTCCACCGGGTCTGATTTTATTAAAAAATGTGTAAGAAAAGTTAAGATAAATAAATTATATATATTCCGTTTAACACTAAGTTCTTTGGATGAATTTAGAGAGGCCTTGAGGTGAAGGCATTGGGATTATTTTTCCAAGGAGATGAGCTACTCATACTATTTGTAATACTAGTGCTGATACTAGGACCTTCAAAAATACCTCAGCTTGCTAGGGGACTTGGCCAGGCTGTGAGGGAATTTAAAAAGGCCTCTCAGGGTCTCTACGATGAGCTTGAGTCATCCACAACAACAAGGCCTGCAATGATAAAAGAGGAAAGAGCTAGAGGAGAGCTGAAGGAAGTAAGTAAGTCTTCCGAGAGTACCTCGATAGATCCGGAGCTCGTCAAAAAGCTAGCTGAAAAGTTAGGGATCTCGACAGACGGCAAGACGCAGGAGGAGCTGACTAAGGAGGTTGTAGCTAAGGCTAAGGAAAAGGGCTTAATTTAACCTTTCTTTTCTCTCCCCCCTTCTAAATTATAGTTCTCATCGAGGGATCTCAGCTTAGCTCTCCACGGCTTTTTAACGGCTATACCCCAGGGGGTCTTAATCACAACCTTTTCGTCACATACAGTCACAAAGGAATGCTTAGCCTTGTGCAATAATATTCTTGCCTTCTCTATGTTCCATCCCCTCGCTTCATCAAAATAACCTTCCCTTACATAAGCATCCTCTATCTTAGATATGAAGAGAGTTGAGGAGGACAAATCAAAGGTCTCCTCAATCCTGCATATAATATAGCCTAAGGAGTCAATTAGAATAGGTACTTTAGGATCTTTATCCCAAGAAGCAATTCTTATTCTAAGCTTCTTGACCTTATCCTCCTCCCTTTTACTATGAGTCCCTACATACTTGGCCAATTCTGCCATATCAATATCGATTATGGCTAAAGAGAACCACCCATACTTTGTTAAGAGTTTGTGACTGTAGTTTGACTTATCAACAACTATCCCTATCCTTGGAGGGTTCTTGGAAACTGGCGTTAACCAGCTAAGTGCCATAACATCTATATCACTATCTAAGATCGAACCTGTTATCAATAAGTATGTGGGTATAGGTCTAAGTAGTCTCAAAGGCTTGCTGCTAACTTTAATAAACTTCGTATCTCTCTCGATGCCCAAACGTTAATGACCTCCACGAACTAACCGTTATTAATCTCAAGATACTTATGCTTTTGTGGGACTGATGATGAAGAGAATATGTGTATTATTTGCAGGAGGAGAGTCAAAAAGGTTCGGTTCTCCAAAGGCCTTGGCAAAGTATATGAACAGGTCATTTCTCGAAATTTCTTTAGAGAACTTATCACATGTTTGTAGTAATGTAATTGTTTCTGTGTCTGAAAAAACCCCAGTAGATGTTATAGAACATGTTAAGAAGTACAGGCATGAGTATAATATAATGCTAGTATACGACTCTAAAGAACTTCCGTGTAGAGGCCCGCCTAGAGGCTTTGTAAGCTCTGTAATATCGGTGAAAGATAATTTCGAAGCTGTGATTATTTTAGGAATAGACTACCCTTACCTTAAATGGAAGACTCTTCAAAAGTTTGTTGAGCTTTCTTCAAGCTTAGATGCAGAGGCATCCACTATATTACTTCAAAAAGGTTTCCCTTCTATAACCATTGGATATATTAGAATGGATCAAGCTAAGAAGTTTGTAAATATATGCAAGGTAAAGAAGGGTCTAACAAGGCTTACAGATCTTTACAGGTGTTCTTTAGACACGGCCCTTATAGGTTGGTCGCTCCTCTCAGAAAACCCCCTTGAGTTTCTTAGCGTTAATACTCCTGAACAACTTAAACCTGGATACTCTCTTAAAGTTAAAAATACAGATGTGATAGCAAGACTTAACAATGTTGAGTGTATTAAGTTTATCGAAAGTTTATCGAGAAATGACTTAGAGAGCGCCATTAGCTATCTGAAGTTAGAAATTGAAAAATATGAAAGGCTTGGACTGACTTTATTTAAGGAACATGCAGAGAAAGACTTGAGGATGTTGAGAGATTTCCTTAACTAATTAATTTAAAACATCATTTTATTATGTTTCACTATCCACATATGCATTGGTGCCCTGAGAATGACATTGCTAGTATGGCGTGAGGGGATCGAGGATCTTGCCGATGAGATAGTTCAAAAGCTGGGATATCCCGTTAAGGTTTTTGATAACAAAGAAGATATGATATCAGAGGCGCTCAGGACTGCTGATGCAGGTGCGCCAGCTCTTCTGATATTTAAGGGCGCATGGAATGATTGGGAACTAATTAAGAATAGAACGCTAAAGGTTGGGGTCAACAGATTTCTTATAGATCTCATCGATCCTGTAGAGTTTAACTATGCACGAGATCTCATAGACCCCATAGGCCTGATCATTGCTAAGTACACGGCCCTTTTGAACTTCATGGCCCATAAAGCTCTTTATAGAACAAATCCCAATAAGCCAGTTGATAGAAGAACTCTTCTTCTTAGACCTCACACAGCTCTCTTTGAATACCTTCCAGCGCCAATCCTTTTAAGTTCTGATGCATGTGCGAAGTGGAAGTATTGCAATGCCTGCATAGAGGCGTGTCCCTTCAACGCCCTCGAGGGCAAGCCTCCCTCTGTGAAGCTTGATGTATGCACAGGTTGCGGGCTTTGCACTGCAGCGTGTCCCTTTGGCCTCCTCTACATGCCACAGTACAACTTAAAGTCCTTTGAGATGTTTTTAAGTACCTTAAGGTCAAGGATAGGATCAACGCCCGCATGGGTTCTAGTTGCTTGTAGAGATTCTTTAACTAGGATTAAGGAAGAGCTGAATCCTGACGAGAGTTTTTCAAGGTTGTTCATTGTTCCG
This sequence comes from Acidilobaceae archaeon, assembly GCA_026995555.1. GTDB lineage: Archaea > Thermoproteota > Thermoprotei_A > Sulfolobales > Acidilobaceae > JALWTO01. The sequence goes on along the minus strand of JALWOJ010000132.1, from coordinate 8,943 downwards.
GTCGAGTGCCCCGGATGGTTTACCCAATTTCATATGGTTTCAGCTATACTCCAAGGCTTTCAACCTGTGATTTATTGTGATGCTGAAACTGCAGAAAGGTGTGGAGGTGTTGCGACAGTTAAAAAGTGGTCTGATGAACTTTCAGCAATAGCTGATATACATGTTACAGACGATGTTGAAGAAATTAAAAGGCTTGTAGCTCAGAGACCAAAAGTTCAAGTACTTGAGGGAGTTCCTATGTTGCATCAAGACAGAACAGCAACACTGAGCCTTCTTAGGGCATACGGAGTTGAGAAAGCAAGTTTCTCAGCTCCCTTAGTGGGCGTTGTTGATGTTAATGATGAAAAATGTATGGTATGTGATGCCTGCAGTAATATGTGTCCGTTTCAAGCATTAAGGATAAGGTATGATGGTGATAAAAGAAACTTAGAGTTCAACATGGCTAAGTGCACTGCATGCGGGATATGTGAGGCCGTGTGTCCCTACAACGCTATAAAGGTTAACTACAGCTATGATAAAGATTATGACGAAGGCTGGAGGGTCGTTGCAAGCGATCAAGTGGCTAGGTGTAGACGTTGTGGGAAGCCTATAGGTTCTATGAAGTATCTTAAATATCTAGAGAAGAAGCTTAAGGAGTCTGGAGCCGATCCTTGGGTTATTGAGCAGCTATGGCTCTGTCAAGAATGTAAGGTCAAGGCACTTATAGAGAGGCAGATGTTAGGTAATAAAGGGGACAGTGAGTAATGCAAAGTATTCAGGACATACATAAACTCAGAAGGAGTCTCCTAAACCTCCTTGGAAGAGTGAACAATATAGAAACTGTGAGAGTACATCTTCTCAGAAGGACTTGGGATAGGAGTCCCTGTAGGGTTCACTTTACAAGGAGAAAGTTAGTAATATATATGGATCTTGAGGAGTGGAGAAGGGAGCCTGAAGCCATAAATGAATGTCTCTTAAGAAGCTTAATTTCTGAAAACATAACCTCTTCGACTAAAATTCAGAAGACCCTGTTGACCATAGCATACATAATACTGTTTGCTGCGCTGCCACTAATTCCCAGCTCAGGAAAGGGCTCTTGGCAATTCTACATTATAACTTTAATAGTTGCAGTTTCAATCGTCTTAGGCATAGTTTTTGGTAGACTCATTGAGAGAGCCTCGGGAAAAACGTATAGGTATTTGGTACAAAGCTCGGAGATTGATTCAGTCCTTCATGATCTTTTAAATGGACTTAAGGACTTCATAGCCTGTCTGCTTAAGAAGGTAAAAGAGCTCTATGAAGAGGAACCTAAGAAAATTCCACTAACAGAAATAATAAATGAAGAAGGGCTTCTCCGATGTAAGGATAAACTTAGTGCTTATGTTAGGACATACAGGAGGATTGTAGGATGACTTATCTTCCTGTCTTTTAAGTCCGATAGCGGAGCGGTAGATATATATCTATCCATTCAGTAGCTTTCTCAATGAGAGTGTATAAATCATGGCAAGTATGGCATTAAAGATTGCGGCTATAGTAATTATAGTTGTTATGATAGCCAGTATTGGGGTTTATGCAACGATAAGCATCAGAAACGGATTTTTTAGATCTAAAACAACGTCTTCGACATCAACAACCCACTCTACAACCGAAACAACATCAACTGAGACTTCAGCCCCCAGCACTTCGAACATCGTCTATACTACGCCATTCAATAATGGTACTGTGCTTGTATATAAGTGGCTCATGAGCTATTTAAATAACACGGTTACCACTCCAAAGAAAAGTAATGCTACTGTGAAGCTCTTAGTGTACGGAGTCCAAGCTCCCTGGGTCGATGTAAAATTGTCGTATTCTGGCAATGAACAATCTATAGAGTATCCTTATGGTTCTTTATTTTTACCAAAGGAGCTTTTAGGACGAAAGGAGATAGCTGTACCTCTATATACAGGCTTAGGAAGAACTTGTATGATATTAAAGCTAAAAGGAGAGGGAACGCTAAATGGAAGCGAAGTCTACATCTATGAAGGGTCTCTCAATCAGACTGGTTATTCCGTTGACATAACTATATATTATAACAAGAGTTCAGGCATTGCTCTAAAAGAGGTCAGCAGAATGTTAGTCTTTCCTTTAATAACTGTTTATGCAAAGGTAAACATAACCATGGTTTTAACTAACATGACCAAAGGTAACGGCTCTTACTTTAATATGAGCATCCCGAGCACATTTAAGTGTTGGAACGGGGCCTCCTCGTATCTCAGCTTAACGGCAACAGGAGTTTATGAGGTGATTAACGGGACCGTGGATGATATTACTGACTTTAAGCTCAAAGAGTCTATGAACAATTTTGCCTTTGTAGCCGTTCTTGATAAGGAATGTCCTCATTGCAGAAGGTTCTGGCCAGTATTACTTCAGACATCTAACCTTACTCACACAAAGATCTTTGCAGTAGTTATCAGTCAAAATGAGATAATGACTCAGGAGCTCTTCGATTTGGTCCGCTACAATATAATGGCACCATTATGGAAAACAGGTAATGTGGGCTTCCCCTTCTTTGGAGTCTTTGAAAACGGAACTTTAGTAACTTATAGATTAGGTGAGCAGACGGTCAACGAATTAGAAAACTTCATATTGGCCGCTAAGGCTCATTTAGCTAAATAGTTTGAATAACTTTAACCTGGTGCCGTTAGTTTGGGGGAAGGAGTTTGGAAGATCTTAAGAGCTTGGCTAAGAGGGCTCATCATGGGTCAGCAGACGTGATAATTGGGAAAAATGGCTTGACTGAATCGGTGCTTAGAGAGATAGACGTTAGGCTAAAGGCTAAAGGTTATGTCAAGGTTAGGATCTTAAAAAGAGGTCTCGAGGCGACTGGCCTTGAGAGGAGGGAAATAGCTTATGAAGTTAGTAAAAGATTAGGAGCGAAATTGGCCGGCATTAGGGGAAGAACTTTTGTAATTTACAGAGAGAAGCCTATTAAGGAGAAGGAGTCTATGAGAGACCCACAGCTAAGAGCTAAAAAGTCGCGATTGAATTCTCAGGCTTTGGGGAGGTGGAAATAGAAATGCCTACAGCCCTCGATGTTCCAGCTGATATGCTCATAAGGAAAGTTGCGGAAAGACTTAAAGAATTTGAACAAATCAAACCTCCTGCTTGGGCATACTTTGTTAAGACAGGCGTCCATAAGGAGAGGCCCCCAGAGGATCCGGACTGGTGGTACATAAGAGCAGCATCCATACTAAGAAAACTCTATAAGAGCTCAGAACCGATCGGGATAGAAACTTTCAGAACCATCTACGGTGGGAGAGTTAACAGAGGATCTGCTCCGGAGCATTTCGTTAAGGCTGGGGGAGGCATAATAAGAAAAATACTTCAGCAGTTAGAGGCTGCAGGATTAGTTAGGAAAATACCGGGAAAGGGTAGGGTTTTGACGCCTGAGGGTAGAAGTCTCTTGGATAAAGTTGCGAAAGAGGTAATGAACGAGCTCCTGAAGCTTTATCCGGAGCTGGAGCGATATGCCTAGTCTGTAATGGCTTACAGCGAGATCTAACATCTAATAAAAAGAATCTAATTTCAATTTTAAGCTGCTAACTTTCTTGAGGTTTCTTTAGACATGTCAATAAGTTTCGATATAGGTCTTAAGGAAAGGTTACAGCCCGTGGTTACAGATCTTAGGCTCTTTATAGAGTCACTCAGAAGACCACCAAAATTTCTATTTATAAGAGTTAACACTCTTAAGGTCACTGTTAATGAATACAAGAACCTTCTAAAAAAGATCTCAATAAGCTTTGTAGAAGATCCTGACTTGCCTGAAGCTTTAGGTTTTGAGATTGAGGGTCCTAATCTTATTGATAAAAAAGAGAAGGTGGTTATCGCGGATAAGAGGGCTTCTGAAAGTGTCATGCTTGGCAGCGACCTCTTCGCTCCAGGTGTGAAATCGGCTAGAGGTGTGAGAAGGGGTGATAAGGTTACCATTCTGGCACCCAATGGTATTCCGATAGCGGAGGGAGTAGCGTTAATGGATGAGGGTGAAATCTTTACAAAGAAGAGAGGTCTAGCTGTAAGGACGACAAGATCTATTTACAGCACAGTCAAAGTCTCAGAACTTCCGGGGGTTTCAGAGGGCCTATTTTATGCTCAATCCTTGCCTAGCATGGTTGCAGTTAAAATGCTTGATCCGAGGCCTGGAGAGGTGATACTTGACCTCACAGCGGCTCCTGGAGGAAAGATAAGCTACGTGGCACAGCTAGCGGGTCCTTCTTCGAAGTTATTAGCTGTTGATAGGAGGAGTAAGATAAACAAGCTGAAAGTCAATCTCGAAAAACTTGGAGCTTCCTGGGTAAAAGTTATGGCAGGAGATTCGAGAAAAATAGACTCGCTACTGCCCGAACTTAAGGGAAAGGTAGATAAAGTAATCGTAGATCCTCCTTGTAGCAACCTAGGAGTTAGGCCTAAAATCCTCGAGAGGAGAACACTTAAGGAAGTCATAGATCTAACCCTATACCAAAGGTCCTTTCTAAAGGCAGCAAGGGTTATGTTGAGGAAGGGTGGCAGGGTGCTTTATTCAACATGTACGATTACTTGGGAAGAAAATGAAATGAATGTTGAATATGCTGAGGAGCTAGGTTTTCACGTCGTTGAGCCCCCTGAATGGGTTAAGAGAAGATGGGATGTAAGCAAAAAAGGTGTTAGATTCTGTCCCGTTAAACATAACCTTCCAGGGTTTTTTGCAACAATTTTAGAGCTTTAACAGATTATGATCTCAACCCCGCTAGGCACATCATGCCCTTTATACTTGCTCGTGACAAGGGTTGGAACGACCTCTTTTTGAGATCCCAGAAAAAGCTTCTCAGCTATCTCCCTAACCTTTATTCCATCCTCATAACTTGTGACTATCTTGGCTCTCACTACGAACATCTTTTCCTCAGTCTCCACGATAAAGCTAAGAGAACTAGGTAGTCCGCTACGGACGATCTTGCCCTTTCCAACTTTTTCTAGAAAGCAACTTGCATAAATAGTAGATGCCAAAGAATTTAGCTCCTCCTTAATCTCATCTACGGACCTTCTAAGCCCGTCAATGGCTCCAAGAACTCTTGAAATTTGCTCAAGTACCTTACCATAACCGGATTCCAAGACAGTCGGACCTCACACGGCTCTTCCTAGACCTTTAAGGTCTCAGCTCCGAAGTCGCTCCTCATTCCATTTTAATGGTTTTCCTCCTGAAGCATTATATTTTATTGTTGGAAATTATGCTTAGACAAAGAAATTCTGCAATGAGTTAACTCCCGAGATCTCCTCCCAAGTTACACCAAAGGCTAACAGCATTTGCTCAAACGCCGTTCTTACATAATCCATATATTTGCTTATATCGATATCTGAAAGCTTTGCGAGCCTCACAGGTCTAACGCCTATGCTGTCCTTGGTTTTAACGAAGGATATTATGTCACCTTTCTTTACAACAATTCCATGTTTACTTAGCTGTAGAGCAGCCTTAACATGCTGCGGCGTGTTCTTTGTGTACTCCTTAAGGTCCTTAGTTAATGAGATTCTAAATGCCAGCTCATCCAATGTGTACTCCCTGTTCTTAAGCTTCGTATATATGTCCTTCACCAACTTCCTAAGGTCTTCTAGCACGTTAGAGACGTCTTCAGGCTCCTTCATCTTCGAGAGGAGACTTACAGCGTTTGCAAACTCCCTTTTTATGAACTCTGGTGTGTTACTCTTTTTACCAACCATACCCTTTATTATGACGTCACCATCCTCGGTTATTCCTATGTAGTTCTTCTTAAGCCCACTGAAGAGAACTATTCTAAGAACTTCGTCCACTTCTAGGTCCAGTCCGTGTTTCTCCCTAACATAATCAATGAGCTTCTCCATAGCCTCTTTGTTGGTGCTCCATACGAAGAGAGAATCGGTATCTCCATATACTATATGGAGGTCGAGTTCCTCAGCCTTTCTTAATGCATCTAGGAGGGTATTCCTTCCAATGGCGGTTACGCTTTCTGCCACAGCAAGGCTAAAGAAGCCAAAACTTTCATTACCAAAAACTCCGTAGCTAGCATTTATGTAGACTTTCATTGCGGCCTGAACAGTGTTGTACCAGAGCCTTTCCTCCTCAGGAAGGCTCTTGTCCTTGGCCTTCTTCTTGTAGATCTTCACTCTGAAGTCCCTCAGAAGGCCCACTATTTCACTTGTTATACCCTTTATCGACATGCATACCTTATGACCAACATCAGGGATCTCTTTAATGTTGTCCTTGCAGTAAGGATTGTTAACGGTCTCATAGCTGAGATTCCAGTTCCTTATTATTGATGGATATAGGCTGGCGAAGTCAAGGACCACTATGTTAAAGAACACGCCCTGAGGGGGTGAAAGGACTATAGCACCCTGATATCTCTTATCCTTAATCTTGGCCTTGCTTCTTACTATTCCGCCCAGCTTCATTATGTCCTCCTTCCTAGGTATAAGGTATCCTCTTCTTCTATGCTCCCAATACATCAGGCTCTTAATCCAGCTTGAGACCTGGCTTCTGGTTACGTCCTCTATCCCTAGCTTTGAAATTCTCATCAATAGGACTATAAGGTTCCACACGAGATAGGAGTTATGTATAAGCAACTTAAGGGTCAGATCTGCGTCCTTTAGGTTATATTTTGCTAAGAGACCTAACGTTATGTGGGAAATCATGTCTGGAAGCTCGACTTTATGTTCACCAAGAAGAGCTTCCGCTATGGTGTCAAGGTTCTTCTCCCTATATTTATTGCCGAAGGCGTAGGTTTGCAGGGCCTTTATGTCGAAAAGCTTATAAAGATCTATGTGTACGCCCCAGGATACGCTGTAGAAGTCCCTTTTAGGCCTAATGCCTATAGACCACTCACTTAGGCCTAGTCTTTTCATCCTGTTCCTTAGGTAAGGAAGATCGAAATTGTCTCCGTTAAAAGTTACTATAACGGGGCATTGAGATATGTAATTAATAAAGTCTAGAAGCAAGGCCTTTTCATCGCTATAAATCTCTATTTCAGCATCAATGTTAAATATTTCGCCTAAGGGCAGGTCCCTTCTGAAAAGCAGGAAGACCTTCCTTTTGCCATCATTTCTACTTACGGCAATGCTTATGACTGGGTTATCAGCTATATCAGGATCAGGAACTCTACCCTCACTTTCAGTATAAACCTCAATATCTATAGCAGCTATGCATGGTTTCGGAGGCGGTCTCTCAAACAATGGAAGCCAATGAGATATCCTGTTAAGTTCTTCCTCAGATAAATCAAGGGCTTTCATAACAGTTTTTCTAAAGTCTTCACTCACCTCATTATCCAGGGGTTCCCAACCCTTGTTTACCTTATACCTCATGCCAGGGATTAGACCTAAATCATATAAGTAGTTGTGATGGTACTTAATGTCTGCCTCCCAGGCCCCCTCATCATCGCCCTTGAACCTCTCCCTTAGAGCTTTGACGGCAAGAGGGTCCTTTACAACAATTTTTGTCATCCTAACCTTTTCCCTTTTTATAGGATCAAATTTTACAACGATGTCGAACCTTTCAAAGGACTCATGCTTCTCAACATTCTTTCTTCTTTCCTTAATCTCCTCTGGCGTGAGGTTTGTAAGGAAGTAAGGCTTATGGCCAGTTCTGTCAGGAACCTTGAATATCTTGTTTTTGATGGGATCGTAGATCAGCGCAACTGCTTTATTAAGCCTCCCCTCATATTCAACGTCAAGCAGATATCCTTCAGCGCTTTTAACATAAAAACCTAGAATGTTTTCTGGTTTAAATTTCTCCTCAAGGTCCTCAGGAACACTTATCTCATCAAAATTTACAGATTTCTTAAAAAGTTCTAAGGCTTTTTGACCCCCTGTCTGTTCAACCTCCCCGCCTACGACAAGAGAAGCTCTTTGCAAATTTTCTATGCTCTCGCTCTTGTCGCTTTTGTTTAGGCTCTCCACTCTTCTTGAAGGCTCTAACAATTTAGCTCTATCCTTTCTTTCTCTTCTAACATTCTTGGTCTGCAATGAAGAGGACCTAGCTGATTCGGCCCTTCTATTTATAAAGTCTAAAAGCGTAACCCTACCTCCTCTCCTAACTTCCTTTGGATATCTCTTATTTCCGTTCCTTGAATCGACTTCCTCCTTTTCCTTCTTTTTGTTGGAGCTATTTTCTTCTAGGGCCTTTCTTAAGTACTTGATGAGTCTTTCGGGATCTCTTGTCATATTTTTTCCCTCAGCTTTTGATAAGTTGCTTGAGAGAAGCCCCTTTGAAAGAGTAGGGGTGTAGGCGCTTATATAGTAACAGGGATTTAGGTTCATATATCGTATTTATAATTAGGTATTACTGATGTCATGTCTAGGATTAAAAAGGTGTTAAATATTATCAAATCTATATTAGGGCATTTTTTCAGAACTTAGCAACCTTTTGATGAATTTTTAGGCTGGAGATGTAGGAGGTAAAAATGCTTTGTTGCACCCAAAACCACCTATGATTCATCATCTACTCTTTGTTGAAGATTTAATGCCAATAGTGTATGTTGTTTCTACAATAACAGTCATAGTTCTCCTGTATGCCCTCTGGGAGGGATATCGCAGATGGACTTACGGTGGACAGAAGATAGAGTGGGGACCTTGGGGCTCAAGGCTTAAAACTTTGACAAAATATGCACTCTTTCAATGGAAGGTCTTAAGACAAAGGTTTCCAGGATTAATGCATCTCCTCATCTATTTGGGCATGGGCTGGTTATTTCTGGCGACAATACTTAGAGCGATCGACCTTCACATATTTCATGATATCTACGGAGAGGCCTTCATATATGGGAGGTTCTTTGAGGTCTATAAGTTTCTCGATAACTTAGCAGGTCTTGCAGTTCTCATAGGCAGTTTAATAGCAATTGCCAGAAGAGCTTTAAACCTGACACCAAACTTGCCTAAAGATCCTACCTACTATGCAGTTCTCATAGGTTTCATTATTATAATAATTAC
>JALWOJ010000131.1 GCA_026995555.1 Acidilobaceae archaeon | reverse complement strand
GTGTCCTTGGTTCGATTCCGAGACAGGCCACCACTTCTTAAAAAACCTCCCATTTACAACAAAAATAAAAGCTTTTTTTAATTAACTTTTGTTATATTATTACTAAATTTCTATCTGGATTGTGCTATGAGTTATCAAGATGAACTACAAGCTAAATTGGATGCCACACGAACCGATGTGACACGGCAGAGCCCAACAAGGTATGATGCATCAAAAGCTGATGAGCTGATCGTACAAGAGCTACATGATGAGTTTGATCTAAGCCAATATGACCTACAAGAGGGGGATGTCCTTCGTGCCATTAAGATCGAGTCCCTTCTTGGGGAGTATCAGAGTGTCTTTAACTACCCCTATTCACTTAAGGTCTTCTACTCCATAGCCAAAGCGACATCACTTAATATCAACTCTCTATTTCGTCTTATACATCTACCTAAGAATGACTTTTTGCATATTATCAAAGAGATGAGATATGTAGAGTTGATAGATACCAACGAGCATAACGAGGTCTCACTCACCGCAAATGGAAAAGATTTCGCTCGCTCTATAGGGATAGACATATTTATCTAGCCCTACTGCTTCTTATCCTATTGATCGTCATACTCACTGTCACAACCCTTATATCTAGGGGTAGCCAACAACTCCTAGCCAAAAGGATAGCTCAGAGCTTTAGACCTGAAGAGGTACTTGCTGTTACGACAAAAGCCAATTTTGAGGGGCTAGAGAGTGAAGGTGCTATACAACTGCGAGGTAGATGTGCCGCTGTTTTACTTCGCGATAAATTACTCCTATTACGCGCCTACCCCTATAAAGAGTATCTTATCCCCATAGAGAGTATAACCCAAGTAGTTCAAAGTAGCCAATTTCTCTCTAAAAGATATCTCCGCCCTATCACTGTTGTCCGCTTTGTCCATGATGAGCAGTTAGATGCTATCGGCTTTAGTCTTAAAGAGGGTCTCTATTGGGAGGAGGCTATCAAAGCGCTTCTACCCTCAAGATAGAAACTTTTTGGCGTGGACATCCTCTAAGATCGTCTTAGCGCTCTCATCTAACTCCTGTGCCAATACCCCTGTCTCTTTGGTGATATC
>JALWOJ010000130.1 GCA_026995555.1 Acidilobaceae archaeon | reverse complement strand
CTATAGACCGCACTAGAGCGACCCGTATAGCCGTCCGTAGTGATTACTCGGACGGCGGTAGACTTGCCCTCAAAAGTGAGAGTATTCTGAGCGATTTTTGCCTGCGGCAACACATGGCTTTTTACCTTCATGGCTCTACCTCCAACTGTAGAATACCCCAAGACTTTATTATTGTCAAAAGAAAACGGCCCCCGTTTAGGGGGCCTCTTTGATGGGCTCGAATCGTGACGCCGTGGGTGACGGTTGCGGCGCTGCCTCGCTGTAGCTGTCGAAGATGCGAAAGACGATATGCTGCATGTCCCGGCACTCGTATTTAGCACCAGGGACCAGCACCTCGCCCGCGCTCTTCGGCCATCCGTAGGGGGTACTGAAGGGCCATCCCTCACACCCCGTTTTTTCCTGGATGGTGGCCTTTAGTTGTTGGGCCACCTCGGGGCTGTAAGCCCTTTCCAGGAAGAGGAAGGCCGTCCCGAAACTTGCACGCTCTCCGGTTTTGGTATCCTGGACATGCTTGCTGTATCGCATGTCCGTCATGCCGTCGAAACCCTCGCCAGAGAAGCGACCCAGGAGCGCCTGGACTTGGGGCTTGCTGGGACCGTCAACCCAACGGACCCGGACGCTGTTGCCGTCCTTCTTGACGTAGAAGCGAACGCCAGGGAACGCTTCTTTTAAGGCTTTTCGGATGAATTGTAGGGTTTCCTTCAGGTTGATGTACTTCATAACTTCACCTCCGCCTTTAGCGTACTTTATTTTCTTGGGTTTGTCAAAAAGAAAATGGCCCCCTTTCGGGGGCCGTGGGCTACTTAGTCAAAAGATGCGCATCGTCTGTGAGCGCAAACGAGATTTTATCGGGTCCGCGCTCGACGTAGACCATGAAGTTGCGAGTTGAACGGTCTATGTAGCACCGTACCCTGATGTCGTCCGTGACTTTGACGAAAACACGGTCTTCCCCAGCGGCATATTCAACCCGCATTTCTTGTGGGTTGAAGCCTTGGAAGTTGGTGTGGACTTTTCCCGTTTCTTTGTGGACAAAGATTTGAAGAGTCCCAAGAAGCGGGAAGCTGAGTTGTACACCATACTCGACGTTCCAGTCCTTGAAGGGGTAAGCCCAGGACCATGTGGAAGACTTAGTAGGGTCATCGTGGCCCGCCCAGCCGAACCACATGCCCTCGCCGCGTTTTCCGAAAAAGACGTTACCGACTGTGCCAAGGAGGATGAAAAGCTTCTTCACTGCTTCCATCAGTATCACCTCACTTGTAGCATACTATTTTTTTCCTCTTTTGTCAAAAGAAAAGAGGGGGCCGTTAGGCCCCCATCGTGCTCACTAACTCTTCCGCGCCGAAGTCCAGAGAGAACTCTTCGGGTACCTCGACCCCTAGCATGGCATTAGCTAGAGGCTCGATTTCCACGCTCTTGTCTTCGGTGATTTCGACGCGAAGACCGTGGCCGTCCTTGCCGAAGATGTTGAAAGAGTCCCCCCTGTTTGCCGCTGTGACGAAAATGTCATGATTGATGACGTTGTGCTCTGTGGTAGGGTTGACGCGAACGTAAGCACGCTTAGCGCCACCCTTTTCAAAGACTTCCACGAAAACCCACAAATCGGCTGGAACGTACACAAACGAGAAAATAACCCGCTCGTTGGTGCGCTCACCAAAGACAAGGCGCGGCTCTTGTCCCGGCGTCATGTCTTCCAGGGCCTCCTCCACAAGCCCCTTTTCCGCCAGACGTTCCAACTGCCGAACGCCGTGCTTCAGGTACCTAGTAAGGAGTTCAGTACCGGCAGGGAAAACTTCTTTGTTGTCGTACATAACTTCACCTCCAATATCAGAATATAATATTTTCTTTCTTTTGTCAATAAAAAAATCGGGGGCCGTTAGGCCCCCTAGGTGTCGAACAGGTTGTATATGTTCCCGATAATCTTTTCCATCACGGGAACTCGCACACTGTTAGCAGAGTGTACGGTCAGGACTGGCTTTTCGGCCGGGAACCATTCCCGCATGTAGATGAGCGCGTGGATAACGTCCAGCGCGTCCTTGCCGGTAGCGTTGCCGTCGCCCATATCGTGGTCAAAAGAGATACCGGCAATCTGGTTGGGATGGGTCAGGATGAACTCGATGAGGTCCCCAACCGTGCGAAAAACCTTCCAGTTCTTGCCATCGTTTGGCGGGTTCCGAACGTCATCCAAGAAAAGCCAGAACGTTTCTTTGAACATCTTCATGATGCACCTCCAAGACTAAAATACAATAAAAACTATTTAGTGTCAATAAAAAAAGAAGGGGACCGTTAGGCCCCCTAATAGGTAATGCAATTACCTTCATCGTCACAGACGCCGCCGCTCCAGTCTACGGTGTATCCATTTTCCTGTAACTCCTCCACCATCTCTTTTGCGGTCTGTTCTGCATACCGCAAGAGAGTTTCCTTGTTCAGGGCGTTGGGGTCACTAGGCGAGATGCGCTGCGTGCTTTCCCACGGGGCATTACCGGCGGCGTATTCATCCAGGACGCGCCCCTTTTCGTCTTGTACCACGATGGAGTAACCTACGGGCTTGCTGGTGTCCTTGCAGTCGTAATCGAGGGATGCCGTTAGTGTCGCTTTCATCTTCTACCTCCACCCGTAGAATACTTCATTGCCTGTATTTTGTCAAAAAAATCTTCAAGGGCATTTTGGTGGGTTATCTATTATAGTCCCATCCCAGAAAACATCTTTCTGCTTTTCAATAGTTGTTTTTATGTGGTTAATAATATCTTCTTTAGTTAATTCACGTACTCTTGTTTTTCCTGGAGTATCTTTTACTATTTCCCGCAAGCCATAAGAGGAAATGAATACACTACCTGTTGGACCTATGAGAGTTAGGTCATACCCTGTTAGTCTTTTCCTGCCACGGGCTTTACATTCATAGACTAATGTAACCTTTGCTGTTATAGGTTTCATGTCTTCACTATACTACACGGCCAAAACAAAGAAAACCCCGGCGGTTAAGCCGGGGCAAACTCTTGCGGGTGATTGTAGTTCTCTACCTTAAGCGTTGCGTGGTAATCATCGAGGGCGTTTATCCAGCACGTCACTACCCGAAAACCCTCATTGTAGACTACTACATAGACATGAAACCCGTCATGCCTCTTGACGCGAATAACCCACTTTTCCACCATTGCGGTATCGGGATTAACTTCGATTTCCACGATATCCGCAAACTTAGGCATTTGGAAAAGCTGATTCACGCCTTTCTGCTCGGCCTGCTGCCTTGCGTGGTAGGTCCACGCTACCGGTTTCCCTAGCGGGGCAAGGAAGTTACGGAGCCCCCTCTTAGGCAATCCGTGAGCCCCCTTGTTGAAGATTAACCTTTTCATGGCTTTAGAATACCCTATACTTTTATTTGTGTCAAAAAAAAGAAGCCCCCTTTCGGGGGCGTAGTTGCTACTGCTCTTTGTCCTTCTTGTCCTGGAAAGGAACCGAGAAGCTTCCGAGATGCCAACCGTAGTTTCCGGTCTGGATTTCTTCGGAGTCATCCCAGTCCCAAGTGTTGGCATCGCCTTTTGACAGGCGATACGCAGCACGCAGAGCTTCGGCTGGACTCATGTTGACGAAGAGTAGTTTCTTGTCGTTGTCCAGGTCGTAGACGGTAATCTTCGGCTCTCTGATGTTGAGCATTCGTGCTTTACCCATCGTTCACCTCCAAGAATAAAGTACTATATTTTATGCTATTTGTCAAGAGAAAACTCCCGGCCTACCAATAGACCGGGAGTTCCTTAGCAGCCTTTAACCGAATGTTCTTTATATTTTCGTAAGATTCAGGGTTAAGGTACTCTACTATTCGCAGGTGGATATCGTCCAAGGCAACAAGCTCTTCGGCAAGTCTAGTACGAATGTCCGGGAGTTCAATATCAAACTTATAAGTAAGTAGGTCGTCTACGTAAAGACTGGAAGGTTCGCCGATATCAAGGAATGTAGACATTGCCATTAAATGAACCCCGACAAAGTTATTAGCGGCAGATGCAAGAAGGAGCAACCGCTTCCTAATAGCTTTCATTTCTTCAAAGGAAGCCCCACGTTCATATGCTTCGTTAAGTTTCTTTCTGATTTCCGGCCATTCCGCTAGAATACGTTCTAGTACAATGAGCACGGCATCGCTCTGGTACCTAACCCACTGAATGGTATCGCGGAAAAACCTGTGATATTCATCAGCGGGAGAAGTCCACGGCTTTTCCTCTTTCTTGAACAGCTTCTTTACCCATTCGATAAGCTTCTTAAGCATGTGCGTCACCTCCGATAATAGACTATCACTTTTTGCTACTTTTGTCAATAAAAACTGCCCGGCCATTTAGACCGGGCTACTTGCTACTTAAAGAACTTCGTAGGTGACGCTAGAAACAAGCCAAGAAGTTTCTTCGGCAAGGTAGTCTTCAAGCTCTTCGGCGATTTCTTCATCAGGCAACGGCAAGGCCCATCGCGTTGTGTCTACATTAAGTGTGATTATTTTGCCTTCGTAAGCCTTTTCGATGTGGCTTACGTCTTCCCCGTCGCTTTCCAACTCCAGCTTGTGAATGCGTACCTTTACCGGAACAGTCCTAAGTTCTGCGAACATACTGCCTCCTTTAGTTATCGCGGGAATACCACATAGCAAAGTCTACGGCGTCTTCAAAGTCAACGTCAGACATACCACGTACATCTTCTTCTGTAAGGGTACCTTCAATGTCAAGACGGCGCTTGATTTCCTCGGCCAGGGTAGAAAGAAGCCTGTCGGGATTTTCGATTTCGTAGTCCTCTGTGAGGATTGTCCGCAAGAGCTTTTCAGCAGCAGTATCCATACCGTTCACCTCCAAGTACATAATACTTTATTTTTTATTTTCTGTCAAATAAAAACCCCCGCGATTAATCGCGGGGGACTTTGGGCCAATCTTTGCGCAACCCTGCCATGTACTTAAAGCACTCCAGAATATCCAACTTTCTCCAGTATTCACGAATGTTGTACTGGACTTCTAGAGCGTCAAGAATGGCGCGTGCTAACGCGGGTTTGCTAACTTTTTCTAACGGAATCTTATCGTGCGTAGCACATTGCCCGCGAGTAACTAAAGGAAAATGTGAAAAAGTTTCATACATCCAATAGTTAGAATCTCCTCGACCATCGCGAAAGTAGGTGCTAATACCATGCACGACATCGGTCTTGTATTTACGGTATTTTTTCGGGGTTCCCTCACTCCCAGTAACCCAAAAGAAATCCATGAACCGCTTATCTTTGCTTACGTAGGCGCGTATCTCTAGCGTCTCGGCAAGTTTAAGCAAATCATCTTTAGGCATCCTGTTTAGCCTATCTAACGTTCCTTTGTGGTCGAACATATCCATCATGTCACCTCCGACTTTAGAATACTACAATAATCTATTTTTGTCAATAAAAAAAAGAGGCCCCGAAGGGCCTCACAGTTATCTAGCGGGAGGGTTGGGCGGCATCTCCTTTACTTCCTTTTTCAGAGGGCCGCTGCCATCTTTCTTACTCATGCGCCACCAATGCGGGTTTTCATCGTAAGTGTTGGTATAGTACCAAACTACCTTGCCCTTTTTGGTGGGAATGCCAAGCCATATGTATTCAACCCAAGGGTATTTATCCTTTACAGACACAAAGATACTCAGGGGGTCAGCATTACGTCCGATAAATGCCTCTACACCTTCTTCACCACGGTCACGGCCATAGAAGATAGAAACATCCTTGAGTGGTGTATCGAACGAATGCGTCTTAGCCTCTTCCTCAGAGTATCCAGCTTCTTCCGGGTCAATATACCGCTTGACAGAAGAAGCCTCTCCCAGGGAAATGAGGCGGCGAGCCCTCTCTTCGTCGTTGTAGTACCTAGTAAGCATTTGCCCCATATAGGCAGGATAGCCGTCAAAGTGGGTGTAGCTCATGATGGCCTCTCGGGTCTCGGGGTCGAAGATTACTTTTACGCTTCGTGTGCTCATACCTTTCACCTCCGCATTTAGAATAGCATATTCAGCGCTTTTTGTCAATAAAAAATGCCCCGGCTAAAATGCCGGGGCTGTTGGGATTTAGTAACGCGGACGTTTCATTACTTACCTCCCTTGAGGCTGTAGAGGAAGGGAGGCTTGCCGCGCTTCCCTTCGGGTTTAGGGCCAGGCTTGCGCTCCAGGACGCCCAGGTTCACAAGGAAGGGGAGGACGGGAGCCACCTTAGCGGGGGGAACACCAAGGGCCGAGGCAATATCCTTAGCCGTGGTGTTGCCTTTCTTGACGGCCTCAGTCACTTCCTTGGGGGAAACCGGGAACGCCGCAGTACCTTCGAAGACCTGCTTACCAATCGCCTTGTAATCCATACTTATCACCTCCGAGTCTTAGAGTACCATAAAAACCTTCTTTTGTCAAGCCTTAATACCTTTCTTTTACATGTTGTATTTGATATGTAAAGATTTTTTAGTTTTCTTTACATACGGAAACACCCGCCCCAATATTGTTTAGATGGAGGCGGGTGTTTCCAAGAGCAAAACCACTATTAACGTAGGTAGGTTGGCGAGTATCCCTCGTTCACCTACATGTAGTAGTATACAACGTACCACTATGAGAATGATGAGAATCACTTAGTCCAAAAAAAGCCCCGCCTCTAGCAGGCGGGGTACCCTGAATGGCCTAGGTTTAACCCTTGTTTTCGATGGCCTGGGCGTTCTGGAAGAACACCGCAGGACGGCCACGCCGGTCGCCTGGATGGTAGTTGACCGGCTGCACAAGGCCCTGTTCAGCCAGGGTCTCGAAGTAGGCACGCGCGGTCTTAGGGTGAACACCCAGCATACGCGCATACCGAGCGGGGTCGAGAGGATTCTTAGTCTTCTTGACCAAAGAGGCCAAGCGCCGAAGGTTGGCAGCCTTCATAGCCACCCGCTTAGGATTACCACGAACAGCCTTCTTCACTTTTTCCTTCATTCCTATCACCTCCGAGTATCAGAATACCATATTCTTACTTGTTTGTCAAGCCTTTTCGAGTAAGTAGTAGCTAATCATTCCTTTGGTGCCAGAAAGCCGCTTTACAACAACAAAAACACTATGCGGCTCACCTTTGTATACAGTATCACCTACTTTCTGTTTGGTCTCTTTATACTCACTGAATGCTTGTTCTTGGATACCTACCCGCTGGTCTTCAAGGTGTTCGAAGTAGTCTTGAGTAACATTAAACGTAATGTATTTGTCACCATGCTTAGCTGGAACCTCGACGATGTTTTTCACTCTATCACCTCCTTGGGCACTAGGATACTATAAAAAAGCCCCGCCGTCAATAAGGCGGGGCACTGTATAGTTGGGATACTATTAGCCAAAAAACTCTTCGTGCTTGGAAAACTTAAGAAGATTTTTCATTTCCGGGGCACTATCAGTGTAGCCGCGTTCGGCTAGCTTATACCGGAGTGCATCAGCAAGTGCACCAATCTTAAGGTTTCCATACGACTTAGTGCGGTAGACTAGTTGGATACGCCCTACAGTACGGGTAGGTGAAAGGACCTTAAGGGCAAGAAGAACAGTCCAAATGCGTTCCGCGAGGATGCGCTGGACACCAATCCCCTTTTGCAGGTCGGTAAGAGAAAAATCAGACTTTTGCTCAGTAATCCAGTCTAAGGCAGCGGCAAGGGCGATTAAGCCCCGTTTGTGACTGAAATTAGTCCCCAGCATGTTGTACGAAGCCTGCAGAAGGTTTTGGTAAAACTTTTTCTTAGCGTCATTATTAGGCATGTGTACAGCCTCCTTTCTGCAAGTAGAATACCACAAAGCCTTACTCTTGTCAACCACAAAAAATAACCCGCCGGTTCCCGAAAACGTCCGAAAAGGGCAAACCGGCGGGGAGTTGATACTTGTGACTATATTTTACAATGCCTTACCGCGAATGTCAAGCCTGTGGGTATGCTTGACTGTTACAGCGTTAGCCTCTTCAAGTTGGACGATAGGTACACCAAGCACCTTAGCCGCTTCCTTGAGGGCGGTAGTGTTAGGCTTCAGGCTGCGTTCGTACAATTCAGGAAAGTTTTCCTGCAGGGCGTGGTCATGAATGGTAAGGCGCTGGACAGGGACCGCAGTAGCCTTAATATCGCCAATGACCACGCGATACTTGCCACCACCTACATTCTCGCCAACCTTCCTGATTTCCTCAATGATTTCGGCTCCGAGTTTACGCTGTTCGGCATCAATTGCCTTTTTCTGTTCGTTGAGGGACATCCACGCCTGTATCAGTTCAAACAGTTTCTTGCTCATGTCCTTCACCTCCGCACTTAGAATACTATATTTGCTGGCTTTTGTCAACAAAAAGGTGGGGACCTTTAGGCCCCCGTGCTCATCAGGCTAGTTGTGTGTTCATCTTCACCTATAGGACACCTATGCCCGTCTTCGGTAAAGTGCCAGTTAAGAGCATCAGCCCAACGTTCAATCTCCTCGGGTGAGTATAGTACACTTAATTCCTTTTCAATAGCTTCATCTATCTTGTCTTCGAGTAATCCAATAGCGTGATTTAAAGAGTCCATAGTATCCCAATCATCGTTACCTTCGGAGTCTATAGCAATAACATTAGAGTGCACCAATTCCGCCCTGAAAAGAGTGTAGTCACCATATCGGTCGGGGGCAGCCTTTATCTCGAAGGCAACTTCGACGATAACTGTGATACCTTTTGAAGCTGCTTCCTCGACAGGCTTGAAGAAAGGGGAGTCTTGGGGAATATCAGAACCTAAAGTATGAAGAGTGTACTTAGAAGTAGTGGTCCTACGGCTATTGCGACTATAGCCAAAGCCAGAACTTTCTAAGACTGCAATAACCATACCAATAAGGTTGCTACGAATTTCTGATTGATAATCCTTACTCTTTTCTACAGCTTCCCGTGCTCGCCGCCGCTGCAGACTATCCTTTTCAAGCTCAGTTATCTTGAAGCATTCGATGCAACGTCTTTCCATTACTCTCACCTCCGTGCGTTTATGGTACTACAGGCTTAACGATTTGTCAAACAAAAAAGGCCCCTTTCGGGGCCGGTAGTTACTTAGCTTTTATCACCACTAACTCACCGCGCTTAAAAGCATCTGCGTCAAGGTAGATAGTAGCGTACCATTTGCGGTCATAGGGTCCAGGACCAACAAGGGTATCGGGAATGACCTTGCGCGGCTTACCATTAATCCGTACAGTGGTCGGCTCGCGGTCCTGATTAAGGATAGGCTGAATGCCCATATCGTACACTGGGACACCACCATTCTTGACCGCTTCCTTGAAAGCTTTTTTAGTGGGGTAGTGATTCATCGGATACAGCGGCATAACTTTCACCTCCAAGATTAGGATATCATATGTATCCCTTTCTGTCAACAAATAACTACTTCCATAGGTAAGACATCTCCAATGGTGCTATCTTTTGGCTTGTCATTGTAAATAATCAACGAAAACTTTGTAACAAGGTCTTCGTCAACTACGGCCCTAATAATGCCGGTAGCACCGTCTAGGATAGAAAAGTCTTCCGCATCCTCAGCCTTAACAAGGCGCATATCGTGGAATACTCGACCATAAACTTCACCCTCTTCTTTAACACCCCGCAAAGGAATATTTAAAAACTTTTCTACTTCCTCGCGGGTATCGAAGAGAATGAAGAAAAGAGTAAATATATCAGGGTCGCCAGTTTCAGGTACGTGTATGGAAGCTTCAACCGCAAAGAATTCTTTTTCCATAATTACCCCCTAACTACCTAGGTACATACAGGACGTGAACCTTAACATTCCTAACGCCCCATTGCCTTGCAACCTTTACAGACAATTCTTCATTGCCGGGAATAGCAATATAGGCGTCAAACCTATTCCTTCCCTTAATTGCACCCCCTGTATCCGCTGCAACGCAAAACCCGTAGCCTTCAATATAGAATACTGTACCCATAGGCCAGTACCTAGTATCTACCGCACAAGTACCTTGACCTACTCTCCAGCCGCTTTTAGTAATACCAAAGGCAGGGTGTCCAGGACTCTTTCCTGTGCTTTCGGCATAGGGCGTATAGGCGGTTACTTTGCCTACAAAGGTTTCAATAACTGTTTGACCTTTTCCTTCATTCGCCGCCCTAATAGAGGCAACTACTGTCTCCAGGTCTTCAATCTTTTGTTGCTGCTTAGCTATCAATTCATCATTAGCTTTAATAGTAGCCTCATATCGCATAATGGTCTTTTCGTATTCCTTAGCCTGAGCCTCCATCTTAGCGCGAATATCACTAGTGCTTTCTAATACTCCAGTAATGTAAAAGTAAGCACCTAAATTTCCGGCCAAAGAGATAAGAAAAGCCAAAAGAATATACTTAATGATGTTGATGTATTTACTGCAGAAAAGTTTATCTTGACGCCATCCCATGATATCAGACCCCCTTTCGGGCGGGACTATTTAAGCCCCGCCCTTTTTCTTGCGGCCACCCTTAACGTACTGAAAGACTATGTTAATACCTTCGTAACGCTTGTCGAAGCACAGCTTGCAAGTAGCACAAGTAGTCTTAGGTTCCTTTCCTTTGGCCTTTGCCGCGTCAATAGGACACAATACTTCATCCTTACCGGCTTTCTTATCGTAGTCCCGTTCAACGCGAGCATATTTCCAGCCGAGGGACTTAGCTTTAGCTGCCTCTTCCTCACTATCTACGGAGGCCAGCAAGGTAAGGTTATCAGGAAACTTGTCCGGTGTAAACCCCGCCTGATGAACCTTTTCGAAACCGTGCGTGTATCCATAGATGGTAATATCAGGATTATTCTTAGCCCCGTCAATCAATTCATTAAGAAATTCAGTATCTACTTCATCATTAAGGAATACATCACCGGAAACGTTAAGGCGGACAATCTTCGAAGGATTTTCTTTCCTAACGCGGCTAAGAAAAGCCTTAAAGTCTAAAGTATTTTCCTGAGCCCGCTTAGAGTGAAGCGCAACGGGCCAACGCTTAGCATAACACCCCCTTTCAAGCAAAGGGCACGAAGACGGGCAAGTAACGCCGACGGTACGGTAAACGTTTGCCATCGGCCCGGTCTTGCGATTATCGCTGAGAGTAATGCCGCTAGTGCCTTTCATGTCTGTAGAATACTATAAAACCTTATGTTTGTCAAGCAAAAAAAATGCCCCGGACCTAGAGTCCGGGGCCTACATGCGTTAGTCCCTAATGACTAATCGCGCTGCAATAATATCAGGATAACGCCCGTTGTTAATTTCGTCCACTACTTTAGCGGCGGACTTAAAGGTACGATAAGGATAAGTCTTTGCAGGCGACAAGTAAACCCTTCGACTAGTACGTTTGGAAACATAATCAGTAAACATAGGGTTTCCCGTCGGATTGCGATACCGTGCCACTTCGACGCCGTACTTAGGGGCATCCTTTGGGGCCTCTTTCTTGAAGAAATTCCGGGCAATAAACTGTTCGACCTTGCCCTTACCATCCCAGCCCGCAGCATTACGGCTCACTCCGTCAAGGAAGTAGTAAATTCCACGCTTAGCTTCCTCATTAGTACGAAGAAATTCAAAATTAGGAAGCATATTAAGGTCACTCTTTACAGAATTAATGAGCTTTTGGTCATGCTCATCACAGTCCACGCGCCCTTCGCAGACAAGCTGTTCAACCGTAACCGCTCGCTGGAAAGCACGGACAATACGATTAACATAGCGCCGCAAGGAAGCATTACCAGAATTACCAAGGACGTTATAGTAAACGCCGCTATAGAAGCCGAATTCCTTCCTGGCCTTGTCCACTTCCCCTTCCTGAATAACATGCGCGGGAAGAAGACCAAGGAAGAAGTTTTCCGCAATGGCTTTAATATAAGCCGAAGAAACATCTTCAGGAAGTCCCCACAGGTTACGCGCGGGGTCATAGTCCGCAAGGGCAATCCAGTCCTGAACACGCTTTTGCTTACCGTTGTAACCGTACTCGAAAAGGTTATTATCGGCAAGCCGCCAGAAAGGATAGAACCTCCCGTTGTGCTTAATCACTACCGTATCAGTCCAGATATCTACTCCCATGTCTTTCACCTCCGACCGTAGAGTATCATATTCTTTGGCTTTTGTCAAAACAAAAGGGAACCTCCGCACCTTTTAAGGTGCGGAGGGGAGTGCACGTGCCCACTTCACAACATCCGTAAAGAATTCATAAAAGAACGTAGAGTCAACGTACTTGTACAGGTCAAGCGGACTTTTACCCTCACAACGTTCTTTAATAATATCGTTAATGTACATTCTAACAATATCTACTGCCCTTTCAACAAGTGGAGATACACAGTTGATGGTAGCACGGTCAAAAGTTTCCTTTGGAAATTCATCCCAGCTAATAGGAATAAGTTTGTAGAGGACTCCATCTACTTCAGGGTCTTCATAATCTAGGTGCGGAATACCATATTCATTGCGATGTCCAATATAAATGCCGGGAAAATATACTTCTTCGTCAACAGGGTTCCCATCCTTATCGTAAGTAAAAGAAAGTTCAGTATTACCAACCATCTCATAAAAAATTTCTTCACCTACAATATCATAAACACCAGCGGGAAGCAAGGCATAAGCGTCTTTAGTCTGGGCCTTTTCGGGGAGTTCTCTAGAAGTATAGGTTTCCACCTTATACGGGACGTACACCATCTTTACAAAGTTACGGCGGGCTTCGTCTTTCGTCATTAAGCATCACCTCCAGCCGTAGGGTACCATATTCTTTGATGTTTGTCAAGAAAAAAGAACCTCCGCGCCTTAAGGCGCGGAGGGGAGTTTCTTAGCCCAGGTAAGTACATCCACCAAAAATTCAAAATAATCTTTAGGATTGTTATATTGATAGAAGTCAAAAGGACTTTTACCCACGCAGCGGTCCTTGATAACCCTATCAACGTATGTGCGAACAAGCTGCGTTGCAGGTTCAACAAGAGACATTGCGCACGGTATCGTATCAATATAAAACAATTCCTTCGGGAATTCTTCCCAGGGAATAGGAATAAGCCTAAAAGACATTCCTTCTACTTCGGAGCTATCGCATTCTAAATACGGAATACCATACTCATTCGTTGGGCCAATACGAAGGTTGTGTAAACGCGCCGATTCAGCCAAAGGAGTATATAGAAAGGAAAACCTTTTATTGATAATTTCAGTAAAAGTTTCTTTGCCAACAATACTATATAATCCTGCAGGAATTAGGGCATAGAAATCTTCGAGTTTCTCTTCTGAAGGTGATTTTATTACCTTAATCCTATAAGGTATATAAACCATCTTTATAAAATTTTTCCGTGCCTCATTAAGTTCGGGGTTTAACATCTGTAGTCACCTCCATCCGTAGGATACTATACTTGCCGCCGTTTGTCAATACCCACCTTTTTGCATAATTATTACTTCTTTATGCATCCACCCTATAGGATTTTGAGTATCAATTATGTATATTCGTTGAATTTTTGCATAAACATACATAGAAAAGGGCTCCCTAATTTATCTTAGGGAGCCGTAAGGTATTACACTAGCCTTTAGCCTTCAACCAATTCCATCTGTTTGCCAGCCGGGAACGAATACTTTACCTGTTCAAAAAGTTGTTCATGCGAAGGTTCCCGTACAGTAAGCCAAATTTCGGTACTACCAACCTTCATCTGTCCGATGGTACCAACATCCATTCGAGCCAGCTTACTAGCAAGCCTAATAGAATTTTCTAACATAAGAGTTTCATCCCATTTGTATTCCCGAGAAAGAATACGAACAATAGCCTTAACAAGGTCTTCGATATCATACGACGTAAGGACAACAGAAACATCTTCGTATATAAACTCTGCAAAGTATTCGGTAACGGCAAAGATAATGTAAACAGCGGTGCGGCCTTCCTTATCGTTATCAAAATAATCGGCCTCGAAGACAATAAGGTCAGCCGGAATGCCAGGACCGTACCTACCGCTAATAGTCAAATTGCGGAAGAAAGAAAACTCTTTAATAATAGTATACTTTCCAGTTTCTTCCGCCTGTTTGATAATATCCTCTAAGGTACGGCCATTTACCCGTTCGGCATCCAGGCCACTCATGTACGTCTTGATACGCATCATCTACATCACCTCCGAGGCGTAGTATATCATCTACACCTACGGGTTGTCAATCTTTCTTACTTTCTTATTTCTCTTTTAGTATAAGCTTTGGACTATTACCTGCCCAAAAGATTGCTTCATTCAGCCAGCTATACAAACCTTCAGCGTCAAATTCATTGAATATCTGTATAACTAATTCCCACGGGTCCATATCTAATCTATCTAAAAGCATTTCTTTTAATACCTTAATACCTGTTTCCGCAATAGGACTATCTTCTAATAAATGGTTCAAACTACTTACTGGACAATCTTCCCATTTAATGGGGGTAAATACATGATTAATCTTTACCGACCCTACAATTTCAAAATAACGTACTATAGGAACTTTATTACCTTTTGGTACCTCTGAAATATCTAAATCCTCAATAGAAACTTTCTTTACAAAATACCTACTTTCAGTAAGTACATATATAGGAAACTTTTTTAGTGTTTTTCTAAATGCTTCCTCGCCGATAATCTTATAAATACTTGCGGGGATTAAAACACAAAACCCCGAAGGAAATGAAGGTTCATTATTATCATCGTATACGCTTTCTGCCTTATATGGATAGTATAGGCTTTTTATAAACTTTAGTTTTTTAGACTCTTCAGACATTTTCTCCCCCCCCCCCCATTGTTATAGACAATCTTTTCTTGTTAACCTTTTCCTCCAAGCAATATCTAGAAATAAATCTCCATCAAATTCGACTATAAGTCTATCATGGTCTACGCTTTGTGTCGGAGAATACTTTACATAAAATTTATCCTCTATTGTAAGGGTTATTGACCTATACGAATAATCTTCTGTACTAGTCTTTTCATGTATATCTAATTCATAATGATGTACCTCTAGCTGTCTAATAGGCGGTTTGCCAAGAAAATAAAAACCTTCTTTAATAAATCCAGTAATATAATAACCGTTATCAAAAGTAGCTTCAATATGTTTACCCAATGTTGATATTTGTAGTCTTCTAATACCTGTAGCCTTAAAGATATGCATACCATTACCTAATGGTGGATAATACTCAAATAAATTTTCATTCAAAGTCTGGAATACACAAGAATTAAAAAACTTAATATGTTTTCCATATAAATTTGTTTTAGGTTTCCAATTTACATATTCCCACAAATATCTAGCGAACATTTTTCTTAAATCTTCTTCTGGTTCTTTTCCTTTTTGCCGCAATTTATTTAATAGAATACTAACTGCAACATCTAATTCAGTACTTCCATGCCAGTATTCTTCGGAAAACTCTTCAATATAATCTATCAGTTCTCCATTACGATAAAACAAATCTCTATAAGATACTGTTTGTAAACCGTTGGTATTCATATCTATAGTCTATCTTTCTTATCCTTACGTGTCAATATGCAATAAAAAATCCCCGCCTTTTATATATCGGCGAGGAAAAGAAAACTTTTAGTAAAAGATATAACCCTTACCTAGCCTATCTACCTGTACATAAAAGGCTTCATCCCTAAAATCATAAGGACTCATATCTTCATTATCACCTTCACATTCTGCCTCAGTTAGTTCGAGCAATGCATCTGCAGCCGTCCTCCAATAATCACTTTCGTTTTCTACTACTACACCCGTAGTAGGTGTACTGCGTCCTCTAGGTATATAATCTTCGTAAAGCTTTGTACCCTCTGGTGCATACGCTACTATAACCTTTGCTACTTCTTTTAGCATCACTCATCACCCCCTAATAAAACTTTTAGTAAACGATAACCTTATTACCCTTATTATCTGCCCGAACATCACGTAATGCATTTTTAAATTCAATAATCTTCAAGAAAACATCAGTAGGTATTGAATCCCATGTACTATCAGTACAGTTAGCAACGGTTATATCCAATAGTGCTTCTAATGCAGCGCCAAAGAATTCTTCAAAACTATTTACTACCAATCCAGTAGTAGGCTCATCGCTATTACGAGGCATATAGTTTTCATATAATTCAGCCTCTAGGTATTCCACCATAGCCTTTGCAACATCTAATTTCATTATTTACTCTCCCCCTTTCTTTCTCCGTACAACTCTTCATAAACTCTTTTTTCTTCTTCCTTATCGGGGTAATACCTATTAACGTATTTCTCTTCTACCCCGGCTTTGGTAATGAAGGTACCAATACTATTAGGATTATTATTACCCTTCATAGTCTTTTAGTAAGTCACCTCCACTTCATCGTGGTGCTCGATAATTTCGTTAATCATGTTCCATACCTTCTTACCATATCCTCTATCCCACCTTTTTAGACTTACCCTTTGCGCCGCAAGTAGTTTAGGGTAATCTCTAACATTCATTTCTCTAATAATTTCCTTTACTTCATTAGGTAAAACATCTTTAATACTATCGTCAAGCTCATTTAGTGCATCGAGTAAGTCAGAAAACTTTTTAAGCATACCGCTAATATACTTAGCGTCTGGTACACCTTTTAGGTCAATATGTTTCTTCATTACTTACTCACCTCCCCCTTCTTGTTAATTGTTAGTCTAGCACGCTATATAATGGTTTGTCAAGTAGTTGTTTAGTATATAGTAGATATTTGCGTGTAGGACGGTATTTTTTGATGGTCTTTTCTTTTATCTTTTTATTTACCGCCAAAAATTTAATAAATCCCTTCGTTATCGTATTACCCTAATATTCTTAGACTCAGTATATTATTTCTTTTGGTTTGCACTTTTTTATTAGAATTCTTTAGACTTCTTATCATTTAATACCTACCTTTTTTAAGTTGGTTTTCAGTTATCTTTCGCCCTTTTTAATATGGTTTTCTATATTTTTTCTTTATAGAAAATTAAAAGCCCCGAAGTTTTTATATTTTTTCTTCGGGGCCTTGTTAGTTTACTTGTAGTACTTTTCCCTAGACGGTCTTAGCCGCTTTTTCTATAGCATACTCTAGCAGGCGCTCTCTTACGGTTTCAGCGCTTACGGGTGTCAAGCCACGGCAACCTCCCATACTATTCTTTTCTAAGTTTACGTAGGCTTTAATAATGTCTTGTGCGGCCTTATTCTTTACCGGGAAATCTTTTTGGTCTTTGCCGCAGAAGCTACCGATATCGTATCCATCAGGCGCAAAGAGAACAGTAATTCCAGGAAATTCAAGGCTTTCGGATAGGTGAAGAAAACCATCGGAACATTCAGACCTATTAGGGAGAAATTCGTAAAGAAAGTCTACAAGTAGATAGACAATATCAGTACGTCCGTTTACCTTGTTCAATTCGTCGGCAAATTTTTCAACCGCATTGTGTGCTTCCTGGCAATACTTTTTGTGGGCTTCGGTAAGCTTATCGAATATCATTTACACTACCCCCGGAGTAGGAAGATGGTATTTGAAAATCTTCCCAGTAAGCTCAGGGTCTTCGTTGAGCGCTTCCACGTACTTTTCTGCATCCGCCTTCTTGACGAGAAGCTTAACGTTATCACTTACAACATCGGTCCAAACGACA
>JALWOJ010000129.1:4283-17501 GCA_026995555.1 Acidilobaceae archaeon | reverse complement strand
TTGTTTTATAGAAGATTGACTTAGCAAATTATATGCAAGCATTTTATATTCATCAGATATTGCACTCTTGGCCCTCTCTACAATAGATCTAGCATACTCTTCACCCTCAGGCGTCAGATACCAGAAACCCCTATCATACTCAACAAAGCCCCTAGACTTCCAATAGGAGAGGTAGCTTGAGATGTACTTTGATTGTAAGTTAAAGATCTCAGCTATCTCAGCGGCCCTCATGGGCCTTGAAAGCAGGAGAACCATAATTGCGTCAACTAACCTGCTCCGAGGACCCCCCTTTCCGCTTCTGAGTTTAGTTGTTATCGTTTCAATAAGTTTTTCATAGTTTATGTCCATTGACCCCCACAATACTCATTATAAGGGAAGATGTCTTTTGGCGGAGAATCATCTTAGTACCTAGGTATTATTATGTTTAATCCGAGACCCTAAGGATCATAAAGATTAAAGGTTCTTCTTACAGAAGTCCTTTAGTATACTAAGTGAAGCAGAGAGGCCTCTTTCTAGACACTCTTCGGTAATAATCATTATAACCCCCCGGTTAACAAGATCTAGAGCATTTTTAATTGCTTTTAAAATTTTTAGACCGAAATCGTTGGGAATGCCAGGCAAATAAATCTTGTCCCCCTCAAATCCCCCTAGAACCAGGGGGGATCTACAACCATGCATAACTAAGTAGTCTCTAACTTTATACACCTCTACAAGGTTTCTTGGAGGGTTTAAATTATATATAACAATAACGTAGTTATCTTTGTCAGTTTCAAATATATTGCCAACATTCCTAATCTTAATAACATTATCTATCTTTGTGATCACATCAATCCCTTTTTCGGTTAAGATGTGCCCGGCGCGGGTCTTCTCTATCAAACCCAAGTCCCTTAATCTCTTTAAGAGCGTTCTGACGGAAGCCTCCCCTATTCCTAACATCTTTTCGAGATAAGGCCTCCCAACAGGTTTTTCTCTCATTAAGGATAAGGTTTTAAGAATATGATATACTGAATAGGCCGTAAGCCCACCTTTCTTAGGCTCTGTAGCGTTCAATATTATATTAACAGAGTCACATATCTCCCTCAAACCAGACATCCTCCTCAGGCTTCAAGCCATGTTCGATCATAAAGACTGCAATGTCATTTGGAGATATCTCGTCATTTTTCAACATCTTCCTTTCTATGTCTCTCCATTCAGCCCTGCATCTTATTCCAAAATCCTCCCAGAGCCATTCAACTATGTCCTTTATGCTTACTTTGTTCGATCTTTTCAGCTGTTCTATTAAGGCTTTTTTAATGCTCCTCTCCCTGTTTTTCTGCAAAAGTTTCCCCCGTTCTATTTTTAGAGCTCTAGAGCCAAATAGTATTAATAAATTAAATTAAGAAGTCCTCCTTTAAGAGTAAAAGTGGGCGATACGAGTTGTGCGGATATTATAACTTAAAGGGCAGGGATCTCCTCACCCTAGAGGATTACACAGAGGAAGATATTAATGTAATCCTTGAGACCACGAGATATATGAAGTCAAGATTTTACTCCGGGGAGAGGATAATTCCTGTATTAAATGGAAGAACAGTTGCTTTAGTTTTTGAAAAGCATAGCACGAGAACGAGGGTAAGTTTTGAGGTTGCTGCTCATCAACTTGGAGCTCAGTCCCTCTATCTGGGCTGGGAACAACTTCAATTGGGTAGAGGGGAAACTATAGCAGACACAGCTAGAGTTCTCAGCAGATATGTTGACGTTATTGTTGCTAGGGTAAAGGAGCATAGTAAGCTTGAGGAGTTTGCTAAGTACGCCGACATACCAGTTATAAATGGTCTTAGCGACCTTGCGCATCCTGTTCAAGCTCTTAGTGACATGTTCACAATTTTAGAGAAGAAGGGAAGGCTTAAGGGTATAAAGCTGGTGTTTGTGGGGGATGGAAGTGACAACGTCCTTCACAGCCTCCTGTTAGCTGGGAGTAGGCTAGGCATGCATCTTGTAATCTCCTCCCCACCCCAACTGAGGCCAAATGATAGGATACTAAATAACGCCAAAAAGGCCGCAGAGTTAAGTAACGCAACAATAGAGTTTATTGACGATCCTTTCAAGGCTGTCGAGGGGGCTGATGTGGTATATACGGATGTATGGGTCAGCATGGGTCAAGAGGCCTTAAGGGAGGAAAGGGTTAAGTTGCTCAGACCCTATCAGGTGAACTCTAAACTAATGGAGAGAGCCGGAAACAGGGCAATATTTATGCACTGCCTTCCAGCCAAGAGAGGAGAGGAGGTTACTGACGAGGTCATTGACGGGCCACAGAGCGTCGTGTGGGATCAGGCAGAAAACAGGCTACACACCCAGAAGGCCCTTCTCTCTCTTCTCGTCCCTTAGAGGGACTAAATACCAAGGTTTTTCAAACCTTTCCTCTATAGCATCAAAGCATGTATCAAGTATTTCATCTAAATAAGGTATCCTCCCTCTGGCTACAGTTCTCCCATTGACTACTACATGTGGAAGACCAGCACTAAATGCCTCAAGGTCGTTATATGGAAGCTCTATTATATCCAAAGTCACATGAATTCCATAGTGTGTTGATAATATTAAGGAGGCCTCCTTAGCTATCTTTATTGCAGACTTACTTTTCCAGTCGAAGCCGGCATAAACTGTTATCTTAACTGTCATGGTGCCCCTCTATTGTTTTTAGCTTTAAAACAAAAAAGCAGGAAGAGTCTCAGTCTTCTCTCAGTATTTTTAAAATAATACCTCAGCCCTGGCCACTCAACTCATCTCTAAATCGTTTAAAGGGTGAGTAAACATCATCGGCCCTAAGCTTTCATTGTAATTTCTAAAGGCCGGGAGAGGCCTGGTCATCCTCCCCCAGCAAAGGGAGCGTCCCAGGCCTACCCAATACTAGAAAAGAAATTTCAATCTTAATTACCTTTAAATGTTGAAGAGAAGGGTAAGTATTTCATTTGAACCGGGGGGTTAACAAAGGCTAAATGTTGAAGGGAGAAGCGAACATGAAAATAAGGAGAGTATTGATAATAGATGGGTATAATGATGAACCTGGGGGCTTGGGCGTACCGCCATATATCGACGTGTATCCAAGATACATAGCCGGGGCCTTATGGTATGCTGACAAGGACATAAAA
This sequence comes from Acidilobaceae archaeon, assembly GCA_026995555.1. Taxonomy (GTDB): domain Archaea; phylum Thermoproteota; class Thermoprotei_A; order Sulfolobales; family Acidilobaceae; genus JALWTO01. The sequence goes on along the minus strand of JALWOJ010000129.1, from coordinate 14,376 downwards.
ATTGACTATGTAACCGTAGACTCATTTAGATCCTCAAAAAGTTGGATAAGAAAGGCTTCCCTTTATGATCTTGTGGTAGTTATAGCGGGAGTTGTTGTCCCGGGCAGGTACTTGGGTGGAAGGCCTGCCCTGCCAGAGGAAGTTGAGCTGTGGGGAAGGCTTATAGAAGGCCCTTTCAAGGTTCTTGCAGGACCTGCGGCTAGATGGGGAATGGGACTCGAGGGTGGAAGGCCTGCAGTCCCTCCCTATAAGTTTCAGAGGGCAGGATATCATGTTCTCGTGAAAGGTGATGTTGAACAATACTTTTATGAGCTAGCCAAGTATGGGGAGGAAAGGGCATCACCTCACTCCATTAGAAGGGACTATAAACTTACCAACGTGGTGTCCGTCCTAGGAGCTAGGATCGTAAGACAGCACCCAAACTACGGAAGGAACCTCATAGCGGAGATAGAGACGTATAGAGGGTGTGCAAGATGGGTCTCAGGAGGATGTAGTTTCTGCGTTGAACCTCTTAGGGGAAGGCCTGTTCAGAGAGATCCTCGAGGGGTAGTTGAGGAGGTGAAGGCTCTTTATGAAGAGGGCGTTAGGAACTTTAGACTTGGCAGGCAGGCTGACATCCTGGTTTATGGCTCTAAGGAGCTGGGAGAGAAGGAGTGGCCAAGGCCTTCTCCTGAAGCCCTAGAAAAGGTGTTTAGGGGTATTAGGGCTGAGGCTCCCAATCTTGAAACGCTTCACATAGATAATGTGAATCCAGGAACTATAGTAAGATATCCGGAGGAAAGTAGGAGGTCCCTAAAAATCATAATAAAATATCATACTCCAGGAGACGTGGCAGCGATGGGTTTGGAGAGTGCAGATCCTAAAGTCACAAAAATAAACAACTTGAATACAACGCCGGAGGAGGCCATTGAAGCCATAAAAATAGTTAATGAGGTTGGAAGGATTAGAGAGGACTCCGGCCTCCCTCATCTTCTTCCAGGAATAAACTTCATACTAGGCCTTCCAGGGGAAAGCAAGAAAACCTACAGGATGAACAGAGAATTTCTTGAGGAAATCCTTAAGAGAGACCTGCTTGTGAGAAGGGTGAACGTTAGAAGGCTGATGATAATTCCCTTGACAAGGGTTTCTAGAATGAAAGTTTCTTTCGATAAAAAGCTTAGACTGCTTGCAAGTTCATTTATTTGGTGGGTAAGAAATTACTTTGAGGTAGAGATGCTCAAGAGGGTGGCACCCCCAGGAACCACACTTAAGAACCTTTGGGTTGAAACCTGTCTTAACAACTTATGTTATGCAAGATCACCAGGCAGCTACCCTCTGGTTGTGGCCTTGAAGGGGAGTTTTGCCAGGGGAACCCTCATAAAGAAGGCTGTAGTTAGGGGGATTAGAACTGGGAGATCAGTACTTGCTGAACCCGTAGAGGTCTATGAACATTGCATGTAAGAAGAGAGATAGGAGGCTTCAGAACCATTTTAGGGCATCCAGACAGAGGGCTTGTTACAGGTCCTTTACCTCGAGGTTGTGAACTCTGCTTTTCAGGCCTTAAGGCGACTATATTCATTACCGGGCTTTGTGATGATAGCTGTTATTACTGCCCTGTCAGCAGGGAGAAGCTTGGAAGGGACGTCATTTTTGTTAATGAGGAGAGGGTAACCTCAGTGGAGGAAATAATAGTCGAAGTTGAGAGACAGGGGGCCCGAGGAGCTAGCATAACGGGTGGGGACCCGCTCCTAGTTCCTGAAAGAACGATAGATGTGATCTCAAGATTAAAGGACTATTTTGGAGACAATTTCCACATACACCTCTATACTAGTGGAAGGTACGCAACTTTACCCATATTAAAAGAGTTGTGCAGGGTGGGTCTCGATGAGATAAGGTTCCATCCGACAAGGAATGCATTTATTAAGAAGATAAGCTTGGCCTCAAAGCTTTCATGTATGGACGTAGGAGCGGAGATCCCAATAGCACCAGGCCTTGAGGGGTGGGCTAAGAGAGTTATAATTGAAGTCGAGAAGGCTGGGGGAAGCTTTGTAAATCTGGATGAGATGGAGTTTGTGGAGCCAAATGCTGAGGCCTTGATGCTCAGGGGCTATAGGGAAGATCCTAAGAGACCTTTCACAGTGAAGGGTTCCTTGGAGGCAGCGCTAAAGGTTTTGAGGTGGGCATCATCTAACGTTTCAATAGCTGTTCACTTCTGCCCGGCCATCTTCAAAGATAATATACAGACAAGGAACAGGTTCAGGAGGACGGCAAGAAGAGATGCTACATGGTTTGAGATTCCGACCTCTTACGGCACTCTTGTATGGGGGGAGCTCAGGGGACTTAAGGAATGTCCTGAGGAAGCGGAACCCTGCTTAGAGGGCGCTTGTTGCCTTAGACCCGAGAGAGAACTCCTTAAAAAACTAGCCAGGAAGTATGGAGCGAAGGCTTACATAGTTGAAGCTTTTCCGACTAGAAACAGAAGGCCTGTAGTTTCAACGGTTCAACTTTAGAACCTATCTGCTGTATTTGCCCATTAGTATGGCATATCCTATTACATGATCCTTGATCTTGTCTAGAACCTTTGATGCAGAAGCTCCGGGACCTAGACCTATATTATCAATATCGAGGGCGTGAAGGGCGAAGTAATAGCGATGCTCTCCATGACCTCTTGGAGGGCAAGGACCTCCATATCCTTGAAATCCAAAGTCATTAGTTCCCTGATAGCCTAGGCCAGGAACTTCCCCTCCCCTCGGAACTCCTTCGTTTATAGAGGATAAACCTCCAGGTATGTTATACAGAACCCAATGTATGAAGGTTCTTCCAGGTGCATCAGGGTCGTACATTATGAGGGCATAAGATTTCGTTCCACTCGGGGTTCCTTTCCACTCAAGCTTTGGAGAAATGTCTTCACCGTCACATGTATGTTTTACAGGAATTCTTTCCCCGTTTGAGAAGCTGGGGGATCTAAGCTCAAATTCGCTTCCATGCTTAACTACATACTCCTTAGGACGACGAAAGATCAAGGTTTCCACCTCATAAACTGACCTCTCATTAATAGCTTGCACTCGAAACAATATATGCTTATTCAATTAACTCCTTTAGGAGTCTGGGTTCCTTCTTTAAACTGTTTATGTACTCTATGAGCTTTGGTAAGACCTCCCTATAGTCAGAAACTATTCCATAATCAGCCTGTCTGAATATGGGAGCGTTTTCATCCTTGTTTATAGCAACGATAACTCCAGCCTCTCTAACGCCAAACATATGTTGCGCTGCACCACTTATTCCAACAGCTATGTAAAGAATAGGTTTAACGGACTTCCCCGTCTGACCTACCTGTCTCTCCCTAGGTATCCATCCAGCATCTACCGCCTTTCTACTTCCAGCAACAACGCCCCCAAGCAGGTTCGCAAGCTCTTCAAGTACCTTAAACCCCTCTTTTGATCCTATTCCCTTGCCTCCAGAGACTATAACCTCTGCCTTCTCTATGGGAACCTCCTCCTTCTTAATCTTCTTAACTGAAATAAGCTTCATCCTGGGCTTCCTAACGTTGACCTTAACCTCAATAATTTCACCACTTCTACTATCATCTCTTGGTGGTACTGGAAAGACGTTAGGCCTTGCTGTGCTTACCTGAGGTCTTCTGGAAGGAGTCTTTATATGTGCTAATAACATCGCACCGAAGGGAGGTCTTATCTGGAGAACGTCTCCTGTCTTTTCATCAACATCAAAGTCTGTACAGTCAGCGGTTATTCCAGTTTTCAGTGTATTTGCTATATAAGGGGCCATTTCTCTTCCTCTCATGGTCGCAGCGATCAGTATTAGTTCTGGCTTAAACCTTTTAGCAAGCTCAACGATGACATCTCCATAAAGCATCGGGTAGTAAGTGCTTAAGGCCTTATCATCTACCACTATGACCTTAGACGCCCCGTGCTTTATGAACTCATCCGCGTATTTCTTAACATTATACCCTATTAAGACGCCCACAACCTCACTTCTCAATTTCTTTGAGACCTTAAGTGCTGGCGTTAGCATCTGAAGGCTCGCTTCATGAAGTCCCTTTTCTGAGACCTCACCAACAACCCACACACCCTTATACTCTTTTTTGTCCTCACAGGGCCAAAGAGGACATAGATCTGAACAGTTGAGACTCAACCTGCTCAACCTCCAACAACCCACTTAAAAATCTTAGAAGTCTTCTCATCCTTAAGCAACATAGAAATAAGCCATCTAGCTGCATCCTCAGGATCTTTAGGTTTGTAAACTATTTTCTTCCTAGGAACCTCTAGGGTCCAAGTTATCTTAGAAACCATTGTTGGTGATCCTTTAAGGCCTATGCACCTAGGATCTAGCTTCAATTCCTTGTTGCTCCAAACAACTATTGGTTTCTCGATCTTGGCCCTTAATTTATGTAAAAGTCTTACATCTCTAGCCTCTATTGACTCCATGAAGACACTTATGACCGAGGGTAGTTCGAGCTCATACTTTTCAACTCTATCCTCCAGGACCCTACTAACTACTACCTTATCATCTTTAATTTCAAGGTCGGTTACATAGTACACATAGGGCCATCTGAGCCAGCTGGCCGTTTGGGCAGGTATGTGAGCGGTGCTCGAATCTATGGTCTCTTGACCAAAAACCGCTAGGTCAACTTTACCTACGTCCCTTGAAATCTTCTTTATCGCCTCCGCTAGAACGTAGCTGGTCGCTAAGGTGTCAGCTCCTGCAAATGCCCTATCGCTTATCAATACAGCTCTATCAACTCCCATACCTAAGACATGCTCGAGGCCTTTTACGGCCGAAGGAGGAGCCATAGTTATTGCTATTGCCTCGCCTCCGTACCTTTCCTTGATCTTAAGGGCAAACTCCACGGCAGAAAGGTCTGGAGGGTTTATTATGCTCGGAACCCCTTCCCTCATAAGCGTTCCAGTCTTCGGATCAAACCTAACAGCTTGCGTATTGGGGACCCACTTAATGCCGACAACAACCCTTACCATCTTCACACCTCTAAGTAAACCTATAGTAAACTCCTTTACCGCTCCTAGGATAGCTCCATTTCACAGCCCCTTGAGGACATACTGTTCTACACGTGCCGCACTCCAAGCAGCCTTCATAGCTAAACAAGACCTTTCCATCAACAACTGTATAACAGCCAGCTGGACATAGCTTGACACAGAGCTTGCTTTCACAGCTTCCACAGGCATCCATATTGATCTCTATGTGAGGTTTCTTTCCGACATCCCAAACGTTTCTTTGAAGAAGTTCTTCGATCCTAAGCCTTTTCATGGAACCTTCCCTCTGGCTCAAAGCTTTTTCACCATCCCCCATAGCTTGAACATGAGGCTAAGAGGGCCTGAGTCCTCACTCCTGCAGGCGTTTTTGAAGGCTTCATAGGCTGTAGGAACCTCTTTGTCAATTTCATAGAGTTCTGAGAAAAACTTCAAAGGAATTCTAGAGATCTTGGTGAAAAATTCAGGATCCTTCATAAGTTCCTTTGAGGCTCTATGCCTTTTTAACTCATTATACATAAAACTCTTTCTAACCATATCCTCATAAACTTTCAGGTTCTCTTCTGTCGCACCCTCCTTTTCACTTAAAGCCTTTTCAACAGCCTCCGCAGCAAGCTTCCCGCTATAGACAGCAAAGTCCACACCCCTTACGGTATATCCGGTATTTAGGATTAAGCCAGCAGCATCGCCGACTATTAAGAGGCCTGGATAAACAAGCCTTTTGGGCATGAACGACAATCCGTCCTCTATGGTTAAGTGAGCCCCATACTCAATGACGTCAGAGCTCTTCCATAACTTATTAAAGTAGGGATGTAACCTTAGGTTCTCTACAAGCTCAAAGGAGTGATTTATGGCACCAGCTTCAGCCGCTCTTATAGCATTTGCCATATGTATGACAATGCCTATGCTAATTGTTTCATTAAAAGTATATATGAATCCTCCTCCAGGAATTCCGAGGGTTATATCTCCCATAAGAATCCAGGCAACCCCTTCGTCATCGTCAACATTAAACTGAGCGTTGATCTCGTTCTTCCTTACCTTAAGAACCTCTTTAATTCCCAGTGCAAGCTCCTCAGGCCTAGGTCCACTCACAAGGCCCAGCTTTTCAAGTAAAAGGCGGTTGACCCCTTCAGCGTCTATGACAACGTCAGATCTGATCTCGTCAGGACCGCTCCTGATCCCCACAACCTTCCCATCAGAAGTCAAAAGTTCATCAACAACAACTTCATCAACAAATATTGTGCCCTCCTCTTCGGCCTTCGAGACCATCCACCTAACCAGCTCAGGAAGATAGGCTGTAAAAGAAGTCCTCCTCCCCGCATTGTATTCTATCGTAATGATCCTGCCATCCTTGCCCATTATTGAAGCTCTTTCCTTTTTGATCCACCTATGTATGGGGGCTTTCTTATCAAGGTCAGGCCACACTTCTTTAAGAGGACCTAGATAGATCCTCCCACCATATAACTCTTTCGATCCAGCCTCCCTACTCCTATCAACTAGAAGAACTTTGAACCCCTTTTTCGATAAAACATAGGCTGAGGCCGCTCCCGCAGGACCTGCTCCAACCACTATTGCATCAAACTTTGTTGGAAAGGTTGTATTACTTTTTATCACAAACTTCCCCTCTTCATTAATAATATTGTTATTTTTAGATATAAAATATTTTTATTTTAAGAAAATTCTTGCTAGTAGGGTGCAAAAGAAAAATATCCTAGGCTAGTGAACAAATTAACGTAGAACTTTTCTAGTATTTGAAACAAGATATATCTTGGGTGCTAAGGTTTGGCTAAAAGGCTATTTCTTATAACGCTAGGTTTTCATGAAAACTTTGCCATAAGAAGACTAACCTCAGGGGGTGTGTTTCTCATTCCATGGGGAGAAATTGTTGCAGAGATGCTCTCACTCTTAAATCATTAATGACAAAAAATTACTTCTGAAAAGGGAAGACATCTTTCCTTTCCAACCTTTATATGAAGTAAAGATAATGTAGGGTCTTTCTCCTTTCCCGCTTCTACCCGGGACATATTTAAATCTTTCCCCTCTCCCACTAGAGACAAATTTAAATACCCTTTCCCTTAACCCCCCAGTTAACAAATGGATTTCCCGGTCAGGTCCGGGAACAAATATTTTATGACCATAATCATTTAAATACAGCAGATCATTTATCATTATCATTGGAGCCCCATCCCACCGGGAAATCTCAGGGGCGATGAAGGTTTCGTATCCAAATATGGAGGAAAAGTTAAGGAAAACTTTAGCCAGGATTATGGAGGAACTTTAACGTTGAAGTTAGAGTGTATCCATAATATGGAATTGAAAGATCTTCAGCGTATATTACCAAATCACCGTAGTGTATCACATGGCGTATCCATAATATGGAATTGAAAGTCATCATCTAGTTGAAGGTTTTTAACAGCTTCAGGGTTAAACGTATCCATAATATGGAATTGAAAGCTGCATACAACCCCACAGACCATGATGTGCATGTTACGCTTGTATCCATAATATGGAATTGAAAGTTTTATTTCGAATTTCCTATTGTTCTGTCTGAAATAATGGTATCCATAATATGGAATTGAAAGACTCATTCTTTCACCTCTTTACATTCCATACTCTTCAGTATCCATAATATGGAATTGAAAGAACTATGTCCTCAGGCATTACTTCTCACCTATACATTTGTATCCATAATATGGAATTGAAAAGAAAAGCTTAAAAGGAATAAACCTAGCTTACTTCACTCCTAAATCAATCCAAAAGGAAAGGTAGATAGGGAATGGACGAGTGGAGTAGCTTAAGGTTATGGTACTCCGTCATGTGGGCTCCTTGGAGGATGGTCTATATTAAAAAGACCGTAGAAGGAGGCTCTAGCGCTTGTGTCTTTTGTGAAGCACCAAAAATGAAAGACGAAGAGGCTCTGATAATTTATAGAGGTGAAAGGGCATACATAATAATGAACAAGTATCCCTACAACACAGGCCATCTCATGGTAGTCCCTTATAGGCACGTTCCTAGCATAGAGGACCTTAATGAGGATGAGATGTTCGAAATGAGCATATTAACACAAGCTTCCCTTAAAGGCCTTCGAAAGGCTCTTAACCCACATGGATTCAATGTTGGGATAAATATAGGGGACGTTGCAGGGGCAGGAGTCGCCGATCATGTTCATATACATGTTGTCCCTAGGTGGAAGGGCGATGCGAACTTCATAACAATAGTCTCTGGGACCAAAGTCTTGCCCCAGCTGCTCAAAGACACTTACGACATAATTAAAGGGCCCATTGTTAGTGAAGTAAGGAAGCTTTTGGGGAAGGATGGGAGGCCTTGAATCACCTTCTCATAGTAACTCATACTGATCTAGATGGAGTGGGAGGGGTAGCAGCTTATCTAAGGCTTGCAGGGAGAGATCTTTCTGACTCGACCGTGATCTTCTCCGAACCATACGAGTTACATAGGATCTTGGAGTCTCTCATCGAAAATATTGATAGAGGCGACAAACTTGTCATAATAGATCTTGGTCCTAACAGGGAGAACTACGAAACTATAGTACACTTGGCAAAGAGGTTCATTGAAAAGAAAGTTGAAATGGAATGGTATGATCATCATATCTGGGAGGACAACGGAGATGCCCTGAAAAGCGTTGGTGTCAAAATGTTCATAGATAGAGAAACATGCGCCACAGGGGTTGTAGTGAAGTATGCCTCAAAAGTCTATAACAATGTTATAGATAGCTTCTTGGACGAGCTGGTTAAAGCTGTGTGTGCAGCTGATCTCTGGAAGTGGGATCATTACATGGCACCAAAGCTTTTCAGAGTCATAGGTACGGAAAAGGGATCGCAAAGCGATGAGTGGAAGCTCAAGATCATCGAAAAGTTTTTAAATGGGAAACTTTGGGATGAGGAGCTCCAGGGAAAGTTAGAAAGCTATGTTAATAAGGAGCTAAAGGGATATGACAAGGTATTAAGGACCTTATACCTGAAGAAGTATAAAGGTACGACCATAGTCTCTGTTGTTAAATCTAGAGGGCCCCCTGCTAACAGTCTTATAGGAGCGTTGCTTCTCTCCAGGTTCAATGCCGATATAGCTGTAATAGGTAGAGAGAACGGGGCGATGTCACTAAGATCAAGAAACTTTGACGTGCAAAAAGTGGCAAGTTTTCTAGGAGGAGGAGGGCATCCGAGAGCTGCTGGCGCTAAGATAAAGGTACCTTTCATCATTAGATTTCTATCTAAGTTCTATCCTAAACTCCTTTCAAGATACATGGTGCATCGTGTAATTGCGGCGCTTAAGCAAATTCTTTAAACTCCTTATTTAATCCGAGGGACTCATAATATCCTGATGACCTTTTTAGCTCTCTTTAGATAGGGTTCAGCTTCTTCGGGTCTTACTATGTGAAATTCAAATGGATGATAATATGGCATCTTTAGTCTCTCCTCAATGAGTACCCTGATCCTCGACCTTTCGCTTAACTTTTCCGGTACCTCAGACGATATTATTAGGATATCCACATCACTGCTAGCAACATAATTTCCCTCAGCAACACTTCCAATAACATACACCTTGACATCACTTGATATGATTTCCTTAGCAGCCGTGGCTATAAGCTCGGCCCATCTTCTCCATTCTTCAAGCATTTTTGCTCTAAGCAGGGAGGTTTCTATAAATGAGCTCAATTTTCTTCACCTAACAACCTGTTAATAACATTCATGGTCTCTTCAACCAATTTGATCATGTCACTCGCCTCCTCCTTGTCATATTCCTTTACAAAATATCTAGCCATAAGGTAGGCGTCTTCAAGGAGCGAGAGTCTTATCCTATTTATGTTAACGAACTTCTTTAGCTCCTCAGAGCCCAAGATTTTACTGATCTCTCCTATAAGTCTTCTTATGTTATGAGTTCTTGGGTAATCTCCAGCAATTTTGAGTAAAATAGATTTTAGATATAATTGAAGTGATTGTTCAGCTAGAAAGCAAGATACATCATAAGCACCCTCTTCTAAGGCCTTTCTTGCCTGTCTTAGAAAATCGAAAGACCTCTTTCTCAGAATTTCGGCCTCAGATTTATGGCTTATGCTCATGCTAACCTTCGCCTATATTATCAACCCTGTC
>JALWOJ010000129.1:0-4273 GCA_026995555.1 Acidilobaceae archaeon | reverse complement strand
TTCAGGTTATTATTTTATTTTACTTTTAAGAAACGCTGTCATGTTAGAGGGATTTCGCTAAGGAATGGTGGAAATAGTTTCAAGTGAACGAAGCTGGTGCGGGGGGTGGGATTCGAACCCACGCAGGCCTACGCCATCGGGTCCTCAGCCCGACCCCTTTGGCCAGGCTCGGGCACCCCCGCGCCACATACTCTAAGTCTCTCAAGCCTATTTTAAGATAAGCTTTCATTTAAATACTTCTAGATTTATCTGAAAATGTTCATAACAAAAACTATTATGTAACCTAGCATGTAGAAAAATATATGAGGCATTCCTGGAGTTGCCTCGACAACGGCGTCTGGTCCTTTAGACTTCATAGCCTCAGCTATTCTGTAGTGAGGCCATTCCTCTAATGAGAACTCTTCAAAGAACTTACCACCATAAAGAAACCACCATCTAAGCTTAAGTAATCTTTTAATCTTAACTCTCAGCCTTAGAGGACATTTAATTCCTCTAAAACCCTCAGGAAATCTTAAATTTAGGCTGCACACCATCACCGCATGCCATAATAGTTGAAGCAAAGAGCCTAGAAAGGCAACTAGGAATGCAACTGGAATGAAAAATGCTGTATGTTCAATCCTTATTTTTAAGTAAGGAATCGTCAGGGCTGTAACTACAACGGCTCCAACATCGGCTCCCCCCATAAAGCCTAAGAGGAATAAGCCCAGATAAAGGAATGTTATTACTAGATCTAAAAGTATCGATACTTTGATCAGCTCTTTAGCGCTAGCAAAAGTCTTCAGATCCAGATAGGTTCCGTATATAGTGAATGGCAATGATATCTTCGCTGATAGATACCATAGATCAGGATTTATTTCTCGCTTTTTGAGATCCCAGTATGAGGCTATGAGCAGGATTGCTAAGAGAAAGAGTTCTCTTCCCAGCTTAAGGGGCACCACATTCATTACTCCTGCAACCGCTGTAATATCAAAATAACTTTTAACTAAAAACGGTTTTTCTTGATTAGGGAAGAGAATTTGTACAAGGATAACTTTAAGTTAATAAAACTTCCTTATAGGACTAGAAATGTTAAAAAGCTAGTAATGTATCTAAGGCCTGTGAAACTCCTCAATAACATCTTTGTATGGAATGTCGAGCGCGAGGGAAGAGGTTACTATTGCGTTGTTTTTGGAGAGAACTACAGAGTCGTTTTCGAGGATAGAATAGAAAGTGATGTATTGAGTGGGCTTAAGTTTAAACTAAGGATACCTAAAGGCATGGTTGATAGTAAGATTGTTTGGGAAGCTAAGTGGATTAAAAGTATGTTCGTAGTTAACGAAGTTAGATGTGATCATATAGTTAAAAGCCTTGACAATCTCTATGGGGAAGATACATCTGCTTAACTTGTTTACTCAGGGTCCCTTATACCCCACTCCGTTATGACGAATATAGTCTCTCCCTCGGGTATGTGGGGTGCGTCTACAACACGCGCTATTCTCTTGTTACCTCTGCTCTTCTTAAGCTGAACCCTTATCCCAGGAGCATGATAAAGCACATGACCTCCAACCGCCTGAGTTGGATCTCCATAGAACACGTCAGGCCTTGCCATGACCTGATTTGTTATAACTACAGCTATGTCAAAGATCTCTGCCAATCTCATTAGTTGGTGAAGATGTTTGTTAAGAAGCTGTTGTCTCATGGCAAGGTTTTCTCTTCCAGGGAATTCTGCTCTGAAGTGGCTCGTTAGGGAATCTATTACGACAAGCTTTATATTCTCTCTCTTGACCAGGTCAAAAAGCTCTTCTACTATCGCCATTTGATGATGGCTGTTAACCGCCCTAATCCAATATATGTTCTCCATAACTTTATCTGGATCTAAACCAACGCCCCTTGCCATGGCCTCTATCCTCTCCCATCTGAACGTTCCCTCGCTGTCTATGTAGACCGCCTTAGCCTCAAGACCTCCTTTATCCTCAGGCAACTGAACGTTCACGGAGAGCTGATGACACAGCTGTGTCTTTCCAGATCCGAACTCTCCATAGAACTCGGTTATGTTCTTGGTTTCTATGCCGCCTCCCAAAAGTTCATCGAGGTTCTTGCTTCCAGTAGTGATTTTCTTAACGTTCATTCTCTCCTTCTTGAGCTCTAGGGCAGTCTTAAATCTAAACCCTAGGAGTTCTCTTGCTGCCTTGATTATCTTATTTGCAGTGGGTATGGGTAGACCTGTTACATCGCTTAGCTCTTGTGGCGTTGCAACAGCTATAGCTTCAAGGCTAGAATATCCAGCTTCAATTAGCTTTTGGGCTGTTGCTGAACCTACCCCTGGTAGATCAGTTATATCATAAACAAGTTTCTTTTCAGCTTTCTCACTAGACACTCTTCAATCCCCTCTCTATATGAACCATTTCATCCAGGGCCTATATACTTCATGGGACCTCCAAAGCACTAAACTCGGAGAGGTCCCAGGAGAATTAATTAAAACGCTGGACGGTTATTAGCGGTCAAAGTGTTTTTATCGATATACGTCATTTAGCTTTTAAGCGAAGTGGCCTTAAACTGATTTTTGGGAGAAAGTTTTGAAGAAAGCTGTCTGTGGAAGACTTTTTGATGCGAGAGGTTTTCTAGGAGAGGGTTGTTTAATATTAGATAATGGAATTATATCCGACATTAGAAAGCTTCCTCCTAACAATGTGGAAAAGATATATAACTTCAATAGGGAGGGTCTTATCATAACTCCTGCATTCATTGATCTTCACGTTCATCTAAGAGGACTTAAGCTTTCTTATAAGGAGGACGAAGGTTCTGGAACCAAGGCTGCCCTTCTAAATGGAATTCTAGCAGTCATGGACATGCCCAACACCCTTCCGAGGCTGGACAAAATAGAAACCTTTGAGAAGAAAATTAAAAGCCTTGAAGATAACGGAGTCGTGGATTTTGGAGTTTACGCTGCAATACCTTCAAATCAAAAAGACCTTGAAAAGCTAAAAATGGAGCCGCTGGCAGGCTTTAAGATATATCCAGAAGATTTAGAAGAGAGGTACGATATTATAAAGCTCCTAGAAAATTTTGATAAAGTAATTGTGTTGCATCCAGAACTTCCAGAAGCCTCGCAACCCGTTGTTGAGGATGAAGTTTCTAGAAGTCTTCATAGAGGGTGCCATTATGAGACGGTTGCGGTTCAGTACGTTAAAAGAATTTTAGAAAAGGCGAGACTACATGTAACACACGCATCTTGCCCTTCCACAGTGTTGGAGGCCAAGAGGTTAAAGTTAACCGTTGATGTTACACCTCATCATATTTTTTATACTGTTAGAAGGGGATGTCTATGGAGAGTGGCCCCACCTCTTAGAGACAGGGAGATACAAGCATCCCTTTTGAATTTGCTTCTTTTTGAAGACGTTATAGATGCCATGGTTAGTGATCATGCTCCTCACAAGCTTTCTGAGAGAAAAGATCCCATCTTCTGTTCTTCAGGTTTCGCCTGGCTTGAGGGTTGGCCCTGGCTAGTGTTCAGGCTCGTATCTTTAGGCGTTTTAAGTTTAGAAAAATTTCTAAACCTTCTGTCCTTTGGTCCAGCCAAGGTATTGGGCTTGGATAAGAGGTTAGGTCTTCTCAAAAAAGGATATAGGGCTAACATTATAGTTATAGATACCAACTACAAGTGGAGATTTCCAGGATCAGTTGCAAGCAAAGATTCCCATCTGCATCTCTTTATGAGAGAGCTTAGAGGAAGATCTATAGCTACTTTTCTAGGGGGAGAGGAAGTCTTTCTTGATGACACATGTGATTGCAGGAGGGCATTAAAAGTTAAGGTTAACCTCTTTAAGAACTAGATGATCAGTTTTAGAAAAACTCTATGTTCTGGAAAACATTTTACTCTCTTTTACTTTTTTGTGGTTACTCCTTGGAGAGGCAGATCTCTATGCTGCTGACTCTTCTTGTTCTCTGCTGTCCTGTCTGGGGGTCGGTGACTGTTATCTCTTGGCTGCCGGTAACACAGCTGACTATCTTAACGTTTTGTGCAAATCTGTTTCTAACTATCTCAACTGCATCAACAGCCCTGTTTATGTTTCTGCCACGAGCCTTAACGACTACCTTAGTTGCTCCCTGCTCCATGAAGGTCGTTAAGATGGCTAACACATAGTTCATTACAGGTTTCCTACCTATCCTAACCTCAGGTGCTCCTTCACACTCAGACATTCTTGACACCTCGTTCGGCAATGCTGGCCTCAGATTGTTGGGCCAAGACTCTTTCCTCTGGTATCAGATATAAAAGGTTTATGGAACGCTACAT
>JALWOJ010000128.1 GCA_026995555.1 Acidilobaceae archaeon | reverse complement strand
ATGTTGTACTCTCAAATGAGCCCTGAATAAAGAGAGGCGAGACATCCGACATTGATGAGCCGCGTCCAACCTGAGATGTGCCGCTTGCCGTATTGATATTGAGCGCCATTATGTCCTGAAATGTAGCACGCGCCCCCTTATAGGCAGTGGTATTCATGTTTGCCACATTATCGCCAATAACCTGCATGGATGTCCCCATGTTTGCAAGACCGCTAACGCCTGAGTAAAGAGAGCTTGTGAGTCCCATATCAAAACCTCCTTAAAAGATTATTTTACATTTTCATTAAAATAAGTTACTATATCGCTATAATTTTATAATTGTTCTTTTAATCTCTCTTATCTTCCAAATACGCTTTCAACATCTTTAAGCTCTGCTGTCTCTTCAGTATTCATCGTAAGTTTTATAGACCCGTCTTCAGACAGGTTAAGACCCCTGACAAGGCCCCTTGTAAGGACTGATGTCTCTACATCATTGCCCTCAATGTCTCTTCCTATAGCTGAGATGGTATATATCCCTGCTGGCATCTCATCGCCCGCATCATTTAGGCCGTCCCATGTAAATTCCTTTTCTCCATTTTCAATCTCTCCAATGTCAAGGCTCCTTACAACCCTACCCCGCTCATCCTTTATGGTAATGATGGTTGAGGCAGTATTGTCTTCTGGCCTTATCTTAAATGTGGGAGCCCCTTCTTCTGTAAGCTCAAACCTATTTCCTTCATAGGCTACTTCCTTTCCTATAAAGGATACTGAGTTCATAAGGCTACGCTCCTGTGTTGCCTCCACAAGTTTGTTCATTGCCTCATTACTCTTATACATGAGGTCAACCATGTTGAACTGGGCCATTTGAGATGCCATATCAGCGCTTTCCATAGGGTTCATAGGGTCTTGATACTGAAGCTGTTTTACAAAAAGCTCCATAAAGTCGTCTCTATCCAACTGTGTCCTGTCAGTTGAAGGCTTATTAAGCTCTTCCATGCTCTTAGAAAGGTCTGCTGAGTCAACAGTGCTTATAAACATCTTAATTACCCCTATTAATTCTATTAATGTTATCTTATTATATTTATTATTAAATTCTTATACTAACCCCATGAG
>JALWOJ010000127.1 GCA_026995555.1 Acidilobaceae archaeon | reverse complement strand
CATAAACCTTATCTATTTTACCTTCATTGATGAATATTACAGTGTCTATTATGCTTGGTATCATACCAAGTTCAACTCTTCTAATAAACCTTTGAATAGCATCTATAGGACTTGTTGCGTGAACGACACCTATCATCCCTATGCCGGCGAGTCTAAGATCGACGTAAAGCTTAAAGTCTTCATCATTTCTAAGCTCGTCAAACACTGTATAGTCTGGTCTGCTCAACAATAATATGTCATGAAGTTCACCTAGATCAGCATAGTTTTTAGAATATTGTGTAACTATAGGTGGTAACCTCATGTCTCTAGGAGATTCTATTGTCTTAACAACCTTGCCTTGACGAGCGTAAAACTCAGCAAGCGCTTGGGCAAAGGTGGTTTTGCCCATGCCAGGCGCTCCAGCTATGAGAATCCCTTCCGCCTTTTCAATGAATCTTCTCATGAGCTTCTCTGGTATATTATAGTCCTCAAGGGAAAGCTTTACTATGGGTCTTACAGCCGTTATCTCCCATCCGTCACTTAAAGGTGGCCTAGTAATAATTATTCTATAATCCTTTATCTGAACTATTGTCGATCCGCTTCTATCTATTTCGACGAAACCCGCTCTCATCCTCGAGGCCGCTTCGATTACCTCTCTAGCTATCTCCTCTATCTCATTTTTAGTCATGGGTCTGTCTGAAAGGCTTACAAAGAGCCATCTGCCGGGTCTTCCTATCTTGGCTAGGGGAGGGGAGTTTTCTTTTAGATGAACACTCATTGTTTTTTCATCAAAAAACTCTTCTATTTTAAGTTTACCGTTAGTTCTATCACCCACATGCAGTGTTGTTATGCCCATCGCCTCAGCAGATTTTAGTAGAAGTTCATCACTCGAAACGAGGATCCCTCCAGTTTTCCATGCATAATCTCTAATGAGTTTTTTAACAATCTCAAGGTCAAGCTCTCGAGGCATTTTTTCATCTTCAACTATGGCAACTTCAAGACCTTTAGCATCATCCAAAAGCTTCTTAAGTTCATCGAGTCCTGTCACTCCGGTACTCCTACCCGATTTCGCCTCCTGATATAGGTATTCAATTATTGACTTATGAATAACGATC
>JALWOJ010000126.1 GCA_026995555.1 Acidilobaceae archaeon | reverse complement strand
GTTGCATAGTAAGAGTTCTCAGGTGTTATCTTAAAATCCTTAAGCTTCTGCATCACGCTTCAACCTCCAGAGGTTCGGGTTTTTGAGCTTGATGAGGATGCTCAGGACCTCTATAAACTTTTAACTTCTTTAACATCCTGTGTCCCAGCCTGTTTTTGGGGAGCATCCTCTTTACGGCAAGCCTGATGACTTCCTCGGGTTTGTTTTCAAGCATCCACTTTAACGTCCTTTCCTTCAGTCCTCCCGGATACCCGCTGTGCCAATAATACTTCTTTTGCTCAAGCTTTTTACCAGTAACCTTTATCTTTTCAGCATTTATAACGATAACGAAGTCCCCGCAGTCAACATCAGGTTGATAGTAAGGTTTATGCTTCCCTCTCAAGATTTTGGCTATCTCACTTGCAAGTCTTCCGAGCGTTTTTCCCGTTGCATCCACTACCCACCACTTTCTTTCCACTTCGTTTGGCTTTATCCTGTAAGTTTTCATCGCTTCACCTCTCCTTAAATAGGCAAGTAGTGTATTTTACTACTTAGCCTTTACGAATTCAAGGGGATTTAATAAAGAGCCATCTTTGGTTCTAATCTCAAAGTGGAGTGCACACCTGCCCTCATCGGGTTTTACTCCCACTTCCGCTATCCTTTGCCCCTGCTTGACCCTTTGTCCGAGTTTAACAAGATTTCTGCTGTTGTAAGCGTAGACGCTTATAAAGTTCTTATGCTCAATTATAATCATATTCCCGTAAAGGCTGAGGTCATCTCCCGAGTAAATAACTTTTCCATCCGCGACAGCTTTAATAGGTTTCCCGCACTCCGCGTATATCGTTAGACCCCTTTTATTCTTAACTATTTTTCCGCTAACAGGTAAAAGGAATTTCCGAACTTTTACAACGTACTTACATCTCGTAATAGGAAGGCGAACCGTTTTAGGTACTCTCAGCCTCTGTCCTATGTAAATCAGATTTCCCTTTAACCTATTTATCTTCTTAAGCGCTTTTACACTTACTCCGTACATTCTCGCTATCTTTATTAGAGAATCTCCCCTCCTCACGCGATAGCGTATGTAAATTCTCTTCCTATGATAAACTCTGTAGCAAAC
>JALWOJ010000125.1 GCA_026995555.1 Acidilobaceae archaeon | reverse complement strand
CCATATAAGGTAAACATAATAAAGATAGGCTATTGGGAGTTAAAACGATTATATGAAGATAGCAATATCTGGAAAAGGTGGCGTTGGAAAGAGCACGGTCTGCGCCCTTATGTGCGAGGCGTTTGTTGAGGCAGGAAAGAATGTCTTGGCAATAGATTCTGACCCAAGCCCGCACCTTGGAAGGCTCTTGGGATTTGATACTGCTGAATTAAGGCCAATTGCTGAGATGAGTGAGCTACTTATGGAGAGGAGCGAGAGAAATGGCCTGTTTTATAACCTGAACCCAAGGGTTGATGACCTGCCTGAAAAATTCATGTTAAAAAGGGGAGCCGCCTTGAGGCTTATGGTTCTTGGGGCTGTCCAAAAGGGCGGGGCTGGGTGCGCATGCGCTGAAAATGCCGTGTTGAGAAATCTTCTTTCTATCCTCCTCTTAAGCCCTGATGATATAATTATAATGGATATGGAGGCAGGGGTAGAGCACCTTGGGCGTGCAACCATACAGGGCATTGATCATCTTCTTATAGTAATCCAGTCCTACAGAGGCAGTATAGATACAGCTATTAAGATAGTCCGCATGGCAAAAGAGATAGGGATAAGGCATATAAGCGCCATTGCAAACGGGATAAAAGATAAGGATTCTCAAGAAGATATATCCTATATACAAAGGGGGTCAGGCCTTGATATACTGTGCTCACTGCCCGAGTCAGACGCCATAAGAAGGGCGGAGAGGGAAGAAAAAAGGCTTTATGCTGAAGCGCCATCTTGCATAAAGGATATAATTAGGGGGGCTATAAGGAAAATTAAGTTAAAAGGACTGAGTACTGAGGACTGAGTTTTTTAACAACAAATCCGAAAAACTATCTTAACAGGTAGCATACTACACAACTCTATGATAATGCACGGTGGATGATAGAAACAGGGACTCAGTCCTTTCATCTAAGTCCTCAGAACTTTAGTTTGCAGTAACATGGGGGCATCATTTGAGTATGTCTTATAACTATGATATCAATAAGTTAAAAGATGTTCAGAGCCAGCCTGATTATCGCAATATCCCTTTACAAAAGGTGGGGATAAAGAATATAAGGTATCCTGTAACAG
>JALWOJ010000124.1 GCA_026995555.1 Acidilobaceae archaeon | reverse complement strand
CACAAGATATAGCACCCAAACAGGATATTGTGATGCTACGCAATAAAAGTGGCCTCTTAGGCTATATGGACCCCAACTTTGCTAGCGGTTTTGATGGTGGCTTTGGAAGCTTTGATGGCTCACCCACCTTTTAGGAGTTCTCCTCTATAAAGGTGGCATACTCATCTAGGTGTGCCAAGACTACCTCTACTAACTTAGGGTCAAAGTGCTTGCCACTTTGCTCTATAAAGAACTCTCTTACCCGCTCTTTTGGCCAAGGCTCCTTATAGACCCGTTTACACATCAGTGCATCAAGCACATCTACCACCGCCACTATACGGGCACAAAGCGGTATCTGCTCCCCTTTTAATCCTTGAGGATAGCCTGTACCATCATACTTCTCATGGTGACTATAAGCGATCTGTGCCGCTGTTTTCAAGATGATGCGCTCTGAATGTTTTAGGGTATTGTACCCAAGTGTTGGATGTTCTTTCATCTTCTCATACTCATCATCACTAAGTCTTCCGGGTTTATGTAAAATAGCATCAGCTATAGCCATCTTACCAATATCGTGTAGCGGTGAGGCCAGCTCTATTTGTCGTACCCTCTCATCATCAAGGCCATACGCTTTGGCTATCATCGCACTCAACTTAGTTACCCGCTTAGTGTGATTTCTGGTCTCTTTGGAGCGGATCTCCTCCATCTCACCCATTGCAAGGAGGGTCTCTTGAAGGGTCATATCGATCTCTTCATTCATCTGCTCTAACTTTTTACGCCCACTTAGTACATCATGATTGAAGTTATTAATGTTATTAACTACCTGTTTTAATTCAACACTATCATAATGCTCTAAACTTACATCTTCACCTATTATATAGGCCTCCCTCCCCTCATCTATGACCTGTAGTAGGGGTTTGGTTATATACTTATCGATGACATGGAACATATTAAAAGCGATCATTATGGCAAAAAGGGCTAGTGTCGCAGCCAATATGTAGCCATATTTTATGGCAAAGTTCTGATAGGACTCTATATCCATCTCGATCTCAATACCACCTAAAATATCACCCTCTTGTACATGGTGACACTGCAGACAGTTCAAGCCCCCCTCCTTGGAGGCT
>JALWOJ010000123.1 GCA_026995555.1 Acidilobaceae archaeon | reverse complement strand
AGAAGGATTCTACCCAGCTATAGCTATCCACTCACCCTACTCTGTCCACCCTATCTTGATACAAAGAGCCTTAAAGATAGCCAAGGACGAGAACTTACGCATAAGCGCTCATCTGTTGGAGTCACCCCAAGAGAGAGAGTGGCTAGATGAGAGCTCTGGGGAGTTTAAAGCCTTCTTCTCTGACTTCTTACAGCAACACACCCCCCTTATGCAAGCTGAGGAGTTCATAGAGCTCTTTAGTGGTACCCCCACCCTCTTTACCCATGCCGTACAAACGAGTAAAAGAGAGCTAGCTCAGCTTAAAAGAGGCTCTCATAGCGTCATTCACTGCCCCATCTCCAACCGACTTCTTGGTAATGGAAGACTAGATATAGATGCACTTGAACAAGAGGGTATCCCTATGTTGTTAGGTACCGACGGGTTAAGCTCCAACTACAGTTTAAATCTCTTTGAAGAGATGAAGATCGCCCTTTTTATGCATAGCGATAAGCCATTAGAGCCACTTGCTAGAAGGTTGCTTAATGCTTCGACCATCGAAGCGGCCAATGCGCTTAATCTAAATAGTGGCCAGATCGCTGTTGGAAAAGATGCCGATATGCTTTTACTGCAGGTTGATGAGCTAGAGGAGAGCCAACTCATACTACATTTACTATTACAACAGTACAATATCGACCAGATTTTCATTCACGGAGAGAGGGTTAAATAATGGAAGGGTTAAAAAAACTGTTTTTACCTATTAGTGCCACTATGAACTATATTCAAAACCACTTTAAAGCGATGCTCTTTGTACTGCTACTTGTGGTGCTCTTTATGCCAAAGAGCGAAGAGGAGCTTCGTGCCAACAACTTAGAGAAGATCCTGCTTCAAGGGCCTATCATAGATGCTTCTAAAGTGGTGGAGCAACTCGATAAAGCGGCAAAGAACAACCAGGTCAAAGGGGTGCTTTTTGAGGTGAACTCGCCAGGTGGCGCTGTGGCCCCTTCTGTTGAGATAGCCTACGCCATAAAACGACTAAGCCAGAAGAAGCCAGTTGTTGTCTATGCTAGTGGTATGTTAGCAAGCGGGGGCTACTACGCCTCTGTTTATGCCAATGAGATCATA
>JALWOJ010000122.1 GCA_026995555.1 Acidilobaceae archaeon | reverse complement strand
TATTAATATTGGTGAGGGATAGAATGCCTATATATGTAGCGCTATATTTTACTATCCAATAAGCTTTATTTCTTGAATATTTTAAGGAACTTATAAAGTTTATATGCTCCTCTGGACTGATCTCATGCTGATTGTACATCCACTTTCTTATCTCTGGATGATTCCGCCATTGCCTTACCATCCCAAGTTCTTCCTCTGAAGCATGTAAGAAGTTTATTAAACTGAACCCATCAATTTCAAGATTGGAATGAGTAATATACTCTGGGTAGGAAGCACACTTGCTGTTAAACCTTTTCAACAGCTCATTAACAATCCCCCCTGCCCCCTTACCATCAACCAGTGATCTACCATTTAAGGAAAGCCGGGATCTGACCTCGTATTGCTCCAGCCTTTGTACGCTTTCTGCAAGCTTTAACTCAAACCCTTTATCATTCCAGTAAAATAAATCCGCCAGGAACCCCTTGTCTTTAAAAACCTGAGCCTGAAGTCTCTGGTTATCTGCCACGATCACACCTACAGTAGGAACACCCACACGCGCAAGCTCGTAAAGTGTCTGTCCTCCCGCGGATACGGCGATGTCTGCCTTCAACATGAGCTCTTTCATTTTCTCTGCATCAGGATAGAAAGTAAGTTCCGTTCTCTTATCAGATAACGCTTCTATTTCTTTGATGGTATCCTCTCTAAATCCCTTACCTATAACAACGAATTTCTTGTAATCCTTAAAGTGTTCCGTTAAAACACGGAGAACTACAGGCGTCATATTCCGCAGATCCTCTCCACCGAAAGTGATCAGAATACTGTTTGCCTTTTCGTTTATCTCCTTGTCCTCCACCTCCCAGAACTCCCTCCTCATGGGTAGATACTTAACTCCGAGAAGGTAGCTCTTGCAGGGAGACTTCGGGTATTCTATAAGCTCAGCGTGTATATTACCGTTTATCACCACACCGCAATGGTAGTCTATCCTCCCGAAGTCGTCGTAGTAGGCGGGAACCTTTGCTATCTTGGAGAGATACTCATAAACCTCCTTAGGAGCGAGGTAGCTGTCTATAAGCATTATATCAGCCTCACCAAACTTATCCTTTACACCAGAAGGGTTTTCTATCCAGTCAAATATTTCCCAATTTGCATCTCCGAGAACGGAGCCTACAGACTCGTCGCCTTTAATGACCATGCGAGGTTTTGTCCTGGCTTCCTCAAAGGCTTGGTAGATCGCATACATCCTCGTAACGTGCCCGAAGCCTGTATCTTTACCGCCTTCTGTGAGTATCAGAACTTTCATGGCAACTCTGTATATAGCTCCTGTTTCTTCAACAGGGATACAGAGAAGAAGTTATTTATGTCTATATTTGACAAAGACTTGTCATCATGGTTGTAAGCCAGGGTCATCAGTTCCATATACAGATTTGTGGAAGTAAATATATCTCTGTAACATTGCTTGTATGTGTATAGTCCTTCCTTATGGTGGTATTTTCTCTTTATAGGTATATGAGACTGGAAGTCACCCAGTATCAAATACCCTCCCCACTTAAGCATTGTATCTATCTTGGCTACGCTGAGGAGAAGCGTGCTTCTATCTATCCAGTGTAGCACGCTGTTAACTATTATTAGGTCAAAACCAGATACGTACTTCCTCTCGTCAAACTCTGCCAGAGTGTTCTGGTAGAAGGTTATAAAACTCCACCTAGACTTGCCGTCCTTAACCGCCTCTTTAGAAGGTTCTATGGCGTAAACCTCTGACCCGAATTCCTCATGTATTCTTGCGAGTCTATAGCCGTTGGAAGAACCCACTTCCAAGACTTTGGAACTTTTATTTATTAGGTTATAATCTCTGATTATTCTTAGTATCAGGTCTTCCTTAGGCTTTAACCCTTCTTTATTTCTTTCAAACCACCTATCAGCCTCCTCCTTTTTGAAGACATCATCCTGCATCAGGTTAGCCTCCTGAAAGTTTTATGACAGACTTCCGTTTTGAGTAATTTGTGTGGGTCTTTACTGCTAAGCTCATAAAATGTTTCTTCCACCGCTTTCCTGTAAAGCCTTAAATGATTCTTTCTGTGGGAGTAAGATGCGAAGCATAAAGTTGAAGCAAGAAATCCCTTATGCAGCATAAGTTGAGTGAATAAAGTTTTATAAAGAAGGGGATCTTCAGTGTTAAAAGCAAAGTTTGGTATAGGGTCTATTCCAGCTATGGAGATCTCAATTCCATATCTGTCAGAAGCTCTCCTCCATATATTTTTTACCTGTCTGCCCACATTTATCAGGTGAGAGGGAACTTTCCACAGGTCAAGTAGTCTTATAGTCTCAAGGCTGGCTACGAGACCACTCCTCTCAGTCCAGTAAGTACTACTGATAAACGTATCCTGGGCTATGTCCATTACCCAAGCCCTTCCTATAACTGCAGACATAGGATAGCCATTGCTCATGGCTTTACCGAAGACTGCTATATCTGGTTCTATTCCAAGAACCTTGTGTGCACCGCCCACGGTTAAACGAAACCCTGCGCTTATCTCATCAACTATCAAAGGAACTTTAAGGTGATCCCTAACATCGTGAAGGATGTCTATAAACTCTTTCGTTGGTTGAACATTCCTTATTGGCTCAACGATTATGCATGCTACATCTCTCTTGTATTTCGTTGCCAGCTCCTTGAGGGCATTAACATCGTTATACCTGAAGGGAAAGGCTGTTCCTCTGAGCGCCTTTGGAACTCCGAGAGGGTTCAACCCCTCCAAGAGGTGCTCCTTCAGAGAGTCCTCTTGATTCAAGTTTGCAGACAGATACCAGTCATGCCACCCGTGGTACCCACAGAACAGGACTATGTCTCTGTTGGTCTTTGCCCTGGCTATCCTAACCGCTATAGTAACGGCTTCACCTCCAGTTTTGGCAAACCTAACCATGTCCGCCCACGGGTGTAGCTCAAGTAGTTTTTCTGCAAGCTTTACTTCCTCCGGCGCGTTCAGCGTGGTCAGATTGCCTTTCTTTATGGCTTCTATTACTTTGGTATCAACTTCTCTCCGTGCGTATCCAAGCACTGCGGTTCCAACTCCCATTAGGCTGAAATCTAAATACTCCTTCCCATCCAGATCCCATACCTTACAGCCTTTAGCCTTAGAGTAATAGGATGGCCAGAGCTTTGGCAGAAATAACTCCGCTCTCTTAGAAAAGAGCTGGGTCGCCCCGGGTATTACTCTTTTAGCCTCCTCATACAGTTTTTGCCCTTTCATGTAAGCCTCTCTATCTCCTCTTCGGTCAGTTCCTTATCTTTTTGCAGAGATATGTAAAGACCCTCATTTCTATCTATATGAGAGTTTATTTCCATAATTTCGGGTTTTTTTCTTAGAAAGTCCATGACATCTTCAAAAGAGAAATTCTTATTAGTAGCATATATGCTATCAAAGATCCTTTTAAGGACTTCATAGTCCTCCTTTCTATCCAGTGTCAAACGAACATTATACAGATCCTCTGGACACACAACCTTTTCTACTTTACGGGCTACCTTGAACATATACGGGTTCACGTGCTCTCTTTCAGATAATAGCCTTGCCTCCTTCCAAGTCCTTTTAAGTATAGGAAAAGTAAATACGATCACGTCAAACCCATCCGGATAGCGGTCGTTGTATGTTATATCCGCCCTTGTATCTAAGTGTATTTTTACCACTTCGTCTATTATTTGCGGGTCTATAAGAGGGCAGTCCGCAGTTATCCTGACTATGTGTTGTACATCAAGAAGTCTTGCACACTGGTAATATCTGTCAAGCACGTCTTTTTCAGAACCGGCAAATACCCTGAATCCCTTTTCTGATACCAGTTTGACTATAGGAAGGTCTTCCATCTTTAAGGTTGTTGCTACCACCGTTTCGTCAACAAGTTTAGCTCTTGATGTTCTTTCTATAACATGCTCCAGAACGGTTTTGTCTCCCAGAGGAAGCATCACTTTACCGGGCAATCTCGTAGATCCCATTCTCGCTTGAATTATTGCAACAACCTT
This sequence comes from Acidilobaceae archaeon, assembly GCA_026995555.1. Lineage (GTDB taxonomy): Archaea > Thermoproteota > Thermoprotei_A > Sulfolobales > Acidilobaceae > JALWTO01. Next base: position 782 of record JALWOJ010000122.1, on the reverse strand, counting down.
CATTTTAGACCCTTCCACATAAAGGGGACTAAAAACTTTTCGTCTATATCATATCGGGGAACTTCAATATCTTTTGAGCATTCAACAGCCGAATTTAGTTCAAGCTGTTTAATGCTGTCCACACCTATAACTACTTTATCTACATAGGGATTTTTTAGGATGGAGCAGAGCAAAAGCTCTTTAAGCTTTATACCCTTTTCCTGTGATAGCCTTCTCAACTCAGATAGAATAGGTTTTATATCATCAAAGAACGGGCTCAGTTTTGTTGGATTCATTAATAGGAGCCCTTGCAAGAACACAGACCTCACGTGTACTTCAATACCTCTATCTTTTAGCTCTGGGAACAGATGTTCAAACCTCCTGTCAAGCACGTTGTAAGGGACTTGAACTATATCAAAGTTTAGCTCCAAAAGCCTTTCCAGCTCCCAGGGAAAGTAAAGTGAAAAGCCTACTTTATCCACGACCCCACCTGCTTTCAGGTTCAGAACCTTATTCCACAGGCTTGGGTTATTTATAAAGGCTTCCATCCTATGAGCTAAAAGCCCATAAACTTTCTTCAGCTTCAAGTTCTGCAAGCTCTCTATCAACTCCTCTTCTGAGTCTTCCGAAAACTTGGTTACCACCTTGAACTGTCCTATCCTTGGATACTCCCCAAGAACTTTTTCTGCTTCACCATAAGCTTTTGCGGTATCAATGGTATCTATACCCTTTTCTAAGGCAAGGTCAAGGATCTTAAAACCCTCTTCTTTCGGAACTTTCCCTCTATCGTCGGCTCTCCCGTA
>JALWOJ010000121.1 GCA_026995555.1 Acidilobaceae archaeon | reverse complement strand
GCAAAAAGGCATGGAGTAAAAATAATGACTAGGAGGGAGGTAGAAAGGATAATAGTTGAAGAGGGAAAGGTTAGAGGGATTAAACTAAAGGGAGGAAGGGTTGTTAAAGCGAGGAACGTTGTGGTAGCGGCTGGCGTCTGGTCAAATGATGTATTGAAGACAGTGGGTATTGAGCTTCCGATAAAGCCCGAAAGGAAGTGTCTTCTTGTTACAGAACCGTATAGATTTGTCCTGGAACCTTTGGTAATACTTTTTGAGGAGGGACATTACATAGGTCAGACTTTAAAAGGAGAATTCATAGCCTCCTCAGCCAAAGGAGCAGATTCCGAGACTAAGGATTATTCTAGGCTTCCATTTAGGTGGCTCGTCGAGACAGCTAAGGTCCTTAGAAGAATGCTGAAAGTAGGGGCGGCAGTAAGGATCTTAAGGATGTGGTGTGGCTCTTATAATGTCACTCCAGATCACAGCCATATCCTTGGAAGGGATCCCAATTGGCCAGAAGGACTTTATGTAAATACAGGGTATAGCGGCCACGGAATGATGTTTGCCCCATATTCAGGAGAACTTCTAGCAAAGCTTATTGTTAAAGGTGCCGCAGATCCTGACCTCAAACCCTATCTTCCAACAAGGTTCAAGGAGGGAAGGCTTATAAAGGAAACCCTCGTTATTGGTTAAGTTTACAGTACTTTAATGCTAACGATACAAAGTCTGTAACTACATATCTAACCCCCCAGTTAATAGCGTTTTTGAGCTGTTCTTTGTCATTAATTATCCAGAGTCCAACCTTCACATTCCCATCTACGAGCCTTCTGATGACCTCTGGCCTTTTCACTGCAATCTCATATTTTAATGAGATGCCGTCAGCTTGAGCTTCCTCTATAACACTTTCTATTCTAGGAGGAAGGCTTTCCATGGAAAGAAGGGCCTCTACCCAGGGATATCTTTTCTTAATGTTAGAGACTTCGTCATGAAACCTGGTCGTAACTATCACTTTAGAGGGTTCTTTTTTGAGGTCTTCTATACTCAAAACCTTTTCATAAATATTAGGATCTTTGAAATCAAGCCATAAGATCCTTCCCTTGACATATTTTATTGCCTCAGTGATGTCAATTCCTTTATTTAAGTGGGTTCCAAGAAGGATCCTTGAAACTTTTTCTCTAAGCAGTGCAGGTTTTGTGTTATCAATGGGATGACCAACATTTACACGATCTCCTTTTATATAAATATCTATTTCCACGCCATGAGCTCCATCCCTAATATATTTCCTTATCCATCTTCTTGTGTTGGCTCTATGACCTATGACTTCACATATCAAGACTCGAGCTCCCTCTCATCCTCTTCAATTAAAGCTTTTAAGGCGGACGCAAGGAGGTCTATGCAGTAATCTTCATTTCCTTTCAACTTCTCCGCAACCTTCTCTATGATCTCATCGACAAGCCATAGTCTATATGCCGGGGCTGTACTGTCTCCAAGAAGCTCGGCCTCCGCTAAGAGCCCTGCTAGGGCAAAAACATAGGCGATATCATCAGGTTCTAAGCCGAAGAGGGGCGTAGGTCTTAGCCCAACCCTAGCCAAGACTTCTGTGAATTTAGAAACAGCTTCTTTCCCTAGAATTGAGGCCAGGCTCAATCTTGAAGGCCTTCCAGGGCATTCAACTAGATAGTAAGCAACTTCTTCAACAAGATCTTCAAGAGGAATTTTAACGTCCAGCAGAACGTTTCCAGCGACGTTACTGGCAAGGGCGTACCAAGAGGCAGTTATCCTTCTCAACATCTCTTCTTTGTCCATTGAACCTTCCCCAACTCTCTTCACGAACATTAAAATAAGCGGCTGAGAGTTTAAGAGTCGTAAATCTTATTTTGTATGAATGCTTTTGAGCGTTTAGCTCTCTAGGCTTAAAATTTTAACTATCTCATCTATTGAATTTATGTAAGCGTCTGCACAAGAGCTCGGTTTAACGTTTTCCCTAATCAAATGAATTGCTCTCATTCCTACAGATTTCGCACCACAGATGTCCTCATACTCCCTATCCCCGACAAATATAGCATCGGAGGGCTTGACTTCAATTAGGTCCAATGCGTAGAGAAAGATTCGAGGATCTGGCTTCCTGACCCCTACAAGTCTGCTCGTTACAACAGCGTCTATCATGTCAATAAAGTTATGTCTTTTCAGTGCAAGTTCAACAGCTTCCTGAGATGACGCATTCGAAACTATAGCGATCTTCACACCCTTCTTCCTGATCTCCCTTACTATCTCCCTAGCTCCATCAAGAGGCTTTAAATGACCCGCTAAAACTTCAATAAGTTTATTCCTAACCTTTCTTACCTCAGAAAAATCTATCCTACCATTGTTTTTCTTTGACACATAGTAGTAGGCTACAGCATCAAGGCTCGTTTCACAGATGTTATCAAATCTAAGTCCCAGCATTCTATACACGGTTAAATAGTTCGGAAGTTCTATCTCTGGCATTACATCTTTTGTAACGGATTCAGGGGTCTCTTCGTAGAAAAGTGTGTTTCCTAAATCAAAGAGAACAGCCTTTATCATTATTCATCCCCAGCCTCTTGACCTTGTTGCATAAGATCGTTATTGCAGCATTAAACTTTAGATTATTAAATCCCTCACCACTTTCTATTATTCCCTCCCTCTTTAGCTTGGAGACCTTTCTTGCTAGGTCTTCTACACTTATGCCAAGCCTCTCGGCCGCCTCTAAAAAGCTCGACGAATTACTTATGGTCTTAAGAATACTTAGATCCTCCTCACTTACCTCCTTGCAGACAATGATCTTGGACAGAACTTCTATTATAGCTTCTTTTACGGCCTCCTTTACAATAAAATAGAGCTCCTCCTCATCAACTAAAAACATGTCAGAGAGCTCTATGACCTCAACACCAAGCTTCTTTGCCACCACTTTAGCTGCCTCATTGCTAAAACCCTTGGCCACGATTAGAGGTTTCATGTTAAGGAGCTTAGCGTTTGCGTATGCAAATCTAACGGAGCTCACATCAACACTTCCAGCTTTGACCTCCACCGCATACAACTCGTTACCCTTCTTTGCAATAAGGTCAACTTCGCCAACTTCAACGTCATCGATAATGACCCTCTTTCTCCTCTCTAGGACTTCAAATCCTAACCTTTCAAGGACACTTGCTGCTATTTCCTCGCTCACTCTCCCCTTTCTCCTGTGCTTCATGAAGATCTCCATATGTTTCTAGCTCTCTCACAGCTTTTTACCCTTGTACATTCTTAAAAACTATGAGCGGCGATGACTAAAGCCTGCGACGAGCTAACCCGATGGTGGGGATGAGTTGGAAGAGCCGAAGGAGCCGCCTTCCTGCAAAGTAAGGGTCCTAGGAGGAGCTAGAGCGATCGAGAAGGTGCTGGATGATATTAAAAAGCAAGTCTACAGATATAATTCAGAGGTGAGCAAGAAGGGCTACTATCTAAAGCCTGTTCATAAGGTGTATAAGAGGCTGAGCGATGGAAGGCTAAGGATATATGAATATTATGGTCGATATTGGTGGAGGCTCGAAAGAAGAAATGGAAGGCTAAAGTGGATATATGTAAGCAACGTTAGACCTAAAGGACTTCCAGAGTTCCCCTCTCACAAACTTGAGGGGGTAGTAGTTATAAGAGAAGGAAATGATGTAATAATAGACTGTGAAGTCTTTGATAAACTTAAGGAGATTTTTGAGGGGTTCCCTGTCGAGAAGTACTACTAGCTCTCCCTTCCCTAAGACTTCTTATCCTCTCCACCTCCTCAACTATCCTAAGCCAAACTAAGGCTTCTGAGGGTTCCATACCCTCACCTAGCATATCCTTGAGCCTTTTAACAGCCTCATATTCTACGAGCTTTATTATTTCGCTAATTTCCACTTCTCTAGCCTCCTCATCACTAGACACTATGTAAACCTTGCCGTGAATGGGACAAACTACATCTCCGTTCTTTAATCTGAAGAGGGGAAGTCCACAGATAGGACACGTTTCGCTTAGCATCACAGCTCCTTCCTTGAGTAACTCCTTCATTCTCCTCATCGCTTCCTCTTCATTAACCTTCTCTCTCGGCAACCTTAACACCTAATAGAAGAGCTATGCAAGGGAAGTTTTTAGCTCATTATTAAAGGTACATAGCTTTTAACCTTCCTATAGCTCTTCTGGCCTCTTCTCTTGCCCTCCTATAAAGACCTTCTCCTATCACGTTCTCCTCTCTGGCCTTATCAAGCTCCTCCTCATCTATAACCTGAGGCTCTTCACCAGGCCTGAAAACAACATCTATGTAAAGATCAAGGTATCTTATTCCATTAAATCCTATCTCAGGGGGAGTGTTAATATTTACATAAACACCTATCAGCTTTCCATCGCTCGTGAGATATTCATGAATTAAGCTCCATTCTCTGGTATCCACTGTGGTTATTGCAATGTCACCAGGCCTCTTTTCAACGCCCAATCCATCCAGGATACCTCTGCTCGTAAACACCCTTCTAAGTACCATTTTTATCCCGTTATCAATAAACGTCACATTGTCAACATAAAAGGGACCTAGGGTTATTTCACTTCTGTCGGGTCTTTTGTGCTTTATATGAATTCTCCTTCCACTTAAAGATCTCGCTATGTAGTTTACAAGTGCTAGACCAACATCTTCATTACAGCTTCCAAGCTTTAGAGCTTCTTCAGCAACATCTACCATTTGGCTTTCTACCTTTCCAGATGCCCTAAGGCTGTGGTGGCTCTTTATGGTCTTCACAACCTTGGACCTTATTTGATCTAAGGTTTCTTTAGCAGGTCTAGGGAGGTACATTATGGAAATGTACTCTCCTCTTCTAACTATAGAGGGCGCCTTTGAACCAGGGCCCTCTTCATATAGCTTTTTAGCTTCCTCAGCAAGTTTTCGAACTTCGTTCAAGACCTCATCTACGTTGGCATCCTTTGACGAGCTTCTGAAGTGTACGTGAAACTCTTTTATATTTAAAACTCTACTTACCGAAGACAAGAGAGAAGCTTTAGCCTCATCCCTTACAAACTCACTGAAGCTGACTCCTGAAGCTGGATAGTGGACCATCGAATATTTTCCAACGACCCTTGCGCCTATCTTGAGCAGAGGTTCTTGACCAGGATCGACTGCCTCTCTAACCACTGTAACCCTAATTCTTCTTCCCTCCTCTGGACACGGTTCACTTAGGAGCTTTCCTTCAAGACCTCCAGGAAGAAGTACCTTACAGGAACCTTTGCTTATCCCATCAACGACTGTGTATAGGCCAAGTTTTCCACGAACGGCACTTACCATACCATTAAGTATCTCAGTGATTACCTTATCAACCTCTGCTCCCGCCTCCCAAGGAAAGCTTATTATTAGAAGCTCATTTGGATCATCAAGACTTTTAATGGTTACATCGGGTGGCGAGGAGCTGGAAGGAGTTATGTCAGCAAGTCTCTTCTTTAAGACCTCGCTTAGATCTGTAAGTATGTAACCTTTCTCTTTTAAGGCTATGGCTAACGCTGTAGAGTATATTCCCTTTATTCTAACCTTATATATTGCCAACTAAATGACACCTTAGTCCCTCACGGTTTCAAGTATTGTTATTGCATTCCATATTCTCGTTCTAGCATGAACGGGCATGTTCGGATCCTGACTTACCTCCTCCAGAGCGCTGATAGCGTTTGCTGCTCTAACGCCTGGTGAAAGTTTAGTATCCCTCAAGTATGTTAAGGCTTGGGCCGCAGCCCTTCTTATGTTTCTTGGAATGCCTGCATCGTTTATTATCCCAGCGAGAATTGTCATAACGTATCTAATCTTCGCCTCATTGTCAACAGGGACAGCAGCCATCTTCCCACCCAGAGATTTTTGGTCCCTTAAAATAATATATTGATTTTCTGTGGAAGGACCTTTACTTGATTAGGTTATTTTGAATTCTATGTTTTTCTAAGCAAATCCTGAAATATGGATCTTCTTATTAATTTGTTAATCCTTTGCTCTCCTGAACACTTAAATGCTTTTTTGCAGGATATTTCATATCTAAGAAAACTTATATTTCTTAGATTTTATAATTATTCTAAGGGACCCACATGGCGATCAGTAAAGTTTCTAAAAAAGAATTGATAAGTATCCCTGCAGAAGTCAGAAAAGCGTTAGATATTGAGGAAGGTGATATGCTAGTGTGGAAGATTGATAAAAAACATGGCATGGCTATTGTGAAAGTTATCAAGAATCCTATTAAATATTTAAAGGGGAAGTATAACGATCCTAACCTAACATATGAGAAGGTTGAAGGTGTTGCAGACAAATTATTAATAGGGGAGCTTCATGCCGATAATTGAGCTAGATATGTTAATTGCCTTTGTTAATAAGGTTGATAAGCTCCATAGCATAGCAGAGAAGATCTTCAGTAAAATAATTAGTGGTAATCTAAACGACGTTGCGGTACCTACATCAGCTTACATGGAGTACGAATTAGTGCTTAGATCAAAAGGATATAGTGAGGACATTATATCAGAAGATATAGATGCTTTCAGAAGAATAAAGAATTTGAGTGAAATACCGTTAACCTCCGAAAATAATTATTAGAGCATCAAGAATCAGAAGTAAGTTTAATATAACATATTTTGACTCTTTACATGCGGCTTCAGCTCTTCTTTATGATAGGATAATCATCTCTGTGGATAAGGTTTATGAAAAGATACTGGAACTTGAGGTAGTAGATCCCAGAAAATTAGCCTAAATCACGATTTGTAACTATTTACCTTTTGCATAGAAGTTCCTTTTCTTAATTTAAATGAGGTGAGGCGGTCATTAGTTATTCGTGGTGGGGCCGCCGGGATTTGAACCCGGGACCACCAGCGATCTGGGCATGCCCCTTCTCGGGGCTGGGGACTGCTCCCCAGGCTGGCATCCTAGCCAGGCTAGACGACGGCCCCTCTCCAACCCTCTATCTGCCCTTCCGGGCGTTTAAGCATTTCTTTCTGATGGAACGATCTTGAATGCGTAATAAGATGTATAACACACCACACACTTTCAATTCTTATCTGGTTGCATAACAAAAACAAGGTGTTTTGGCATTAGCAAGGTTTCGGAATACTTGAGGAGGTCAGGAGAGCCATAGGTAAGAAAACTTTTACCGTTCCCCGCCTACGGTCTTTTATGTCTCCGTAGGCCGGCTCATCACGGTTTCCCCAGGCCCCCTCCCCGCCCACCGAGGAGCGAGTAACGGGAACCAGGGGTCACCAACAAGTATATAGGGGTCGAAGGCTTATATCCTTAATACGTTATGAAACGCTACGGCTTAGACAGGCACGCGGCATCAACATACCCCATGACCTCAAGGCAAGAAGAAACCTACAAAGATCTGTAGATCAGAAACTGCTACCTACCCTTCCTCACCGCGGCCTACCTGGCAGGCCTTTAAAAGTTCTGTGGCCTGCCGCGGTTGCCACGGGTCATTGAAAGGGCTCATGATAATTCTTATCAGGCAAGCCCTTAATTTTCTAACTGCTTCTTGAACCTGATCGCATCATCATAGGCATAGACGTTGTTGAACATAACATAGGAGGTTTCAGGGGAGTAAGTATAAATTATATCTTTAAGCCTTTTTAGGTCATCATCAGTATATTTATATTTATAATTGACTTCTCCCCTACCTCCAAGGCCATGAAGCCTTGTGTATAGAAGATTTTGTTTGTGCTTAGGTATTCTCCCTCTCAGGACGTCTCCAGCTATATAGATATTCACTTCTTCATGTATCTTTTTTAAGAGATCCTGTCTCTCCCACCACTCTCCTCTAGGCTCCCAGACGATGATGAATTCCTTCAGCGAATTTTCCTTGAAAAAGTTCAAGACGTTTCTCAGATTTTCGTCAGTGGGCCTGAAGCTTTGAGGGCTTTGAAATACCAATATTTTTGCATCCAGAGCTTTAGCGGATTTTAGGGTCTCCTCAAGGGCCCAAATAGTATACTTGTTCAACTTAAAGTCTCCATAATTTTCTGGATCACCGGGAATATCTCTCTTAAGTCTCCTCCAAAGCATTTTATTATATCTATGGGTTATTAGCATCCAAGCCTTTACCGTAAACTCGAACTGTGAAGGGGCCTCCCTTCTCCACTTAGCAAGAGTCTCCGGATTTGGAGGATCATAGAAAGTCTGTTGGACCTCAACGACATCCAAGTTACTGAAGTGAAGTTTTCTTGATCTCTGAAATCCACAAGTTCCTACTTTAACGATCATACTTATTTTCACCGCTTAATACTTTATGTCGAAAAAACCCTTTATTATATCAGTTCTTGTTATTATGCCTGTAGGCCTTCCTGTCGAATCGACAACAACAAGCCTACCAACGTCATATTCGCTCATAACCTTTATGACCTCAACGATATTTTCACTTTCGGAGACAGAGAAGACGATTTTTCTTACATATCTTCCTATGGGTTCATCAGGACTAGCGCCAGAAACTAAAGCAAGCGCCATATCAGTTACTGTCATAAAGCCTATGACCCTTCCCTGTCTATCAAGGACAGGAGCTCCCCTAACCCCCTTTGAATGTAAGATCTGAATGGCCTCTCTGAAGCTCATATCGCTACGGAGGGCAAGAATGCTTCTCCTAGCTATCTCTCCGACGTTCTTAAGATTTGTATATATCATTTTGTTGACCTTAATTCTAATCTCGGAGTTGTTAACTTCAGTTATCACACCTTCAGCAAGGAGATACTTCCTTCCCAAACCTTCAACCAGAACTTCCTTGTTCTTCACATCCTCCCCTAGGTTGTTGATAGTCATTTTTAACTCAAGCTCTCCTGAAGACGATAAGCTTATAGATGCTTTCGAGGCCTTTCTCTTTATTTCCTTGGTATCGAACTTGAAGGTAACGTATATGTTTTCAAGTTCCTTCAACGGTGAGAGTACCTCATAAGCTTTAGGTGTCGGAACGTAACCCCCATGTGGACCAGGTTTTGCTTCAACCAAACCGATGGCTTTAAGTTTAACAAGGACCACCCTGACCGTACCTTCACTTATGTTCATCTCGTTAGCAATTTCCTTGCTCCTTACTATTCTATTGTTTTTCTCGTAGAGGCTTACGAGCTTCCTAAGAACCTCCCTTTGTAAGCTCGAAAGTCCTCTCTTCATTATTTGTAGCACCTTAATCCTGAAAAATTAATGTAAGGAAAATAAATAAAGCTATACTTCTGAACAACTTACTATGAGGCCCATGACAGTGGAACCCGGGTCCTGTGGCTCCGCTGGACCCCCAGAGGGGTATGAAGAGAAGGCCCGCATGAGAGGCCTTATGAACCTTAACGAGCTAGAGGAGTACTTAGTTGAATTAAAGAGGAATAACATAGAGGTTTACGGTGCTGTCTTAGTCCTACTTTCCGGAAGTCCTCCTCAAGTCCTTCTAGAGAGGAAGTCTTGCAGCCTTAGGAGTCCCTGGGCCTGCGACGTCGCTTTGCCAGGAGGAACGATTAAAAAAGGAGAAAGTCCTTTGGATACCGCCCTCAGAGAAGCTTGGGAAGAGGCATGGGTGTTCCCTGAATATGTTAGGCCTATAGGGTTTCTAAGAGCACATAGGACAATATCAAAGCCGATCTACGTAGTTCCTATAGTTGCTGTTCCCTCAGGGCCTTTAGACCCGAGACCTTTTTCTGATGAGGTGGATATGGTTTTCTGGCTCTATATGAACATCCTTAAAGAACGTTGTCCTACCGATCTGAGGCATCCAAAAGATGGAAGGAAGATAAGAGGTATAGAAATAGATAATGGTGTAATTCTTTGGGGATTGACTCTAAGAATTCTTTATGACGTGTATGGGAACCTAATGTCACATGACGATAGTCTAGACCTTCCCTTTAAGATCTCACAGCGATCAGGCAGATGAAGTACTAGTGCACCTACGTTAAACTTTTTGATGGAGCCTAGAACATAAGGATTGTCATCATGAACCTCAGCTATGCAGCCCTCTTTATCAATGATCTTATTATATGCAAGTATCTTCCAGTCTCTCTCTGAAATATTTGTGGAACTCCGCAACATTATCGCTCGGAGGGAGCCAGGCCTGACATTAATGTTTTTCAGAAAATCTTTGATTATGTGTATCTCTTCTTTTGGCCTCCCTGACACTATGTAAACAGAGAACCCCTTTTCTATAGCCTCTTTCAATAGGGAAACTCCTAGGTGTCTTGGCCTAAGATCCTCATTTACAAGAACTCCATCAAAGTCAAAAACAATAACATCACATTCTTCCAGGTACATTTTCCGTTTACCACACTTGCCTATGGCTTCCTTAACCTCTGTGAAAAATGTATTAAAAAGTTTGCAAGCGGAGAGATCTTAACTACGACACTTAACTTTTTACAAACAATTTTAGTTAGCCTCTCCAATACTTGGGTTAGGTGAGCGGGACTGAAGATCAGAGGAAAGGTCTTTTCAGGAAGGGGAGAAGGGAGCTTCTTTGTGAGCATATACTCAAAGGAGTTCAGGAAAGTTTTGGGATTAAACCCTTATCCCGGAACTTTGAACATAAAGATCGAAGAGGGGGATCTTGTAAATAGGTATTCGAGTTGTTTGGAGAGAATGAAATACATCATTATAGAGCCGCCGAAGATCCCTGGGGCCAAGCTGGGAAAAGTGTTGGCTTATCCAGCAACGTTTAACGGGCTCAACGTATACATAGTTAGGCCTGCGATAACGGTATACAAATTAGATGTAATAGAGCTGATCGCTGAGGAAAGTCTTAGAGAAACTTTCTCTCTTAAAGATGGGGATGAGGTTGAGATCGAGATAAATTGTTGAGTATTAAAACTTCTTGGGGACCTCTCCTAGCTTCCTCATGAGGAGCCTTGCAGCAATTATTAGAGGATCCCACACGGGCGAAAGAGGAGGCGCATAGCCTATGTCGCTAACAAAGAGGTCCCAGACGGTTCCTTTGGTCGTTAAGAGCGAAGCGATGACGTTTATCCTCCAGAAGGCACTCTCATCCTCTCCGACAACTTGAGCTCCTAGAAGCCTTCCTGTGTCCTCATCAGCAATAACTTTAAGGTTCACTTCCCTGCCTCCAGGCATGTAGTGAGCTGTTGTATGGCCTGTTAACGAAGCTTCAACGACCTTATATCCTAGCCTCTCGGCCTCAGACCTATTAAGTCCTGTAGCGGCAACCACTAGGTCAAACGTCTTAAAAGTGCTAGTCCCAACGCTCCCAGGAAAGATCGCATCTCTTCCAGCAACATTAGTTCCAGCAACGTATCCCATCTTATTAGCAGCTGGAGCAAACGGTCTCCAAACCATTCTTCCTGTCACAATATCTCTATGCTCAGCCATATCACCCACTGCATAGACATCAGTCCTTGAGGTTCTAGTTCTTTCATCAGTCCATACAGCTCCGGTCTCACCTATTTTCAGGTTGAGGTCCTTAGCCAGGTCAACATTAGGCTCTATGCCAACACCGATAACAAAGATATCACCCTCTATTTCTTTGTTATCGGTTATTACCTTCCTTGCCCTTCCATTGCTCCCTCTAAATTCCTTAACCGGGGAGTTCTTAATGATTTCAATTCCATAACTTTTTAGCCTCTCTTCAACCTTCTGGGCCAGATCTTCATCTAAGACCCTAGGTGCGACCCTGTCTAAAGCCTCAACTATTGTAACCTTCAGTCCGAGTTTTGACAGATTTTCGGCCATCTCAAGACCAACGTATCCTGCTCCAACTATCACGGCTTTTGATCCATAGGGAAGTTTGAGGGCGTACCTTCTTATTTCATCTCCGGTATCTATATGTTTTATATAGAACACGTTTTCAAACTCTTTTATTTCAGGCCATATCTTTGGAGCCTTGCTCCTCGCTCCAGTTGCCAGTATAAGGTAGTCCCAGTCGAGCTCCCCTTCCTCGCCAGTTTTAACGCTTCTGTATACAACTTTCTTCTTAGATCCATCTACCTTGATAGCCTCAGTTTCAAGCATTAAGTTTATTCCTCTCTTTTTAACGAAGTATTCAGGCTTGTAGTAAAGTAGTTGATCTAAGGTCTTCACAGTACATCCAGCTAAGTACGGTATTCCGCAGAGTGCAAAGCTTACCCATTTCGTTCTCTCTATGACAGTCACATCCATCTTAGGGTTAAGCCTTTTGGCTCTCGAGGCTGCGGCCATGCCAGCAGCTCCGCCACCAATTATAACGACTCTTGTCAAAGCATCTCCACCACATTTAGCAGATCTTTAGCATAAACTTTAAAGATAGCTTCATAGTTTTTATGTTTTCAACCTTTGAATAAGTTTTGGGTCATTAAGACTTGTTAACTAAGTTAGCTAAATGTTAGGTTAGTTATATTCCTCCTAAAAAGTTCTCCTCCCGAGAACTACCTCCTTCAACATCTAAGACTACAGGATATCCTAAGGAATTCGCTTCTGCTTTCACCCTCTCTACCATCTCCACGATCCACTTCGGATCCTTGGAGGATAGATAAACTGAGCAGATAATTGCTGTCCCCCCAATCCTGCTTGACATAAGTGCTCTCGCCTGAGCACTTAAAAGACCTTCATTGCAACCAACAAGGAGCCAGCTCGGTCCTCTGCTTATGGCATTACATACCTTAGTTGAGGCCTCCTCAATGGCTGAAAGCATTTTTGGAATATCACTGGGCTCTTTGCCGAGAACTCTAACCCTTATCGAGTATGACATTTTTATCCCCATGTTAAACTAGATATCACAGGTAGGACATCCTCCAGCATAATTATCTCTAACTACCATCATCTCTTTCTTTCCTATCCTGAGCCATCCATAAATTTGCTTGTCCTTATGAACCTTTATCTTGGGCATTCTCTCCAGAACCTTCTTTATTTCTTCTCCAGCCTCCAGCACCTGTTCTTCTCTGCTCTTGTCTCTAAACACAGTTATTCCTTTACACCCTAATTTCCAGGCCAACAGCATTGCTTCAAGAACATCATTCTTCGTAACACTATTTGGCATATTTATTGTCTTACTTACTGCATTATCGACCCATCTCTGAAAGGCTGCCTGCATCCTAACATGCCACTCCCAACCTATTTCAAGGGCTGTGGGCAAAGCTCTCTTTAGGTTTTCAGGAGCCCAGTCTGCCCACCTTATTCCTCCTCCATGGCCTGCAATCTCAGCCAGGATCTCGTCCTTTAGCATTTCATTTTCCTTAAGCCATCTATATAGCTTTGGATTGACCTCTATCCAATTCCCTATCTCACTATGTCTTATGTATACTAAGGCAAAATAAGGCTCTATGCTGGAGCTCGTTCCGGCTATTATGCTTATGCTGCCAGTGGGCGCTATTGTGGTTACCGTGGCATTTCTAGTTCCTCTTTTCATCTCTGCCCTAACTTTCTCCCAGTCTAGAGAAGGTCTATCTTGGATAATGTGCTTTACCTCATCACTAACTTTAGACACATCGTATATTTTTTCAGAGGGGACCTGAGGCTCAAAGTTAAACTTTCCTTCCTTATGTATGCTACTTGGAAAAGCAGGATAGTATCCTCTTTCAGCCGCAAGTTCGTTGCTGGCATCCCTTGCATGATATGCTATGAACTCCATTATCTTGTCAGCAAGATAAAGAGCATCATGACTATCATAGGGTATCTCCAGTGAAGCTAGAAGGTCTGCCCAGCCCATTACTCCCAGGCCTATCTTTCTGGTCCTCCTTACTGCCTCCTCTATCCTTGGAACGGGATATCTGGAAACGTCTATAACATCATCAAGAAATCTAATGGCTAGGCGTACATCCTCGGCAAGTTCCTCCCAAAGGATCTTTTTATTTCTTTCATCAACGTAGAGCGAGAGGTTTATGCTTCCTAGATTACAGGCCTCCCAATCAAGAAGGGGCGTTTCTCCGCAGGGGTTTGTGGAGTGGATCCTTCCTAAGGCCGGGGTTGCATTATGAAGGTTTATTGTATCAAGGAACACGACACCAGGATCCCCGCTCTTCCACGCACACTCAGCTATGAGTTCAAGCACCTTCCTTGCATTAACTTTTTTCTCGGCTTCACAGAGCTTTTGCATTTCTTCGAGCTCTTGGGAGTCCAGCACATTAAGATTTGGACAGTGAAGAGGATTGAGAAGGGCCCACTCTTCATCATTTAACGCCCTCTCAATGAACGAGTTATGAACTCCAACACTTATGTTGAAGTTCTCGAGAACCCCTCTCCTTTCACACTTAGCTTTTATGAACTCAAGGATGTCGGGATGCCAGTCGTGGAGAATCCCCATCATGGCAGCCCTTCTTTTTCCGCCCTCCTTTATGACATCTGCCAGTGTATCGAAAAGCTTCATGAAGCTGACGGGCCCGCTGCTCTGGCCTCCAGTACCAGTTATCGGAGATCCTCTGGGCCTCAACGAACTAAAATCATAGCCCGCTCCAGCCCCACTTTTAAATATCCAAGCTGAGACCCTTAGAGCCTCCAGTATAGAGTCTATGCTGTCCGAAATCCCTACAACAAAGCATGCTGCAAGTTGTGGATATCTTGTAGCAGAGTTCATGAGGGTTGGACTGTTCGGAATAAATCTTCCGCTCGATATCAAATCTATAAATAACTTCTCCGCCTCCTCCCTAGAGCCATATGCATGTTCGGATAAGGAGACGTAGGAGGAAACTCTTTCAATCATGTCGTTAGGAGTTTCCATGGCAGTTCCATCAGGCCTTTTGATCAGGTACCTTGCATAGAGAAGCCTGAGACCTGACCACTTCAGCCTTCTCTCAAAGCCTCTTAAGGGGAAGGCCTTCTTCCAGTCGCCCTTAGCTTCCTGATATATCCTTGCAAGTAGAAGATCTTTCGCTAGATCTAACATTCTACTCGACGTAGCTGAGGATTCAACTAACACCATTTCTGCAGCGTCAAGCATTGAGGCCCAGTCGCTTCCTTTAGCCTTTTTCTTAGCTTCGTCTAGAAGACCCTCTGGCACAGCACCGGCTCTATATTCCATTACCTCTTTTATGAATTTCTCTGGCTCGATGCGAGTTACACTCAACTCCCCCTACCTCAAAGTGTTTAAGGATGTTCAGTAGGTATATGTTTTAACTTTAACGAGCCTGAATTTTTAAACTTGGATATTCGAGGAAAGTTGAGGAAGGAGATGATGCTTGGGACTCCCGCTTAGCGACGAGGTTCCAGAGACGGAGCCTCCAAAAGTAAACTTGGCACTAATAGCTGCTAACTTCGCCGTATATTTCATAGGTTTAGTTGCTCCCTGGATCCTTGTGAGAGGAGCGACCAGCTACAACGATATAATATATGCTCTGGGTCTGGTCCCTGCCTACATATTATGTGGGGAAAGGCTTTATACCCTCTTCACGTCAATGTTCATACATGCAGGTCTCATGCACATACTTGGTAACATGTTCTACCTATACATATTTGGAGATAACGTAGAAAACATAATGGGAGGTCTCAGATATTTAATTTTCTACATAATTTCTGGGCTTGGAGCAACGCTCTTCAACATAGCCTCTTTACTATTTACACCATCATCCTCAATAAGTCACATGATCGCAAGTAGTGGCGTCAATCCTTGGATGATTCCTGCTGTGGGAGCCTCTGGAGCTATTTCAGGGGTTTTAGGAGCGTATCTTTTAGCATTTCCAAGCGCGAACATAAGAGTTATGGTCTTCTGGGGGTTCCTTCCACTGTTTCTTAGGCTTCCTGCAAGCGTTTACATAGGATTCTGGTTCATATATCAGGTAGTGATGGCCTTGACCACGTCCTTTGGCGGCGTGATGGCTGGGATAGCTTTCTGGGCCCACGTAGGAGGCTTCCTAACGGGAATGGCCCTCGCCCCTCTCTTCATAGACAAAAGAAGGCTTGCAAGGACAAGATATTTAATGACAATAATGAGCGGCCCTTGGTTATCAACAAGGGAGCTAAAGCATTAAGCCCTCAGAGCGGATATAGCTTAGTGGTGCGGGGGTGCCCGAGCCCGGTCAAAGGGGACGGGCTTAAGACCCGTTGGCGTAGGCCTGCGTGGGTTCGAATCCCACCCCCCGCACCATTTTCAAACATTTTAGTTTATGTTTCTGAAGTTGCTTAGTGAGCACTTTATGTAAGCTAATAATTTCAATTAAAAGATCATTAATTTGATGGTAGTAGAAGGTGACTCCAGTATGGGTATTTAATTTAGGATTTAAACAGAATTAGACCCCAAAGTCTTTCAGCTTATGTAACAGCATCGCGTTGTTAAGATTAAGATAAAAAGGTTAGGGTCTTTGTTTTTAACTGACTTAGGGCCCGTAGCTCAGCCAGGACAGAGCGCCGGCCTTCGGAGCCGGCGGTCCCGGGTTCAAATCCCGGCGGGCCCGCCACATAAACACCAGTTATAAGCCTTTAGTATGCAGCTTAAAATTCTATGTATAGTTGCCGTGGAATTAGAAAATGCAGCTTCAGTACATCTTTGATTGAGCTATGCCTTTTTCTCTTTCATTTATAAGTTTTTTTTTGAATCTGGAGTACATAACGGCTTTAGATAAATAAGGGCATTAGGTATTAGTGGTGCTGACAATGGTTGAAGGTAGAGTGGCTATCGTTGGGAGTGCTACTAGGAGAGCTGCTAACGAACTGTTTATGTGGTTCCTTACAGCATCAATCTCGCTTGGTGTCTCGGCTTCAATTATTGATTAATTTGCTAGGAAGGCTTTAGCAGGGTCTGGCATTCATGAGGTTTTATTCGATATCTTCTTAGCTCTCTGCGGTGTTCTATGGCTTCTAGTCTCAGCTGCTGTACTCTACGATATCCTGAGTGTTCTATGGACGCATGCATTTTTTACCTTTTCCTAGTGTTAGGATACGTGAATTGGATGAAGAGAAGCTAATTCAGTTCATAAAGGATGTAGTCTCGTTTTATAGGGGTTATCGCTGGTACATAGTTGCTCTTGGCTTATTTTCAATAATAGTAGGAGCCGTATTTGTGGCATTAGCTGTGGAGGACTATATTGCTGAAGTAATAGGTGTAGGCGAACTCATGTTTAGACTTATTGTAGCTGCTATCCTTCTAATTTATGGTAACCTAGACCTGTACTTTGAGGAAAGATCTATTGCTAGAAGGCTGGCAAAGGTTAAGCAACTAGAAAACGAACTCTTAAAGTTCACTATGTAGCTCTACCGAATAATGCTACGGCGTGATAAGGATGAAACCGACGAGATCATCTGGGATAAATTAACATATTGTAGAACACCCAGAAGAATTTCACATATACTACTGGTCTGCAACCTAAACACGAAAACCGCTAAGAAACTCTTAGAACTATTAGTAAGAAAAGGCTTCTCGTTAAACAAGGAGATGAGTATGTGACAACAGACAAGGGACAGGAGTATATAAGGCTATTTAACGAACTGTACAAAAGGGTATTTGAGGACTAAAAGTAAGACAACAACTCCTAAGTTATATATAGCAATGCGAATCCTACCGTTCACCCGAGAGTGGTCTTTTATGGTCTCCACCCTCAGGTTCATCACGGTCTCCTCGGAACCCCGAGGTCACCGTGCTATCTCAATGCAGGTAAGGTTTATAAAAACAATGAGGAAACATAGACTGGAGAGGCACGTGGCGTCAGCCCATCTCATTGCCTAAAGGGACTTAAACAACCCTAACTTGCCATAACTAATGTTTCTGCCCCCAAGCCCTTTTTAATAAATAACTATTAATAAAAACCTTAACGCAGCTAATCATTGTTTCAATGCATCTTTAGCTAGTTTTAAAGAAGCTATTAAACAGTAAATCCATG
>JALWOJ010000120.1 GCA_026995555.1 Acidilobaceae archaeon | reverse complement strand
CCGATTCACTTGAGCCACCGCCTATATCTAAGGTGATCCCCTCCTTGACATGTAGCAAGTTAGAAGAGGCCAAAGCGCCTAAAAAGGCCTCCCTCTCACCCGATATGACTTTGATGTTTAGATGGCAGCTCTTTTTTACTCTCTGGATAAATTCACTTCTATTAGGGGCATCTCTTAGGGCTGAGGTTGCAACAACCAATATCTTTTTAGCCTTATAGCTGTTAATAATGGTGCGAAACTCTTTAAGTAGCACTACTCCACGATGCATAGCCGCCTCTTGGAGATTGCCACCGTTGGCGTAACTCCCCTCGCTTATACGAATGCGTGACTTCTCCTCATGCAGGAGGTGAAATGCAAAGCGGCTGCTCTTTTCCATGATCTGCAGCCGTGCAGAGTTTGAACCGATATCGACTACCGCGACACGAGAGGCCAACTACTCCTCTTCTTCTTCATACTCTTTCATAAGCTGTTCATGCTTAAAGAGCAGCTCGGTGATGGTCTCGACATTATCTTTATCTAGTACGATACACTCAACAGGACAGACAGCTATACAGGCGGGCTCATCATAGATACCGACACACTCAGTGCAGCGCTCGGGTTCGATGATATAGATAGGGTCCCCCTCCTCAATAGCTTCGGTCGGACACTCTTCACGACACGCATCACACGCGATACACTCATCATTTATCAGTAAGGGCATAATATCACCTATATAAAAATTTGTTGTCGATTTATATCAGAAGAAAGCTTAAACTACTTTTTACCAATAGTGCATACCAGTTTTGAATCAAGTATAAGTGTAGCAACTGCCCCATCTTTACCATCTTCTCTATTTTTCAAGGTGATCTTACCACCTAAAGCCTCCGCGGCGCTTTTGGCTAAAAAGAGTCCAAGCCCTACACCCGATTTATTACCTTGGCGAATAAAGGGGGCAAATAGATCGACCTTATCATCAACGCCACACCCCTCATCTATAACCTCTATAATGAGCTGGTGCCCCTCTTGATGAGAACGGATAGTGACCATCTTCCCCTCAGGTGTGAACTTAAGGGCATTTTGTAGAAAGTTTTGGATGATCTGCGTTAGAAGGTTGGCTTGAAGGGTGGCGTGAAAC